>NZ_QZVS01000092.1 GCF_003602235.1 Cryobacterium melibiosiphilum
GCAGCTGAACAGCTTTCCGAACCTGTGGGGTACGTGTGATTACATTACGCACCCCCCGACCAACGGTCAATTACAAGCCGCACCCCGGGCGTGTCGCCCACCCACAGTCCGAGGGTCGGCCCACGAGGTTTCGACCAGCGCGCTCCGCGCGCAGGCTCAACCAGCGAAATGTTTACCCTCCCGCTGGTTGAGCCGCGACGGCGGAGCGGGCGCCACGCCCCCGCGCGGCCTAAACGAACGCGCACCCCGGTCCGTGGATCGGCCCACGAGGTTTCGACCAGCGCGCTCCGCGCGCAGGCTCAACCAGCGAGATGGACCAGCGCGCTCCGCGCGCAGGCCCCCGGATTGAGCCTGTCGAAATCCGCCGGATTGAGCCTGTCGAAATCCGCCGGATTGAGCCTGTCGAAATCTCAACTAGCGAGATTGGGACCAGCGCTTCGGGGCGGGTGGCTGACGAGCGCGAGGAACAGGAACGGGCCGACCGGCCGAAGCCGATCGACCCGCGGTGGGTGCTGAGGGAATTAGTCGATCAGGTCGTGGCGGACTACGACGGCCTCGCGGTCGGGGCCGACGCCGATGACCGACATGCGCGATCCGCTGATTGCCTCGAGCGCCAGCACGTAGTCCTGGGCGTTCTTGGGCAGGTCGGAGAACTCGCGCACTCCGGTGATGTCTTCGGTCCAGCCGGGGAACTCTTCGTAGATCGGGGTGGCATGGTGAAAGTCCGACTGGGAGACCGGAACTTCTTCTACGCGCACACCATCGACGTCATACGCGACACAGACCGGGATCTTGTCCAGACCCGTGAGTACGTCGAGTTTGGTCAGCACGAAGTCGGTGACACCGTTGATGCGGGCCGTGTAGCGCGCGACGGGGGCGTCGTACCAACCGGTGCGGCGAGGCCTGCCGGTCGTCGTGCCGAACTCGAAGCCCTTGGCGCGCAGGAACTCGCCGGAGTCATCGAACAGTTCGGTCGGGAACGGGCCCGCGCCGACGCGGGTCGTGTACGCCTTGACCACGGCGATGATGCGGTCGATGCGGTTCGGGGCCACTCCCGAGCCGGTGACCGCGCCGCCGGAGGTGGCGTTCGACGACGTCACGAACGGATACGTTCCGTGGTCGACATCGAGCATGGTCGCCTGGCCGCCCTCGAAGAGCACGGTCTTGCCGTCGTTCAGCGCCTCGTGCAGCAGCAGGGCGGTGTCGGTGACCATGGGGCGCAGGCGTTCGGCGTACGTCAGCAGTTCGGTGACGATCTCGTCGACCTCGATCGCGCGGCGGTTGTACACCTTCACCAGCAGGTGGTTCTTCTGGCCCAGGGCGCCCTCCACCTTCTGGCGCAGGATGTTCTCGTCGAAGAGGTCCTGTACCCGAATGCCGACGCGGTTGATCTTGTCGGCGTAGGCCGGGCCGATGCCGCGGCCTGTGGTGCCGATCTGGCGCTTGCCGAGGAATCGCTCGGTCACCTTGTCGAGGGTTCGGTGGTACTGGGTGATGAGGTGGGCGTTCGCGCTGACCCGCAGCCGGGAGACGTCCACCCCGCGCGAGCTCAGGGCATCCAGCTCTTCGAACAGCACCTCGATGTCGATGACGACACCGTTGGCGATGATCGGCGTGACGCCGGGGCTCAGGATGCCCGACGGCAGCAGGTGCAGCGCGTACTTCTCGTCGCCGACGACGACGGTGTGGCCGGCGTTGTTGCCGCCGTTGAACTTGACGACATAGTCGACGCGGCTGCCGAGCAGGTCGGTTGCCTTGCCCTTACCCTCGTCGCCCCACTGCGCTCCGATCAAAACGATCGCGGTCATATTTAGTCTTCTCCTCGAATAACAAAAGCTTCGGTCGGCGGTGCCGGGTCAGAGCCCGGCGACACGGCGGCCGCAATAATCTGTGCCACGGCGGTCGGATCGGCGTCGGCGAGGAACGCGCCCAGGCGTTCAACCTCGTCGGTTTCACCGATCTCGGCGGCGGCACGGCGCAGCGCGAACAGGGCGCGCAGCACCCCACGGTTGGGTTCGTGGCGCCACGGCACGGGGCCGGCACCCTTCCAGCCGGACTTGCGCAGGGCGTCGAGTCCGCGGTGGTAGCCCACGCGCGCAAAGGCGTAGGACTCGAGGATGCCGCCCTCGGCGTAGGCCTTGTCGGCCAACAGCGCCCAGGCGAGGGAGGAGGTCGGATGCGCCGCCGCAACACGTGCGAGATCGGGCCTGCCGGTTCGGCTCAGCGCCTCGAGTACCTCCACTTCTGCGGGGAGGAGGGTCTCGGGCCTATTGAGCAAATTATCGCCGGTCACAGTAGATCTTATCGCGGCGCGGTTGAGGACCGAGTGACGAGCGCCGGAGGGATCGATATCGGCGGTATGGCGGGGTCGTTCTGCGTAATACGGGCCAAAAGAGTCTCGGCGGCCTGCACTCCCACGTCGAAGTTGCGGTTGTCGACGGTGGTGAGGTCAAGATAGCGGGACGCGGCCAGGGGGGAATTGTCGTAGCCCATGAGGGAGACATCCGTCGGTACCGCCCGCCCCTGCTCGCTCAGGGCGGCGAGGGCGCCGAAGGCCATGGTGTCGTTGGCGGCCAGGATCGCCGTGAGCTCGGGAGCCGCCCGCAGCAGGGCGAGACAGGCCTGGTAGCCACCTTCCTCGGTGGCCGGCCCGCCCAGTCCGGCCAGGTGCGGGGTCAACCCCGCCGCCTGCACGGCCTCCTGGTAGCCCTCGCGGCGCCGCGCCGCCGAACCGCCCGCGGCCGTGAGGTGCCCAATGTGGCGATGCCCGAGCCCGACCAGGTAGTCCACGGCGAGCCGGGCACCGAGGGCATCGTCGTTTCGCACGATATCGGCGCCGACCATCGTGGTGTCACGGGCTCCGGCGATAACCACGGGCACCCCGACGGGCCGGATGCCCTCGGTTCCCGGTTCTGCGGCGAACACGATTCCGTCGACGTTCATCGACAGGAACCCGTCCAGGGCGCTCTGGCGCAGCACGCCGGTGGAATGCTGGTCGCTCACCGTGACGTGGTAACCGTGGGCGTCCATCACGTGTCGGATTCCCTCGAGAAGCTCCACGAACCACATGTTGCGATAGTCGTCGATGATGACGCCGATGCTGCGGGAGTGGTGGCCCGCCAGCGTCGCGGCGGCACGGCTGGGCTGGTAGCCCAGCTCGGTTATCGCCTGCAGTACGGCGGTGCGGCGTTTCTCGCTCACTCCGGGTGAGTCGCGCAGCACGAGCGACACGAGCGATTTCGACACCCCGGCCTGACGGGCAACGTCGTAGATGGTCGGTCGATTGTCGTCGGACCGCTTGTCGTCGGACACGGGGCATCCATTCAGATTGAGTCTTGACACGGGAGCGTGGTGGTCCTTATCTTATATGGAGCGCTGCAATTGGAGCGCTCCAATTCAGTATTCTCGGTGCCGTGCGCGGCACCCAGGTCAAAGGAGACACGAGTGTCCGACAGCATCGGCGTTGCAGTCATCGGGGCAGGCATGGCGGGCAAGGCCCATGCGGCCGCCTATCGCACCGCACCCACCCTGTTCAGTCCCGTCCTTCCGCGGGTGCGCCTGGTTTCGATCGGCGATGTGAACGAGCAGCTCGGCGCGGCCACCGCGGCGCGCTTTGGCTACGAGCGCACGGATGCCACCTGGCAGGCCATCGCGGCAGCCGACGACATCGACGTGGTGAGTGTCGTCATCGCCAATCGCCTGCACCTCGAGGTGGTGGAGGGCCTGCTCGCCGCCGGCAAGCACGTGCTGTGTGAAAAGCCCTTGAGCGATGGGCTGGCGGATGCCCGGGCGATGGCCGCGGCCGCGGCGCGGGCCTCCTCGGTCGCCCGGGTGGGCTTCACCTTTCGCCGCACGCCGGGTATCGCCGCCATCCGTCAGCTGATCCAGGACGGCACCCTCGGCCGGGTGCTGCACTTCAGCGGCCGCTACTGGACCGACTACGCCGCCGACCCGATGGGCCCCATGAGCTGGCGCTTCACAGGCGGCGCCGGCTCCGGCGCCCTCGCCGACGTGGGCAGCCACCTGGCCTACGTCGCCGAATTTCTCTGCGGCGACGTGCGCTCGGTCAGCGGTGGTCGGCTCGCCACCGAGATCACCCGACGCCCGGTGCCGATCGGGCCGGTCGTCGGGCACGACCACGCCGAAGTCAGCGACGTATTCGAGACCGTGGATAACGACGACTACGCCGCGTTCTCGGCCGAATTCGAACACGGCGTCGGCAGCCTCGAGGTGAGCCGCGTCGCCGCCGGCCACGCCAACACCCTCACCTTCGAGGTGTTCTGTGAGAACGGCTCGGCCACCTTCGACCAGCGCCGACCGGCCGAAATCGGCCTGTTCCTGAATAAGGGACAGGCCACGCACAACGGCTATCGGCAGGTGATCCTGGGCCCGGGTCATCCTTATCTGGCCGGTGGCCTGGCCATGGATGCCCCGAGCGTGGGCTTCGGCCAGAACGACGCCTTCGCCTACCAGGCCCGCGCCTTTCTCGACGAGGTGGCCGGCCTCGACCCGGCGTCGTCACTGCCCCGCAACGCCTCCTTCGACGACGGCGTCCACAACATGGAGATCCTCAGTGCGGCCACCGAATCGGCCACCCGGAACGGACACACGGTCACCGTCGACCAGAAGGAGATGGCCCGATGAGACTCGGTATCTACAACGCAATCCTGCACGATCGCTCTCTGCCGGAGGCCCTCGAGGTCGTCGCCTCCCTGGGCCTGACCGGCATCGAGATCAACTCCGGCGGTTTTCTGCCCCCGGTGCACATCCCCAACCTCGACGAGATCATCGCCAGCCCGCGGGCAGCGGATGCCTACCTCGCCCAGTTCGCCGGCACCGATGTCGAGATCGCCGGTCTCAACTGCAACGGAAACCCGCTGCACCCGAACCCGGCCATCGGGCACAAGCACGCCGAGGACATCCGTCGCTCGATTCGGGCCGCGGCCGCGCTCGGCCAGACCCGCGTGGTGACCATGTCAGGCCTGCCCGGCGGCGAACCGGGCGCGACCCGACCGAACTGGATCGTGAACGCCTGGAACTCCGGCTCGCTCGACCAGCTCGACTACCAGATGGACGTCGCGGCCACACTCTGGTCGGAGATCGACCAGCTCGCCCGCGACCACGGTGTCAAGGTGGCCCTCGAACTGCATCCGCAGAACCTGGTCTTCAACCCGGCCGGGATCCGCGAACTCGTCGAGCGCACCGGCGCCACCAACATCGGGGTCGAGCTCGATGCCAGCCACCTGTTCTGGCAGCAGATGGACCCGGTCGCCGTCATTCGCGACCTCGGCCCGCTGATCTTCCACGCGGCGGCGAAAGACATCCGGGTGAACCCGGCCGCCGCCGTGTACGGCGTGCTCGACAATCGGTTTCGCCGGCTGCGCGACGACGAAGATCGCACGAGCCTCGGCGGAGACGAGTGGGTGAACGAATGGCCGACCAACTCGAGCTGGGACTTCGTGGCCCTCGGTAAGGGCCACGACACGGCCTACTGGACCGAGTTCCTGCGGGCCCTGCACGAGGTCGACCCGGACATGGCCGTCAACATCGAGCACGAAGACGTACAGCTGGGCCGCATCGAGGGCCTCGAGATCGCCGCCGCGGTGCTCAAGGACGCCGACGCGGCCCTGAGCCGGTCGCTGGCAGGAGTTGCTCGCTAGGCGGGGGTCTGCTGGCGGGCCGCGACGCGCCATCCGCCGTTGACGAAGACGTAGGTGGTCGAGACGTTGACCTCGATCACCTCGGCTCCGCGCTTGGTGACGGCGCGGTAGACGACGACCCCGGCGTGATCGCCCAGGCGGATGATGGCGGGGTCGCGGATGCCGTAGTTCTCCCAGGAGGCGGTGTCGTCGAAGTGTGCGGCGACCTTGTCGCGGGTCACGATCGCGCCCGGCAGGATCATCAGGGCGTCGTCGGTCATTTCGCGCTGGAAGTATTCACCGCCACGGCCGGCCACCACCGCCTGCCAGGCGGCGTTTTCTTCGTGCAGCAGTCGGGCGGGCAGATCGTCAGTGATCGCAGTCATGACCTCACGGTATCTCCTGCGCCTGCGCCGTGGGGAGAAAGTTGAGGTAAAAAGCCACCCTAGAAGTGGTGCTGCATCACCCAGGAGTGCATCGTGACGGCGGCGGCAGCGGAGGCGTTGATCGACCGGGTGGAGCCGAACTGGCTGATCTCGACCACGGCGTCCGCCGACTCGATGGCCGCCTCGCTCAGCCCGGGGCCTTCCTGGCCGAACAGCAGCACGCAGCGCTCCGGAAAGGTGAAGGTTTCGATGATGACCGAACCGGGCACGTTGTCGATCGCGATGATCGGCAGGCTTTCGGACTCGGCCCAGGCCACGAAGGCGGCCACGTCGGGGTGGTGCAGCACGTGCTGGTACCGGTCGGTGACCATGGCGCCGCGCTTGTTCCAGCGTTTGCGGCCGATGATGTGCACGGTATCGGCGGCGAACGCGTTGGCGCTGCGCACGATTGAGCCGATATTCATGTCGTGCTGCCAGTTCTCGATGGCCACATGGAACGGATGCCGGTGCTCGTCGAGGTCAGCCACGATCGCGGCCATGTTCCAGTACCGATACCGGTCGATCACGTTGCGGGTGTCGCCGCGCTCGAGCAGCTCGGGGTCGTAGTAGCTCTCGGTCGGCAGTTCTCCGGTCCAGGGTCCCACGCCGTAGGTCGTCAGTTCGGGCGTGGGGTTCGGCTCGGTCGGGTTCAGCGCATCAGTCACCTCCCAAGGGTAAGGGCTTTCGGCACGCCTAAATCTTGGCTAGGGTTTCGGTATGCCTAAATTCGCACGCCGCACCGCCCTCGTTTCCGTTCTGCTCGGGGCATCCGTTGCCCTGAGCGGATGCGGCGCGGCGGTCGATGCCGGCGACCCGGCCGGGTCCGGGGCGGGTGACGACGACCGGCCCCTCGTGCTGACCACCTTCACGGTGCTCGCGGACATGGCCCGCGAGGTGGGCGGCGACGCGGTGCGGGTCGAGTCGATCACCAAGGTCGGCGCCGAAATCCACGGTTACGAGCCCACGCCGTCTGACCTGACCCGCGCGCAGGACGCCGACCTCATTCTCGACAACGGCCTCGGCCTCGAAAAGTGGTTCGAGCAGTTCACCGAGGGCCTCGACGCGCCGACCGTGACGTTGAGCGACGGCATCACCCCGATCAACATCAGCGTCGGCGAGTACGAAGGCACCCCGAACCCGCACGCCTGGATGTCCCCCACCGCCGGCGAGATCTACGTCGCCAACATCGCGGCTGCCCTGACCGAGCTGGCACCGGATGCCGCGGCCGACATCGCGGCGAACGCGTCCGCCTACACGGGCGAGCTGACGGCCCTGTCTGCGGAGCTGGCATCCGCGGTCGCCGAGATCCCCGAGGCCGAGCGCATGCTCGTGTCCTGCGAGGGCGCCTTCAGCTACCTCGCCCGCGACGTGGGACTCGACGAGGGCTACCTGTGGGCCGTGAACCAGGAGAGCCAGGGCACGCCGCAGCAGGTCGTCGCGCTGATCGAGACCGTCAAGGAGCGCAACGTGCCGGCCGTGTTCTGCGAGTCGACCGTCAGCGACGCCTCGCAGCAGAATGTGGCCGAAGAGTCCGGCGCGCGCCTCGGCGGCACGCTCTACGTCGACTCCCTGAGCGATGGCGACCCGGTTCCGACCTACCTCGAGCTGTTGCGCTACGACATCCGCACCATCGTGGAAGGGCTGACCGAATGAGCACTGCCGTGACCCCCGCTACCGAAACCGAAACCGACACCGGCCCGCGACCCGGTACCACCGGCCCCGCCATCGAGGTGCGCGACGTGACCGTGCGCTACGGCGACGTGACGGCCCTCGACCGCATCACCCTCACCGTGGCCAGCGGCCAGATCGTGGGCCTGCTCGGCATGAACGGGTCAGGCAAGTCAACCCTCTTCAACGCGCTGATGGGGCTCGCGAAGCCGGACGCGGGCAGCATCCGCCTGTTCGACGGCAATGCGAAGCGCGCCCGGCTGGCCAACCAGGTCGCCTACGTGCCGCAGTCCGAATCGGTCGATTGGGACTTTCCCATCTCGGTGCGGGAGGTCGTGATGATGGGCCGCTACGGCACCCTCGGTTTCACGCGGCGGGCCAAAGCCGCCGACCGCCAGGCGGTCGCCGAGGCGATCGAACGGGTCGGCCTGACCAGCCTCGCTCACCGGCAGATCGGCGCGCTGTCGGGCGGGCAGCGCAAACGGGCCTTCGTGGCCCGCGGCATCGCCCAGAACGCGCGGCTGCTTCTGCTCGACGAACCGTTCGCCGGCGTGGACACCACGAGCCAGGCGACCATCAGTCGGTTGCTGCACGAGCTGCGCGACGAGGGCCGCACCATTCTCATCTCCACGCATGACCTGGCGGGGGTGCCCGCACTCTGCGACGATGTGGTGCTGCTGCAGCGGCGCATCCTCTTTCAGGGCCCACCAGACCAGGCGCTGACCCCGGCGCTGCTCGCCCGAGCGTTCGAATCAGCGGAGGTCCCGTCGGACGTGGGGAGCGCAGCATGATCGACTGGCTGATGGAACCCCTGCAGTACGGCTTCATGACCCGTGCCCTGCTCACGACGCTGATCGCGTCGGTCACCTGCGCGCTGCTGAGCTGCTGGCTCGTGCAGATCGGCTGGTCACTGATGGGCGACGCGGTCAGCCACTCCGTGCTGCCCGGCGTGGTGCTCGCCTACATTCTCGGCTGGCCCTTCGCGGTCGGCGCTTTCATCTTCGGCATCGGCGCGGTCGCGCTGATCGGCGGCATCCAATCCACGACGAAGATCAAATCGGATGCCGCGATCGGCGTGGTCTTCACGTCCCTGTTCGCGCTCGGTGTCGTTCTCATCAGTGTCACCCCGAGCCAGACCGATCTCTCCCACATCCTGTTCGGCAACGTGCTCGGCGTGAGCGTCGGCGACCTCTGGCAGGTGTTCATCATCGGCCTGCTGACCTGCGTGATCCTCGTCGTCAAGCGCCGCGACTTCACCCTGCTGGCCTTCGACCCGACCCACGCGCACGCGATCGGCATCAACGTGCGCGTGCTGCGCGCCCTGCTGCTCGGGCTCCTCGCCCTGACGGTCGTCATCACGCTGCAGGCCGTCGGCATCATCCTCGTCGTCGCGATGCTGATCATTCCGGGCGCGACGGCTTATTTGATGACGGCAAGCATGGGGCGGATGCTCGTGCTCGCGGTGGGGGCAACATCCGTCGCCGCACTCGCCGGTGTCTACGTCAGCTACTACGCCGACGTGTCCACCGGCGGCGCGGTCGTGCTCGCCCAGGCCGTCTTGTTCCTCGCGGCCTACCTGTTCGGCCCGCGCGGCGGCATGCTCCCCCGCATCGCCCGCCGCCGGCGAGCCACCCGCGACCGCCTGGCCGTTCAGACCACTACCGTTATAGACACAGATGAAAGAGACCGGAATGAAGCAGTCCACGCCCGCGGCTGAGGACTACCTCAAGACCATCTACGGCCACACCGAGTGGCAGCCCAACCTCATCACCCCCTCTGTGCTGGCCGCGCGCCTCGGCATTGCGCCGTCATCGGTGACGGAGATGGTGAAGAAGCTCGCGGCCGCGGGGCTACTGCACCACGTGCCATACGGCCCGCTGATGCTCACCCCCGCCGGACTGCGCGCCGCCACGGCCGTCGTGCGCCGGCACCGGCTGATCGAGACCTGGCTGGTGCGCGACATGGGCTTCCACTGGGACGAAGTCCACGAGGAGGCGGAGGTTCTCGAGCACTCCATCTCCGACCGGCTGCTCGACGCGATGGATGCCCGCCTCGGGCACCCCGCGCACGACCCGCACGGCGACCCGATTCCCGATGCCAACGGCGCGGTCGCCCGGGAACCGGCGATTCTGCTCGCCCAGGCCACCGCCGGGCACAGCGGACGGGTGCTGCGCATCAGCGACAAGGACTCGGCGATCCTGCGCGACCTCGCCACCGATTCGATCGGGCCGGGGTCGGCGTTGACCGTCGTCGAAGCCCTGACGGTCGTCGAGCCGCTGACCGTGCGGCTGCCCGACGGCCAGATTCGCCAGCTGTCACCGGCCGCCGCCGAGCTCATCTGGGTGTCCGCCTAACAAGCGTCCACATGATTCAGCGGACGGCATCCGTGACGTGGCGCGGCGAGATTAACCTCGGGGAAACCTCCCCCGGTTAGGCTGAAACCCCGACGAGAGGAACGCCACCATGGCCCGCCGAGACGAAATCGAATGCTGGCTCACCGACATGGACGGTGTGCTCGTGCACGAAAACGCGCCGCTTCCCGGTGCTGCCGAGCTACTGCAGCAGTGGACCGACACCGGCACGCCGTTTTTGGTGTTGACGAACAACTCCATTTTCACGCCGCGGGACCTGAGCGCGCGGCTGAAGGCATCCGGGCTCAATGTTCCCGAGGATCGCATCTGGACGAGCGCCCTCGCCACCGCCGACTTCTTAAAGCAGCAGATGCCCGGCGGTTCTGCGTTCGTGATCGGCGAGGTCGGCATCACGACCGCGCTGCACGAGGCCGGTTTTGTGATGACCGAGACGAACCCCGACTACGTCGTGGTCGGCGAGACCCGCAACTACTCGTTCGAGGCGATCACCAAGGCGATCCGCCTGATTCTCGGCGGCGCCCGCTTCATCGCGACGAACCCGGATGCGACCGGGCCGAGCGCGGACGGCCCGATGCCCGCCACCGGCGCGATCTCGGCCCTGATCACCAAGGCGACGGGCATGGACCCGTATGTGGTCGGCAAGCCCAACCCGATGATGTTCCGCTCGGCGATGAACAAGATCGGTGCGCACTCGGAGAACACGGCCATGATCGGCGACCGCATGGACACCGACATCGTCGCGGGCATCGAGGCCGGGCTGCACACCATCCTGGTGATGACCGGCATCAGCGACGCCGCGGAGATCAGCCGCTACCCGTTCCGTCCCGACGAGATGCTCGCCGGCGTGCACGAACTGGTCTCGAGCGAGCTCATCGAGAGCGACGAGATCTAGCCTCTGGTCGGGCTTCGCGAGGGTGAGGTGCGGAGAACGTGCCTTCCTCGCGCCCAGGAGAGCACGAAGTCCGCACCTCAGCGCAGCGGCAGCCGCGCGCGGATGCTGCCGCCCGGCCGTCAGGGGTGAGGTGCGGAGAACGTGCCCTCCTCGCGCCCAGGAAGGCACGAAGTCCGCACCTCAGCGCCCGAGATGGCCTCAGGCGGTCGGGCCGGGGCCCGCGAGGGTTGCGGTGAGGGGCCCGCCGCTCGAGCGGCTCACGAAGCAGTAGTAGTGGCGTTCGCCGGCGGTCCACTGCTCGTCGGTGACCGGGTAGCTGCCCTGCACCTGCACGTCGGCGAGGGTCGCCGCGGCGGTGAGGTCGATGAGGCCGACCGCGCTGCAGAGCACGTTGATCTGCGCGGCGAGTTCGGCCTCACCGGGGAAGGGCGTCGCCGCGTCGCCATCGAAGGTTCCGCGAAAGACGAGCTGTGCGGTGTGGGCGGCGGCGCAGTCCACCACGGTGAACTCTTCGGCCCAGGGCGAGTCGTAGGGTTCGAGGCATTCGCCGCCGAAGAGCGTGTTCCACGGGTGCACGCCGGCCGACTGCATGGCCGTGACCTCGGCCGCCGCGGTGGGCGTCGGAGTCGGGGTGGGCGTCGCCGACGGCGTGCTCATGGGCGTCGCGACCGCGACCGGCGCCCCGCCGCCGAGTCGCTGCCCCACGAAGAACAGGCCGACCAGAACGATGACCACGACGATTCCAGCCAGCACCCACACCAGGGTGTGGGGACGTTTGCTCTCGATGCCGACCCGACGGCCGGACGAGTGCCGCAGGGCCGCGACGGGTGCTGCCTCCGACGCGTCCACCGCGCGGGCACGCGTGACCGGGGGCTCAAGCGGCTTCGGCATGACGGCGGTCGGCGCATCGACGGCGGGGGGCGTGATGACTTCGGTCGGCGCATCACCTTCGGCCGGCTCGGACAACGTTTCCGGTCGCGATTCGGGTTCGGGTTCGGGTTCAACGGCGGGCTCGGGGGCGATGACGGATGCGGCTTCAACGACGGGTGCAGCCGGATCACCAGCGTCTGTGGACGGGGCCCACGCCGACACCATCGGGGTCGTCCACCATGGTGCGGGAGGCACGACCGGCGCGTCCTCGCCCTGCGGAACGATGGGCGCAACCGCAGGAGCATGCACGGCCGGCGTCGGCGCGAGCGGCTCAGACTCAGACTCAGACTCAGACTCAGACTCAGACTCAGACTCAGACTCAGACTCAGGCTCAGGCTCAGGCTCAGGCTCAGGCTCAGGCTCAGGCTCAGGCTCAGGCTCAGCGTTCGGCCCGGGAGCGGGGGCCGCCTCTGGCGGAGCGGCCGCGATCGGTGCGTCGTTCTGCGGGGCTGGCGCCGGAGCATCCGTCGCCGGTTCTGTCGGCTCGGGTGCCGCAGTCGGCTCGACCGGATCGTCGCTGAGTTGCGCGCTCAGCCAGTCCAGATCGCCGTCGCGATCGTCGTCGCGGGGCACTAGCTCAGTCCCAGGTCCTCAAGGGAGATGGCGGCGAAGTAGGGGTAGCCGGCGGCTTCGATGATTTCGCGGGCGCCGGTGGCGCGGTCGACGACCACGGCGACGCCGGCGATGATGGCGCCGACCTTGAGCAGGGCTTCGATGGCGGCCAGCGGCGATCCGCCGGTCGTCGAGGTGTCTTCGAGCACGATGACGCGCTTGCCGTCGAGGTCGGGGCCCTCGACCTGGCGGCCGCGGCCGTGGTCCTTGGGTTCCTTGCGCACGACGAAGGCGTCATATTTCGCGCCGCGGGCGACACCCTGGTGCAGCACCGCGGATGCGATGGGGTCGGCGCCCATGGTGAGGCCGCCGACGGCCGCGACATCGGGGATGTCCTGGATCAGGTCGAGCATGACCTGCCCGATCAGGGGCGCGACGCGGTGGTCGAGGCTCACGCGGCGCAGGTCAACGTAATACGTTGCCTTCTTGCCGCTCGTGAGGGTGAAGTCCCCATGGAACACGGCCTCGGCCGCGATGTAGTCGATGAGCTGCTGCCGTGTATCCGTCACAGTAAATACTGTACCGGTCGGCGGCAGCAGCGTGCTTCAGCTAAAAACGCGCGGCTAGAAGGCGCGAACGAGGTTGCGCTCGGGGAGCTGACGGTAGCCGTCGCGGGACACCTCGCCGACGAGGGCGGTGAGGGAGGTGAGGGCGACGATGACGATGACTGCGATGAGGACGAACACGAGAAAATGCCTTTCGAAGGGGGGTGGAGTGGCCGTGCACGGAGGCGCCATTGCTCGTGTTGACCCTTCAGTTGACCACGCCAGACCATTCACCACAATCGCATTGTTCTGCACTCTAGATGTAGCTTGTCTTAAACGTTAGAGTGAGGGAATGGAGCTGAACTGAGATGGACGTGCAGCGACTCGAACTCCTGCGCGAACTCGCCGACCGCGGCAGTGTGACCGCGGTCGCCGCGGCCACCCACCGCACGCCATCTGCCGTGTCCCAGCAGCTCAAGGTGCTCGAACGGGAGGCAGGCCTGCCCCTGACCGAACGCCGCGGCCGGGGCCTCGTGCTCACCGACGCCGGTCGGGCCCTCGCCCGCAGCGCAGCGGATGTCGCGGTGTCCCTCGCGAAGGCGACCGCGCTCTGGGATGAATTCCGCAACCACGCCACCGGCGAGGTGAGCCTCGTGACCTTTCCGACTGCCGGCCAGATGCTGCTGCCCGGTGTGATCCGGGACCTGGCCGCGGTCACCGGCCTCGTGCTCAACTGCGCCGACGACGACCCCGAACTCAGCGACTTTCCCGCCCTCACCGCCGACTTCGACATCGTGCTCGCCCATTCCATGCGCGGCGCCCTCTCGTGGGCGGGGCGCGGGCTCACGGTGGCTCCGCTCATGACCGAGCCGCTCGACGTGGGTGTGCCGGTCGGGCACCGCCTCGCCGGCCGCACCTGGGTGTCGCCGCGCGACCTCGACGGTGAGACCTGGATCGGAGTGACCGACGGGTATCCGTTTGAACGGGTGCTGCAGGCGATCGAGCAGGAGGCCGGCACCCGACTCTCGATGGCGCAGCGCTTCGCCGACCTCTCACTCATCGAGTCATTTGTCACTGCCGGACTCGGCATCGCGCTCGTGCCGCGGTACACCTCGGGCGGCGGCCGGCCCGGCCGGCTCGTGCTGATCCCGCTGCGCGGCGTCGAAGCGGAGCGGCAGATCGTGGCGCTGATGCGCCCCGACCGGGCCGAACGCCTCGCCGTGCGCACCGTCGTCGATCTGCTGCGCGTGCGCGCGGCGCGCGTGCAGGCCGAGCACACGCATCCGCTGCCCGCCGAGTAACCACCCCGCTGCTCTGCCCGCGGATTGACCATTCGCTGGTTGAGTAGCGGGCACGCTCCACCGCCCGCGTATCGAAACCTGGCGGGCCGACCCTCGGACCCGCGCGGCGGGGTGTGAAGTCGGCTCGCGAGGTTTCGACACGGGCGCAGAAAGCGCGCGCCCCACTTAACCGGCGGGATTTCCGTCAGTCGTGCTGGGGGAACCCGAGGTTGATGCCGCCGTGGCTCGGGTCGAGCCAGCGACTCGTCACGGCCTTCTCGCGGGTGAAGAAGTCGACCCCGGCCGGGCCGTAGGCCTTGGACGCCCCGAACAGCGAATCCTTCCAGCCGCCGAACGAGTGGTACGCGACCGGCACCGGGATCGGCACGTTGATGCCGACCATGCCCACCTGCACCTCGTTCTGAAACCGGCGCGCGGCCCCGCCATCGTTGGTGAAGATGGCCGTACCGTTGCCGTAGCGGCTGCGGTTGATGAGCGCGAGGCCCTCGGCGTAGCTGTCGACGCGCACGATCGACAGAACCGGGCCGAAGATCTCGTCGATGTAGACGGCCGAATCCACGGTGACCTTGTCGAACAGGGTCGGTCCCAGCCAGAAACCGGATGCCTCCCCGTCGACCTCAACGCCGCGTCCGTCGACGACGACCTCGGCCCCATCCGCTGCCGCGACATCGATATAGCCGGCAACCTTGTCGCGGTGCGCCTCGGTGATCAGCGGCCCCATGTCGCAGCCGCGCAGCCCGTCGCCGACCCGCAGTCCGCTCATGCGCTCGGTGATCTTGGTGATCAGGTCGTCGGTGACCGGCTCCACGGCGACGATCACGCTGATCGCCATGCAGCGTTCGCCGGCCGATCCGAAGCCGGCGTTCACGGCCGCGTCGGCGGCGAGGTCGAGGTCGGCGTCGGGCAGCACGAGCATGTGGTTCTTGGCCCCGCCGAGGGCCTGCACGCGTTTGCCGTGCCCGGCGGCGGTCTCGTAGATGTACTTCGCGATCGGGGTGGAGCCGACGAAGCTGATCGACTGCACGTCGGGGTGCACGAGCAGCGCGTCGACGGCCTCCTTGTCGCCGTGCACGACGTTGAAGACCCCGTCGGGAAGGCCGGCCTCGGCGAAGAGGGCGGCCATCCAGTTCGCGGCCGAGGGGTCCTTCTCGCTCGGCTTCAGCACGACGGTGTTGCCGGCGGCGATGGCGACCGGGAAGAACCAGAGCGGCACCATCGCGGGAAAATTGAACGGGCTGATGATGCCGACCACGCCGAGCGGCTGCCGCAGCGTGTACACGTCGACGCCGGTCGACACGTTCTCGGAGTAATCCCCCTTGGTCAGGTGTGGCATGCCGAGCGCGAACTCGACGACTTCGAGGCCGCGGGCGATCTCGCCGAGGGCGTCAGCGGTCACCTTGCCGTGTTCGGCGGTCAGGATGTCGGCGAGCTCGCCCTTGCGGGCGTTGAGCAGCTCCCGAAACGCGAACATCACGGCCTGGCGCTTGGCCTGACTGCTGTCGCGCCAGCCCGGGAACGCGGCGAGCGCCGCGGCGACGACGGTGTCGACATCCGCTGCGCTGGCCAGAGTGACCAGCTTGGCCACGGCGCCGGTTGCGGGGTTGTAGACGGGGGCGGTGCGGGTCGAGGTACCCGCGAACGGCGTATTGCCGCGCCAGTGCGGGATGGTCGGGGTGGCGGTGATCGGGGTGGCGGGAGTGGTGACGGTCATGGCAGGGATCCTTCAGTGAGTCTGGCGCCGTACCATTCGACGGAGTTCGGCCTCACAACGGGCTATTTTCGGCCGAAAAGCATGTTCTCGGGGCGAAACTCCGTCGAATGGTACAGGGCGCGAGCGGTCAGGGGGCGAGCAGGTCGAGGGCGAGCACCTCGTCGATGATCGCGATGCCCTCGGCGATCTCGGCGTCGGTCACGACGCACGGCGGCACGACGTGGATGCGGTTGTCGATCACAAACGGCAGCAGTCCGCGCCCGAGCAATTCGGCCTTGATGCGGGCCATCACCTCCGGACCGACGGGTTGCCGGGTGACCGGCTCGGTGACGAGGTCGAGCGCCCAGAAGACGCCCTCCCCGCGCACCGCGCCGATGATCGGGTGCTTCGCCTGCAGCGCGGCGAGCGCCGGGGCGAGCACGTCCCGGCCGATGCGGGCCGCGTTCTGCACGATTCCCTCCGCGCTCATCGCGTCGAGCGCGCCCACGATCGACGCCATGGCGAGCGGATGCCCGCTGTACGTCAGCCCGCCGGGAAACACGGTCTCGTCGAAGTCGGCCGCAATCGGGTCGGAGATCAGCACCCCGCCGGTGGGCACGTACCCCGAGTTCACGCCCTTCGCGAAGGTGATCAGGTCGGGCACCACCCCGTAGCCCTCGAACGCGAACCAGCGGCCGGTGCGGCCGAATCCGCACATGACCTCGTCGAGAATCAGCACGATGCCGTACTTGTCGCAGAGCGCCCGCACCCCCGGCAGGTACCCCGGCGGCGGCAGCATCACGCCGGCGGTGCCGGGGATCGTCTCGAGCAGCACCGCCGCGATTGACGTGCTGCCCTCCCCCACGATCACGTGTTCGAGGTGCTGGAGGGCACGCTCGCACTCCTGCTCTTCTGTGGTCGCCCAGAACTCGGTGCGATACAGGTAGGGCCCGAAGAAGTGCACGTGCCCGCGGGCGTACTCATTGGGCACCCGGCGCCAGTCGCCGGTCGCCACGATCGCCGCGCCGGTATTACCGTGATAGGAGCGGTAGGTCGACAGGATCTTGTCGCGCCCCGTGTGCAGGCGGGCCAGGCGGATGGCGTTCTCATTCGCATCCGCCCCGCCGTTGGTGAAGAAGACCCGGTTGAAGCCTTCGGGAGCGCGGGCCACGATGCGGCGGGCCGCCTCGCCGCGGGCGAGATTCGCGGTCGCCGGCGAGATGGTGGTGAGCAGCGCGGCCTGATCGGTGATCGCTTTCACCACCGACGGATGCTGGTGGCCGATATTCACGTTCACCAGCTGACTCGAAAAGTCCAGGTAGGTGCGGCCGTCGTGGTCCCAGACCCGGCAGCCGAGCCCCCCGGCGATGACGAGCGGTTTCAGGGCGGCCTGCGCCGACCAGGAGTGGAACACGTGCGCCCGGTCGAGCTGGGTGGTGCGGGCGTTGAGACCGGTGCCGGTTGTCGTGGTGCTCGTCATCAGTTACCGCCCTCCTCCAGGGTGACCTCGATGGGCTCCCAGTCGGCGCCGTTGACGTCGACGCCTTCGGCTTCGAGCTCGTCGAGGGCCTGCTGCACGTACTCGTTGGAGTACGCGGTGGCCGGCGGGTCGTCGGTGATGATGGTCGCGCCGGTCTCGTTCGTCGTGTCCTGGGCGATCTCGACCGTGGTGTCCCACGCGTCTTGGTCGATCAGGCCGACCCCATTCTCGGAGGGGAAGATGAGCTTGCTGACCTCGTTGGTCATCCACAGCTGGTGGCTCTGGCCGAGCGTCGAACCGGCGGCCGTGACGATGCCGGCGGCCTCTTCGGGGTTCTGCGCGGCATAGATCCAGCCCTTGATCGATGCCTTGATGAACTTGACCGTGGTGTCGGCGTAATCCGCGTCATCGGCGAGCCGGTCGGCATCCGCCCAGATGGCGTCCTGCAGCATCGCGGTGCCCTCGTCGTTCCAGTCGATCACGTTGAGGTCGTCGGGCTGGTACAGCTCACCGGTGTCGGGGTTGATCGTTTCGAGCACCTGCGCGTACTCGTTGTAGGTCATCGCCTGCGCCGCGTCGATATCGCCGGAGAGAAACCCGCTCATGTCGAAGGCCTGCTGGATGAGCGTGATGTCGTCGAGGGTGACGTCGTTTTGCTGCATGCCGGCGAAGAGTTCCCACTCGTTGCCGAAGCCCCAGCTGCCCACGTTCTTGCCGGCGAGGTCGGCGGGGGTCTCGATGTTCTTGTCCGCGAAGGAGATCTGGGTGGTGGCGCTGCGCTCGAAGATCTGGGCGACGTCGGTGATGTTGGCGCCCTGTTCGATCGAGCCGAGCACCTTGGGCACCCAGGAGATGGCGTAGTCGGCGTCGCCGGCCGCGAGCACGTCCTGCGGCACGATATCGCCGCCACCCTCGGCGATGGTCACGTCGAGGCCCTCGTCTTCGTAGTAGCCCTGGTCGACCGCGGCGTAGTAGCCGGCGAACTGGGCCTGGGCGACCCACTGCAGTTGCAGGGTGACGGGGGTGAGGTCGCCGGCATCCGCCGAATCATCGGGGGTGCCGCCGCTGCTGCAGCTGGTCAGGGCGAGGGCGCCGAGCGCGAACGCGGCCACGCCGGCGATCGAACGGATGCGTCGGGTCTGGTGTGTCATGTGAATCCTCCAGTAGCTGTGCGGATGAATGCGATGCAGGGAGCGAGACTAGGTGCGTCGGGTGGCAAGCTTTTCGATGCCGAGGGCGCCGCCGTAGAAGACGAGGCCGAGAATGATGGAGCCCAGAACATAGGCCCAGGCGAGGCCATAGTTGCTGCTCGCGGCGGCCGACGTGATCGACTTGCCGAGGCCGCCGACCGGGCCGCCGAAGTACTCGGCGATCAGGGCGCTGATCACCGCAAGCGACGACGCGATGCGCAGGCCGGTGAACACGAACGGCAACGCCGTGGGCAGGGTCACCGTGCGGGTCGCCTGCCAGCTCGACGCGGCGTAGGAGCGCATGAGGTCGCGGTGCACCGGGCGCACCTGCCGCAGGCCCCGCAGCGTGTTGAAGTAGACCGGCACGAACACGGCGAGCGCGGCGACGAGCTGCCGCGCGGTCTCGGCGCCGGCGCCGAACATCGTGTAGAGCACGGGGGCGAGAGCCACGATCGGCACGACCGCGATCGACGACACGATCGGGGCGGCCATGCCGTCGAGCACCCGCACGAGCGCGGACAGGATCGCCAGCAGCACCCCGAGCACCGCGCCGAGCAGCAGCCCAACGAGGGCATTGCCGCCGGTGACGGTCATGCCCGCGAGAACGCTCTGCAGGTTGGCGGCGAGTTCCGCCCCGATCGCGAACGGCGCCGGCAGGATGAAGGGCTTGATGGCGAACGCGGTCACCGCACCCTGCCAGGCCAGCACCACGAGGAGGCCGAGCACGATCGGCGCGAGCACGGCCTGCACCGGTCGCGCCCGGCGAAGCTCGGTCGCGGTGCTCATCGGGTTTCCACCCCCCGCGGCGCGCCGATCGCCGGACCGTCGTCGCCGTGCAGCAGGTCACGCACCGTGCTGAGCGACCGGAAGAAGCCGGCGTCTTCGCGCAGGTCTTCCCCGCGGTCCCTCATCGCCCCGAGTCCGACCGGCACGACCCTGCGGATGCGCCCGGGTCGCGGCGACATCACCACCACCCGGTTGGAGAGGAACACGGCTTCGGGAATCGAGTGCGTGACGAAGACCACGGCGGCGGCGGTTTCGGCACAGATCCGCACGAGCTCGTTCTGCATGCGCTCCCGGGTCATCTCGTCGAGGGCGCCGAACGGCTCGTCCATCAGCAGCAGGCTCGGCCGTTCGGCGAGCGACCGGGCGATCGCAACCCGCTGCTGCATGCCGCCCGAGAGCTGGTCGGGATAGCTCCCGGCGAACTCGGTCAGCCCGACCAGCTCGATGAGTTCGGCGGCGCGGGCGCGGCGGCCCGGCCGGTCGACGCCGTGCAGCTCAAGCGGCAGTTCGATATTGCCGGTCACCGTGCGCCACGGCAGCAGCCCGGCCTGCTGAAAGGCGATGCCGTAGTCCTGGTCGATGCGGGCCTGCCGGGCCGGCTTGCCGAACACCCGAATGTTGCCGCTCGTGGGCACGTCGAGGTCGGCGATCAGCCTCAGCAGGGTGCTCTTGCCGCATCCGCTGGGCCCGATCAGGGACACGAATTCGCCCGGTGCAACGGTCAGGCTGACATTGTCGAGCGCGGTGACGGATGCCCCCTTGCGCCCCGGGAAGATGCGGCCCACACTCCGTATATCAACGGCGGGCACATCGACCGCGGGCACTGCCGAGTTGCTCAGTGTGCTCATGCGTTGACCTCTCCCCTGCGGAAACGACGAAGGAACAGGCCGATCAGGCCGACAAAACCGGCGGCGACGAGGCCGACCAGCACGGAGCCGAAAATGGGTGCCCAGGGTTTGCCCGGGTCGCCGCCGGCCGCTCCGGCGTACTCCACGATCAGCCGCCCGATGCCGCCGCGCAGCCCGATCGACACCTCGGCGACGACACTGCCGATCACCGCGCTGACCGCCGCGAGCCGAAGCGCGGGCAGCAGGTAGCCGACGCTCGCCGGCAGGCGCAGTCGCCAGAGGGTCTTCCACCAGCCGACCGCGTAACAGTGCATCAGGTCGACGTGGTTCGCATCGGGTGCAACGAGCCCCCGCAGCGCCCCGATCGACACCGGGAAGAAGGCGAGGTAGGAGGCGATCAGGGCCACCGACATCCAGTTTTCCCAGGCGAACTCGCCGAGCTGCACCTGTGCGCCCCAGCGGCGCACGAGCGGGGCGATCGCGATGAGCGGCACGGTCTGGCTCAGTACGATCCACGGCAGGATGGCCGCCTCGGCCAGCCGGAACCGCTGCATCAGCAGCGCCAGCGCAAGGCCCACGGTGACCCCGACGATCCAGCCGACGGCGGCGATGCCGAGGGTGAAGGCGCAGGCCTGCAGCACGGCCAGCCAGAGCGGCAGCGCGGTCGCCGCCCCGGTCACCGGCTCGAACAGGCGCAGGGCCATCGTGGCGAGGTGCGGCATGGCGAGGTCGCTCGTGCGGGGCAGCACGGTGAGGTCGCCGATCAGGACACCGTTGTTCGGGCCGAAAAACTTGTACAGCTCCCACAGCACGGCGAGGGCGACCAGCCCGAGAACACCCAGCAGCGCCGGACGGGCGAGGCGGGGTATCCGCCATCGCCTTTCTGGTGTCAGCGTTCGTTCGGTCATGCCGCTGGCTTCTGGGTGGCGACGATCTGTTCCGCGAGGGCGGGAATCACCGCTTCGCCGTAGACGCGCAGGGTTTCCTCTTTGTTGTCGTGCTGCAGGTACCCGGCGAACTGGTCGACGCCGATGGCCTGCAGGGCGCGCAGCTTTTCGATGTGATCGCTCGCGGTTCCGAGCAGGCAGAACCGGTCGACGATCTCGTCGGGCACGAAGGCGGCGTGTTCGTTGCCGGCCTTGCCGTGCTGGTTGTAGTCGTAGCCGGCGCGGCCGGCGATGTAGTCGGTCAGCGCCTTCGGTACCGGGGAATCGGCGCCATACTTGGCGACAATATCGGCCACGTGGTTGCCGACCATGCCGCCGAACCAGCGGCACTGGTCGCGCATGTGCGCCCAGTCGCTGCCGATATACATCGGGGCGGCGACACAGAATTTAATGGATGCCGGATCCCGGCCCACATTCGCGGCCGCCGCCCGAACGGTGGTGATCATCCACTCGGCCACGTCGAGGTCCGCCATCTGCAGGATGAACCCATCGCCCACCTCGCCGGCGAGCTTCAGGGCGAGCGGGCCGTAGGCGGCAACCCACACGTCGAGGGTCGAGCCGCGGCTCCACGGAAACCGCACGGTCGCGCCGTTGTATTCGACCGGGCGGGAGTTGGCGAGTTCGCGAATGACGTGAATCGATTCCCGCAGGGTCTTCAGGGTCGTCGGGGCGCCGTTGGTCGCCCGCACCGCGGAATCACCGCGGCCGATGCCGCAGATGGTGCGGTTGCCATACATCTCGTTGAGGGTGGCGTAGGTAGACGCGGTGACCGTCCAGTCGCGCGTGGCCGGGTTGGTGACCATCGGGCCGACGATGATGCGGCTGGTCTCGGCCAGGATCCGGCTGTAGATCACATAGGGTTCCTGCCAGAGCAGGTGCGAGTCGAAGGTCCAGACGTGGCTGAAGCCGTGGGCCTCGGCCAGCTTGGCGAGTTGCACCGTGCGGGCCGACGGCGGGTTGGTCTGCAGTACTGCTCCAAAATCCATGGGGCTTCCTCTACTTGTCCGGCCTAGATGAGGTACTGGCTCAAGCCGCGCTTGATGAATCGGCCGTCGCCCTTGGCGCCCAGGTACTCGCCGCGGTCGATGACGACCTTGCCGCGGCTGATGACCGTGTCGACGTGGCCGTCGATCTCGTAGCCTTCGTAGGCGGAGTAGTCCATGTTCATGTGGTGGGTCTTGCCGACGCCGATGGAGGTGTGCCCGTTCGGGTCGTAGATCACGACGTCGGCGTCGGCGCCGGGCTGGATGACTCCCTTCTTTCCGTACATGCCGAACATGCGCGCCGGGGTCGTGGAGCAGACCTCGACCCACCGTTCAAGCGAGATCTTGCCGTCGACGACGCCCTGGTAGAGCAGGTCCATGCGGTGTTCGACCGAGCCGATGCCGTTCGGGATCTTCGAAAAGTCGGTCAGGCCCATGTCCTTCTGGCCCTTCATACAGAACGGGCAGTGGTCGGTGGAGACCATCTGGATGTCGTTCGTGCGCAGGCTCTGCCACATGTGGTGCTGGTGGCCCTCTGACTTTGCCCGCAGCGGCGTCGAGCAGACCCACTTCGCACCCTCGAAGCTGCCCCACTCGTCGCTCCGGGCACCGAGGTTGTCTTCGAGTGAGAGGTAGAGGTATTGCGGGCAGGTCTCGCCGAACACGTTCTGGCCCTTGTCGCGGGCCTGGGCGATCTGGTCCACGGCCTGCTTCGCCGACACGTGCACCACGTACAGGGGAGCTCCCGTCAGGTTGGCGAGCATGATCGCCCGGTGCGTGGCCTCCTCCTCGGCCTGCCAAGGTCGGGTGAGGCCGTGGTAAAGCGGGCCGGTATTGCCGGCGGCGACGGCCTGCTGCACGAGCAGGTCGATCACGCTGCCGTTCTCGGCGTGCATCATGATCATGCTGCCGTTGCTCGCCGCGCGCTGCATGGCCTTCACGATCTGGCCGTCATCGCTGAGGAACACGCCCTTGTAGGCCATGAACAGCTTGAAACTCGACACGCCCTCGGCGACGAGCTCGTCCATCGCCGTGAGCGAACTGTCCTGTACGTCCGAGAGGATCTGGTGAAAGCCATAGTCGATGGCGCACTGACCGAATGCCTTCTCGTGCCACTTCCGGTACTGCTCCAGCACGTTCTCCCCCGCGTACTGCACCACGAAGTCGACGATGCTCGTCGTGCCGCCCCACGCGGCGGCGCGGGTGCCGGTCTCGAAGGTGTCGCTGGCCTCGGTGCCGCCGAACGGCATCTGCATGTGAGTGTGGGCGTCGATGCCGCCGGGGATCACATATTTGCCACCGGCATCGATCACCCGGTCGACATTGGCTTCGACGTCGAACCCCAGCAGCGTCGAGCCGGGCGCCAGCACCGCCGCGATACTCTCCCCATCGATGAGCACGTCGGCGAGGGCGGAACCCGTGGCGTTGACCACGGTGCCGTTCTTGATGAGCGTCTTCATGGCATCCTCTGCTTCGGTGCTGAGTCAGAAACGGCGGGCGATCAGGGCGCGACGAGTTCCTCGTAGGAGTCGGGGCGGCGGTCGCGGTAGAACTGCCAGGAGTTGCGCACCTGGCGGATCAGGCCGAGGTCGAGGTCACGAATCACGATCTCCTCGGTATCTGTCGAGGCGACCTCGCCGACGTAATTGCCCTGCGGGTCGACGAAGTAGGAGCTGCCGTAGAAGGTGACGGCCTCGTCGCCGAACTCCCCGGTCTCGGTGCCGATGCGGTTGTTGGCACCGATGTAGTACTGATTGGCGACGGCCGCGGCGGGCTGCTCGAGTTCCCACAGCCGGTTCGACAAGCCCGGCTTGGTGGCGGAGGGGTTGAAGACGATCTCCGCACCGGCGAGGCCGAGCGCCCGCCAGCCCTCGGGAAAGTGCCGGTCGTAACAGATGTAGATGCCGACCTTGCCGACCTTCGTGTCGAAGACGGTGTAGTCGGTGTTGCCGGGACGAAAGTAGAACTTCTCCCAGAACTGCGGCAGGTGGGGCAGGTGGTGCTTGCGGTATTTGCCGAGGTAGCTGCCGTCGGCGTCGATCACCGCTGCGGTGTTGTAGAGCACCCCGGGTCGCTCCTCCTCATACATCGGCACGACGATGACCATGTTGAACTCGGCCGCGAGTTTCTGGAACCGCTCGACGATCGGGCCGGGAACGGCCTGCGCGTACTCGTAGTACTTCGCGTCCTGCACAATACCGAAGTACGGCCCGTGAAAGAGTTCCTGGAAGCAGATGATCTGCGCGCCCTGCGCGGCGGCCGAGCGCACGAAGCCCTCGTGCTTCTGAATCATCGACTCTTCGTCGCCGGTCCAGGTGGCCTGGGTGATGGCCGCCCTCACAATGTTGGTGTCGGGGTAGGTCTCGCTCATGCTGTGCCTTTCGCTTGAGGTGCTCGGGCCGTGCTCGTGATGCTGTGCTGGCTAGTATCTGGGCTGCGGATTTCGAAAATGTTTCTGCTGGTGACGCGCGCGTTAAGCATCCTGTCGGCGCCCGGCCCCGCGGGCAAGCAATTTCTGGCTGCGTGTCCAGATTGGAATAGGCTTGCTTACAGACCGCCGGTTGGCTATAACCGGTCGAGCTGACCTGGATTTGGGCAGCAGTCCCGCACCTGCCCCCACTCTCGACTCCTCTCGACTCGAAAAGGTCTCATGACACGTCGCCCTGTTCGCGCGCTCACCGCATTCGCCCTGCTGGCCGGTTCGGCCCTGCTGCTGAGCGGGTGCGCCGCCGCCGACCCGGCCCCGGCGGCCGCCACGGCGACGGATGCCGGCTCGGGCTATCCCGTGAACCTCACCAACTGTGGCGTCGACGTCACGGTGTCGGCGGCGCCCGAGCGGGTCGTGACGATCAAGTCGTCAACGACCGAACTGATGCTCGCGCTGGGACTTTCCGACCGCATCGTGGGGTCCGCGTTTCTCGACGGCCCGCTTCCGGACTCCCTCACCGACGAAGGCGCCGATCTCAACGTGATCAGCGACTTCGTGCCCGGGCAGGAGGCGACGCTCGGGCTGACCCCCGACTTCATCTACGGCGGCTGGGAGTCCAACTTCTCCGCCGACGGTGTCGGCGAGCGCGCCGGCCTCACCGAGCTCGGGGTGGGCAGCTACGTCTCCCCCGCCGCCTGCAAGGGCGACTTCATGCCCGACCCACTCACCTTCGACACCGTCTTCGACGAGATCATCGAGGCTGGCGCCATTTTTGACGCGACGGATGCCGCCACCGAGCTGGTGTCGAGCCTCGAATCCGACCTGGCCGCCCTGAACCCGGCCGCTGGCGACGACGGCACCACCGCCCTCTGGTACTCAAGCGGCACGACCACCCCATATGTCGGTGCGGGCATAGGCTCGCCCGCCATGATCATGGAGGCCGCCGGTCTGACGAACATATTCCAGGACGTGCATGACACTTGGAGTTCGGTGGGCTGGGAGTCGATCATCGAGGCCAACCCCGACGTCATCGTGCTCGTCGATGCCACCTGGAACACCGCCGCCGACAAGATCACGAACCTCGAAACCAGCGCCGCCACCCAGAACCTCGACGCGGTGCTGAACGAGCGCTACATCGTGCTGCCGTTCGCGGCCACCGAAGCCGGCATCCGCAACGTGGAGGCCGCGGCGTCAACCATCGACCAGCTCGCCGCATTCGACCTGGACTGAGAATGGCGACGGGTGGCGTGACGCGCGAGGCAGGGCCGGGAGCGCCGGGCAGGGTTCCGCGCACCGCT
The DNA here is from genome assembly GCF_003602235.1 of Cryobacterium melibiosiphilum. GTDB lineage: Bacteria > Actinomycetota > Actinomycetes > Actinomycetales > Microbacteriaceae > Cryobacterium > Cryobacterium melibiosiphilum. The sequence continues at coordinate 25,975 of NZ_QZVS01000092.1, forward strand.
CGGTCACTCGCGCACGCCCGTTTTGTGCTCGCGCTGGCCCTCGCCGTGATCACCCTCGTGCTGGTCGTGATGCTTGCGGTGACCATCGGACCGGCCAATGTCGCCCTCGGGCAGGTGAGCGGCAGCATCCTCGGTCATCTGGGGCTGGGGCCGAGCGGCGCGGAGGCCGGGGCGGTGCCGCTGCTGATCGACTCGATCGTCTGGGAGCTGCGACTGCCGCGGGTGCTGACCGCCGCGATCGTCGGTGCCGGGCTCGCCATCAGCGGCGCGGTCATGCAGAGCGTCACCCGCAACCCGCTCGCCGACCCATACCTGCTCGGGCTCTCGAGCGGGGCATCCCTCGGCGCGGTCTGCGTCGTCATCCTCGGGGTCGGGTTCGCCCTGCCGGCCGCCGCGTTCCTCGGTGCCCTGCTCGCCTTGTTCGCCACGCTCAGCATCGCCCGGGTCGGCGGCACGATCACGCCGGCACGCGCGGTGCTCGCCGGCCTCGCGATCGCCCAGCTGGCCGGAGCCGGCACCTCGTTCATCATCTTCTGGTCGGCCAAGGGCGACTCCTACCGCGAAATCCTCAATTGGCTGCTCGGCTCCGTCGCCGGCGCCACCTGGGAGAGCGTCATCATCAGCGGCACGGCCCTCGCGCTGGTCGGCACCGGCGTGGTGCTCGCCGCAACCCGCCTCGACGCCTTCGCGTTCGGTGACACCGCCGCCGCGAGCCTCGGCATCAACGTGAACGCGACCCGGTGGGCGCTGCTCGGCTCGGTCGCGCTACTGACCGGCGCGATGGTCGCCGTGAGCGGGGCCATCGGCTTCGTCGGGCTCATCCTGCCGCACCTCGTGCGCGGGCTGAGCGGGCCGGGCCACCGCCGCCTGCTGCCCCTCGTCGCGGTCTGCGGCGCGCTGTTTTTGGTGGTGGCCGACACCCTCGCCCGCACCATCTTCGATCCGCGGGAACTGCCCGTGGGCATCATCACCGCCTTCATCGGCGTGCCCGTCTTCATAGTGCTGATCAAACGAAAGAAGTCCTCCGCATGGTCGTAACGAGCGCGGGCGTGGTGATTGAGAACCTGGGGTTCTCGATAGACGAGCAGGTCATTTTGGCGGGAGTAAGCGCATCCGTCGCCGCGGGAACCGTGACCGGGCTGCTCGGGCCGAACGGAGCCGGCAAGTCCACGCTGTTGCGCCTGGTCGGCGGGCTCGCCACGCCCGCGACCGGGTCGGTGACCCTGGACGGCGACGAGATCGGCTCGCTGCCGCGGCGGGAGGCCGCCCGGCGCATCGCACTGCTGGAACAGAACACCGCCCCGAGCGTCGACCTGTCCGTGGAGGATGTGGTGCTGCTCGGCCGGATTCCGCACCGCACCCGCCTGCTCGGCAGTTTCGGCGGCGACGACGACCGAGCGGTCGCGGCGGAGTCGCTCGCGGCGGTCGGCGCCGGGGAACTCGTCGATCGCATGTGGCACACGCTCAGCGGCGGGCAGCAGCAGCGGGTGCAGATCGCCCGGGCCCTCGCCCAGCGGCCGAGCCTGCTGCTGCTCGACGAACCGACCAACCACCTCGATGTCAGCGCGCAGCTGTCGCTGCTCAGTCAGGTCGGCGGCCTCGGCATCACCGCGATCATGGCGTTGCACGACCTCAACCTCGCGGCCGCGTTCTGCGACCAGATCCTGCTGCTGCAGGATGGCCGGCTGGTCGCGGCCGGCACCCCCGCCGAGGTGCTCGTGCCCGAGATCATCGGCGCGGTCTACGGGGTCGAGTGCGACATCATCGAGCACCCGCGCGACGGGCATCCGGTGATCGTGTTCTCGGCGCCGCGCTCAGCGGGTTCGTCTTCGGATGCCCCGGCAGCGGACCTCGCGGCGCCCGCGTTCTCGGCGGTGCACGCATGAAGATCGTGCTGCTCGCCGGCGGCGTCGGTGGCGCCCGCTTCACCCGCGGACTGCTGGCGGAGCTCGCCGCCACGCGGCCGGGGGCATCCGTCACCGTGATCGTGAACACCGGCGACGACATGTGGCTCGACGGGCTGCGCATCTGCCCCGACCTCGACACCGTCATGTACACCCTCGGCGGCGGCATCAACGAGGAGCAGGGCTGGGGGCGGCCCGAAGAGACCCGCCGGGCCTCGGCGGAGATCGCCGCCTACGGCCGCGGCTGGTCGTGGTTCACACTCGGCGACCTCGACCTGGCGACCCACATCGTGCGCACCGACCTGCTGCGCGGCGGGGCGACGCTCTCCGAGGTCACCGCGTTCCTCTGCCGGCGCTGGCAGCCGGGGGCGACTCTGCTGCCGATGAGCGACCAGCCGGTCGAGACGCACGTGCGCCTCGCGGCGGATGCCGGCGAGCACCGCGCGGGCGACCTGATCCACTTCGAGGAGTGGTGGGTGCGCTACCGGGCGTCGCTCGAGGCGACCGAGTTCGTACAGCGCGGGCTGGAGGGGGCCGTTCCGGCGCCCGGGGTGCTCGCGGCGATCGCGGGGGCCGACCTCGTGGTGCTGCCGCCGTCGAACCCGGTGGTGTCGGTCGGCACGATCCTCGCGGTGCCGGGAATCCGTGCGGCGCTGGCAGCGACGTCGGCGCGGGTCGTGGGCGTCTCACCGATCATCGGGGGAGCTGCGGTGCGGGGCATGGCCGACGCGTGCCTGCGCACGATCGGCGTCGAGACGAGCGCGCTGGCGGTGGGGCTGCACTACGGCGGGCGCGGGGACGGCGGCCTGCTAGATGCCTGGCTGGTCGATGACGCGGATGCCGCGGCGCTGCCCGAGCTCGCGGCCGTCGGCATCCGCTCGGCCGCCGTGCCGCTGTGGATGCACGACGAGGCCACCACGCGGGCCCTCGCCGCCGCCGTGCTCGCGGTGGCGGGCCTCAGCCCAGTGCCCCAACCCTGAGTTCGGTGTCGCAGGCCTGATCGGCAGCGAGCTGCGCGCACTTGAGCACAGCAAGGGCGCAAATATGGCATGCGCGAGGTGCTTTTCGTGGCCATCGAGCGTCGGCGAGAAGACTCTGACGCGCGGTGGTGCAGGTGACCCCGTGCCCCGCTCACGAGTGGGCTCAAAAGGCCCCATGGTGTGCGCGAGTGGGCTCAAAAGGCCCCACGAAGCGAATTCAAGGGGCTATTTGCGCCCACTCGCGGCGGGCGCGTTCCCCTCAACGGGCGTTCTGTGACACCTCGCTCACGAAGTGGCAGAGATGGCCCCTTGGGCACGCAGATGCCCGGGTTCATCGGGGCTGTCCGGCGGGGAGGGCATCCGCTGCCAGGAGTGCGGCGGTGTGCGGGCCGAGGCCGAGCGTTCGCGCCACCTCGAGGTCGGCGGGGGTGTCAACATCACGACGGATGCTCGCGGTCGCCGCCACCTCGAGCGGCACGTGCCCGGCCGCCTCGTGAGCGGCGCGGGATCCGAGCCCGAACCGGGGGGTGAGGCTGACGCCGACCCGCGCGAGCAGCATGATCGTGCCCGTCCCCTCCGCGTCGGGCATCATCGAGCATTCGTGCCTCGCGGCGAGGCGCAGGGCGTGGTCGACATCATCGCTGCGGAGGGCGGGCAGGTCGCCGGTGACGATCGCGAGGTGGGCCGTCGGTGCCAGGCGGCGCGCGGCATCCGCCCCCTGAACGATCGCGGCGTTGAGCGGATCACCCGCCGCACGCGTCTCGGGCACAATCACGGCGCCGAGCGCGGCCAGCCGGACGCCCAGGGCGGCGTCGGCCGTCACCACGACGACCCGCTCGACAGCGGATGCCGCCACCAGCGCGGCAACGGTGTCGAGCGCGAACGCATCGGCGAGCGCCGCCCGTTCGGGCAGCGCCTCGAGTCGGGTCTTGGCGCCCGGGTTGCCCTTGACCGGCACGACCACCACCCAGCTCACTGCGGGTTAGACCTGTCGTCGAGAGTTGCATCCATGCGCAAAAGCTACCAGCGCGGGTCGTGCAACCCCCCGCAATGTGGGGCAACGCGGGGTACACGGTCGCCGCGGTACCCTCAAGGGTCGGCCGCACGCATCCGTCGACCCGATTTTCAGATGAGCGGCCCAGGAGGTCCCATGTCACCGTCACTCACGTCCGAGCCCGTCGCCACGCAGTCCCCCGAGCTGGCGACCGCGATCGTCACGTACCTCGACCGCAGCGTCAGCGCTCGCCCGCAGTCCGCGAGCCTCACCTTCGTCGACGATGCCGTCGTCGTGGATGACGGCAAGACCTACACCGGCCAGGCGGCCATCGCCGGGTGGCTTTCCGCCACCGCAGCAGAGTTCGAGTACACGACCACGCGGCTGAGCGTCGGGAGCGATGACGCCGCGACGACCGTGGTCAACCGCATCGAGGGCAATTTCCCCGGCCGCAGCGTCGACCTCAGCTACCGGTTCGAGCTGAACGCCGAGAGCGGCCTCATCCAGAAGCTGACCATCTCGCTGTAGGGCTCACGCCTTCGGGCCCCTCCGGGAGTGGCGGCACTCGTTTGGCCAGCCGGCACCTAGTACAACGAGTGCCGGCTTGCTGAAGCAGCGCCGCGACGCGCGGAATTACCGAGCAGGGTCGATCAGGCCGGTACTATCCCGCCTGAGCTCCGCCGGTTCGCCCGGGGGGGCAACTGGTGGCGGCGGGTTCAGCGCGCGGCGGCGGCCTGGCCCGCGGCGAACCCCTCGGCGTAGGCCTCCGCGGTGCCGAGGCGGAACATGTCCGTTGCACTCGGGCGCTGCAGGGCGCGAGCCCCGACGACGGATGCCGCGGCATCCGCTGTCGACACCACCAGGTGCCCCAGCCCGCGCACGACCGCGACGGGGTTGCCGCTGGTCTTGCCCTTGACCAGGTCGGCGGCGCCCGCGATCTCGTCGCCCACGGCGGCGACGGTGACCTCGAGGCGGCGGCCGGAGGCATCCGTCTGACCGCGCAGGTCGTCGAGCACGAGCACGCCGGCGGCGCCGATCGCGATGTCGGTCTGTCCTTCACGCCAGGGGCGACCGGCGGTGTCGGTGATGACGACACCGAGGCGCAGCCCGGTCGCCCTGACAACCCCCTCGAGCAGCGCGCGGGCCGAGGCATCGGGGTCGACCGGGAGCAGCAGCACGACCCCGTCGGGCGCGTTGCTGGTGTCGACACCGGCGGCGGCCATCACGAGGCCCTGCCGGTTTTCGACGATGCGGGTGACCCCGCCCGGGTATTCGCGGCTCGCCACGACGCGCACGGTCTCGTCGGTGATCGCCTGCTCCCGGTCGGCGGCCGCGACAGCACGCCCCTCGGCCTTCGAGACGATTTTGCTGGTTACGGCGAGAATGTCGCCGTCCTGCAGCAGGCCGGCGGCGGCATCCGCGATCAGCGCGGCGAGGTCGTCACCGGCCGCGATCTCGCCGAAGCCCTCGAGGGCGAAAACGCTGAGCATGGGAGAAACGCGAAGCTGCACTAGCGAACGAGCTTCGGCAGCACCTGCGCGCCGAAGACGTCGATCCACTGCTTCTGGTTACGGCCCACGTTGTGCAGGTAGATGCGGTCGAAGCCGAGGTCGACGAACTTCTGGATGTACTTGCGGTGCTCGTCGGGGTCGGCGGAGATGACCATGCGACCTTCGAAGTCCTCCGGGCGCACGAGCTTGGCGATCTGCTCGAATTCGAACGGTGAGCGGATGTCCCCCTTCGGAAACTTCATGCCGCCGTTCGGCCACTCGAGCAGGGCATTCTTCATGGCCTCTTCGTCGGTCTCGGCCCAGCTCATGTGCAGCTGCAGCACCTTCGGCATGGTGGACGGGTCTTTGCCGGCATCGCGGGCGCCGTCGTCGAACTTGCCGAAGAGCATCGAGATCTTCTCGAGCGGAGCGCCGACCGTGATGAGGCCGTCGGCGTGGCGGCCGGCGCGCTTGGCGGTGACCGGTCCGGCGGTCGCGACGAGGATTTCGGGGGCGACCTCGGGCATCGTCCACAGGCGGGTCGACTCGAGCTTGTAGAACTGGCCGGAGTGCTTGACGTCCTTGCCGGCGAGCGATCCGGTGAACAGTTTCGAGATGATCTCGATGGCCTCGAACATGCGGTTGATGCGCTCGGGGGCTTCGGGCCAATAGCCGCCGACGATGTGCTCGTTCAGGGCCTCACCGCTTCCGAGGCCCAGCCAGTGCCGACCCGGGTACATCGACGCGAGGGTCGCGGAGGCCTGGGCGACCATCGCAGGGTGCCAGCGGAAGGTGGGCGCGGTGACGCCGGGGCCGAGGTCACCTGTCGTGCGCTCGGCGATCGCGGCGAGCACGCTCCAGACGAAGCTCGACTGCCCCTGCTGCGGAACCCAGGGCTGAAAATGATCGGCTGCCATCACGCCGCTGAAGCCGTGCTCTTCGGCGTAGGCCGACAGGGCCACCGCCTCGGCGGGGGCGAACTGCTCCAACATGGCCGCGTAGCCGATCTGCAACTCCGTCATGAGTGACCCTTCTGTCGTCGATGGCAACTTGAGCACTGCTACCCAGCACTGCTACTCAGTACTCTGCCACCCAACCGGCACAACACGGGCCGGACCGACTTCGTTACCCGGCCCGCGGCATCCGCCCACAGAGCGGTCAGAACCAGCGCACGCGGCGCCGCGACAGCCCGCGGCGGTCGGGCGCGGGGCTGACGATGCGCGGGCCGAGCGTTCCGGTGTCTTCGACGGGATAGAAACCGGTGCCGAACCGGTCCGTGAGCGCCAGGGCGCCCAGTGCGGCGGCACAGCCCACGGTGATGCCGGCGATGAAGAACGACGGAAAGACGAAGGCGAGGCCGATCATGACCGCGGTCAGCGCGATCCCGGCAAGCTGGGCCCGACGCCCGACGACGTGCACGGCGAACACGAGCCGGGCGGGGGACTCCGGGGCGTCGGCGTCACACCAGATCGTGTGCACGGCGAGCGCGGGCGGCAGGGCCGCGTCGGGGAGCAAGGCATTGGTGGTGGTCAAGTGTGTGCGTTCCCCGGTCATGCGCCCCCTGATTTCCGACGACTCGCAGCCGCCCCCTCAAGCATACCGACTGACCCGGTTATCCGCGTCGGAGCGGAGCCGGGCCCGCCCCCGAATAGGCTGGACCCATGCGAATTGCCACCTGGAACGTCAACTCCATCCGTGCCCGTGTCGACCGCACCGTGGACTGGATGGTGCGCGAAGACGTCGACGTTCTGGCCATGCAGGAGATCAAGTGCAAGCCCGAACAGTTTCCGACCCAGCAGTTCGAAGACGCCGGCTACGAGCTCGCGATCCACGGGCTGAACCAGTGGAACGGTGTCGCGATCGCCAGCCGACTCCCGATGACGGATGTTCTCACCGGCTTCCCCGGAATGCCCGGCTTCCTGAAGGGCCAGGAAGGGCCCGACCAGCCGCTCGAAGCCCGAGCGCTCGGCGTGACCGTGAACGACCAGCGGCTCTGGAGCCTCTACGTACCCAACGGCCGTGCCCTCGGCGACCCGCACTACGCCTACAAGCTGGACTGGCTCGCCGCCCTGCGCGAGCACGCCCGCGCCGAACTGGCCGCCAACCCGCGGCTGGCCCTCGCACTGATGGGCGACTGGAACGTCGCCCCCCGTGACGAGGACATGGGCGACCCGAGCTTCGTGCCCGGGGAGTCGACGCACATCTCCCAGCCCGAACGGGACGCCTTCGACGCGTTCGAGGGCGCCGGCCTCACCGATGTGGTGCGGGAACTCGTGCCCGAGGGCTTCACGTTCTGGGACTACAAGCGCCTGCGCTTTCCCCGCAACGAGGGCATGCGCATCGACTTCATCCTCGGCTCCCCCGCCTTCGCCGAGCAGGTGACGGATGCGAGCATCCACCGCAATGAGCGCAAGGGCGAGGCCCCGAGCGACCACGTTCCGGTGCTCGTCGACCTGATCACCGACGATGAAGACGACGACCGGCCGATGATCTTCTAGTTCTCGGCCGGCTCAGGCACTGCTTCTGATCGTGACACCGCGGACATCTGCCGGGTAGGCGGCGGGGCGATACTGGGGCAATGACTTCACAAGAGTCGGATCGACTCACGCCGGCGTCACCCTCGCCCGCCTCGGCATCCGTCACCGTTTCCATCACCCGTACCGTCGACCCCGCCCGGTTCACCGAGGCCAGCGAGTGGGTGCAGTTCGGCATCAACCTGGCCCAAAAGTACCCCGGCTTTCTCGGGTCGGGCTGGGTGCGCGGCAGCGAAGACTCCGCCACCTGGAACATGCTGTACCGCTTCTCCAACCCCGACAGCCTCGAGGCCTGGGAGAACTCCGACGAGCGCACCGAGTGGCTCGAAGCCGGCACCGACCTCGTGCTCGACGCCCACGTCGAAAAACGCACCGGCATCGAGGGCTGGTTCGACGGCATGCAGCCGGGTGAGCCGGTGCTGCAGCCGCCGCCGCGGTGGAAACAGTCGGTGAGTATCTGGCTCGGTTTCTTCCCGGTCAACCTCGTCTTCACGCTCCTCGTGACCTGGCTGGTTCCCGGTTGGGGCGACCTCAATACGGCGCTCAAGGTGTTGCTCACCACGCTGGTACTCACCCCGCTGATGGCGTACTTCGTGTTGCCCTGGGTGACGCGGATGCTGCGGCCCTGGCTGCACCGTCAGCCACAGTAGGCCTGGCGTGCGTCAGGCCAGCAGCGCGGCGACGACGATGAGCGCGGGCACCGAGGCGATCGTCGTCAACAGCACGGTGTCCCGGGTCGCCACGACGCCGCGGTTGTAACGGGACGCGAAGTTGAAGATGTTTTGCGCCGTGGGGAGCGCCGAGACGGTCACGACGGCAAACAACTCGGCATTGTCGAGGTCGAAGACGAAGCGTCCGAACAGATAGGCAATCACCGGCATGAACGCAACCTTGATGACGGTGGCAACGATGACCTGCCGGCGGCCCGACCCCGGTTCCAGCAGCCGCTGGCCGTGCAGGGACATGCCGAAGGACATCAACACCATGGGGATGGCGGCGCCGCCGATCAGGTCGAGTGGAGCCATGACGGCCTCGGGGATCGGGACCTCGAGGGTGGCGAGCACGACTCCGGTGACCGACGCGATGATCATCGGGTTGCGCAGCGGCTGAGTGAGGATGGAGCGCAGCGAGACCTTGCCGCTGGTCGTCACGTCGAGCACCGCGAGGGTGATCGGCGCGAGAATGAGCAGCTGCAGCAGCAGCACCGGTGCCACGTACTGGGCACTGCCGAGCACGTAGATGGCAACGGGCAGCCCGATATTGTTCGCGTTCACATAGGTCGCCGACGTCGCCCCGAGCATAGATTCCGGAACCGGCATACGAAAGAAGATGCGGGACAGAATGACGTAGATCAGCATGCCGACCAGCACCGTACAGAGCACGGTCACGAGGAACGACGAGAAGAGCACCCGCACGTCGGAGTGCACGAGAACGGTGAACAGCAACGCGGGGGTGGCGACGAAGAAAGCCATGCGGTTCAGCACCCGCCCGGCACCGGGCCCGGCGACACCGAAGCGTTCGACGAGGTAGCCCACCAGGATCACGAACCCGATGATCGAGAACCCGACCAGTACTCCACCCATCTCACTGAGCCTAGGCGACCGAGCCGCAGCTCAAAATTCGAAGCCCGCAGACGTGCGCACGCAGGCGGGCCGCTACTACGCTCGGACCATGCCGAACCTCAACGTTGCGGGAGCCGATCTGTACTACGAGACCGATGGGGATCCGGCGGCGCCCGCGCTGCTGCTCATCCACGCGGGTATCGCCAACCTGCGCATGTGGGACCCGCAGATCGCCGCCCTCGCGAGGCACCATTTCGTTGTGCGGTTCGACACTCGCGGCTTCGGCCAAACCGTCACGAAGAACGTCGGGTTCTCCAACCAGGCGGATGCCCTTGCCGTGCTCGATCACGTCGGTGTCGACCGGGCGACCCTCATTGGGTGTTCGCGCGGTGGCTCCATCGCGATCGATGTGGCGGTCGAGCATCCGGAACGGGTGGCCGGCCTGGTCGTGATCGGCGGCGGCCCCAGCGGGTTTCCCGAGGTCGAGTTGACCGACGCCGAAGACGCCCTGTTCGACGCCCTCGACGCGGCCTTCGAGGCCGGGGACTGGCCGCAGCTGGCCCGGCTCGAGGTGGAACTCTGGGCGGTCGGGCCGCTGCGGAGCGCGGCCGACCTCGACCCCACCTTCATCGCCGCCGCACAGACCTTGAACCTGGCCAACGTCGTGCACGCCGAGGACGCTCCGGTGCCGCAACGCCTGGATCCCCCGGCCGTCGACCGGGTCGTCGACCTGGAGGTGCCGGCGTTGATCGCGGTCGGGGAGTTCGACATCACGCCGGCCCTCGCGCAGTACGAGTATCTGCTCGAGACCGTGCCGCAGGCCACCGGGTGCACGTTTCGGGACGCCGCGCACCTGCCGAGCGTGGAGCATCCCGAGGAGTTTCAGCGGGTGCTGATTTCGTGGCTCGCGCAGAATGGCCTGTAGCGAACACAGCCTGGAGCGAACACGGAACCGGCGCACAAAAAGGCCAGAAAGAAGGCCAGAAAAAAGGCCGGAGCCCCGGTTTCGTGGTCACCATCCCTCGCGGGTCAGTGCCGACAATATAACTCGGGGCTCCAGCTACAAAAAATAATAATCCGGCCTCGAACGGTGTCAAGGCCGCCGCGATAAATACTATGGAGAATTTTTCAATGGCTGGTGAACGTATGATTCCGCTGCTGCCGTGCGCGTCGATCGACGACATGCAGTCGTTCTTCGAGCTGTTCGGCTTCGAGACGACGCATCGGCAGACGAAGCCGAATCCGTACATCTGCTTTCGACGCGAGGGCATCGACCTGCACTACTTCGGCCTGCCCCAGTTTCGGGCCGCGGACTCCTATGGTTCGTGCGTCATTCTGGTCGACGACACGGAACCCCTCTTCGAGGTCTTCGCTGCCGGGCTGCGGTCGCGCTTCGGCAAGTTGCCGCAGACCGGGTTCCCCCGCATCACGCGTCCGCGCCGTCGGGCGAACGCCGGCAACCTCAGCGGATTCAGCCTCGTCGACCCCAGCGGCAACTGGATTCGGGTGATGGCGGCCCCGGCGAGTGGCGACGTGACAGCGGCAGCGGATGCAGCGGCCTCCGCTGCCGCACTGTCTCCGCTCGCGCGGGCCCTCGCCAACGCGATCGTGCTCGCCGATTCGAAGGGTGACGTGCCCCAGGCGACGAAGATTCTGCGCGGTGCGTTGGCGCGCGCGGCCGCCGACACCCCGGAGGCCGACCGCGCCGCCGCGGCCGAGTTTCTCACCGAGCTCGACGAGCGCGCCGAACCCGAGGCTCCCGTCGCCGAACTGTGAGTTAAGCATCGGTTTCGGCCCGAAAGCCATGCTCAACTCACAGTTCGGCGAAGGGGACTACGGGAGGGCGTTCGCGCGGGCGACGGTGCCGAGCCAGGCGAGGCTCGGCTTCGGGGTGCGCACGAAGGTCTCCCGGTCGACGGCGATGAGGCCGAAGGTCGGGCGGAATCCGCTGGCCCACTCGTAGTTGTCCAGGGCGCTCCAGTGCTCGTAGCCGATGACCTCGATGCCGTCCTCGATCGCGGCGTGGAGGCCGCGGAGGGCGCCGTCGGTGTAGTCGATACGGCGACTGTCGTCGGCGGTCGCGATGCCGTTCTCGGTCACGAACACGGGCACGTGCTCGGTCAGGTCCCAGGCGGCGCGCACGCCGAGTTCGAGGGCGGGCGGGAAGTACTCCCAGCCGGTGAGGGTGGTTTCCACGTCATCACGCACGGGGATGGGACCGTCGGGGCCGATGAAGGTGCGCGTGTAGGCCTGCACGCCGATGAAGTCGTCGCCGCGGGCGTTCTCGAGGTACCAGTCGTCGCTCGGGTAGGCGTATTCGCGCAGCTTCTCGTCGGCGCCGGGTTCGCCGGTGGAGTGGAACGCCTGCGTCGCCACGGTCCAGCCGCTCTTGATGCCGGGGACGCTGGCCAGCACCTCGCGAGATGCCTTGTGGGCGGCGAGCAGGGCATCCGCTACCTGCAGATCGGGCCGGGGCAGGCCGAACGCGACGAGGTTCGCGGCGGTCTCGCCGCCGGCGAGCATCGCGGCGATGTTCGGCTCGTTGATGGTGACGACGTAGTCGACGTCGGCAACGATGGGCAGCGCCGTCTCGGTGAACCGGGCGAACAGGCTGGCGGCGTCGGGGTTGCGCCAGAAACCCTGTTCGAACATCCACTGCGGCACGGTGAAGTGCAGCAGGGAGACGACCGGGTTGAGGCCGAATTCGCGGGCGGTGTCGACCATGCGGCGGTAGTGGTCGATTTCGGCGCGGGAGACAAAGCCGGGTTCGGGTTCGATGCGGCTCCATTCGAGGCTGAACCGGTAGGAGGTGAGGCCGGCGTCGGCGAGCAGGCGCATGTCTTCGCGGTAGCGGTGATAGCTGTCCATGGCGTCGCCGCTGGGTTCGACGATCGTCGTGCCGGCGGCGTGCTCTTTGACCCACCAGTCGTTGTTGGTGTTGTTGCCTTCGACCTGATGGGCGGCCGTGGCGGCGCCCCAGAGAAATCCGTCGGGAAAAGTGAGCATGGTGTTCCTTACTATCGGTGCAGATTTCGGAAAGTCAGTGCCCCACGGTGGGGTGGGGAATGGCATCGAGCAGCCGGATCGTGTACTCGTCCCGCGGGTTCTGCAAGACGGATGCCGTAGCCCCCTCTTCGACGACGGCCCCCTGGTTGAGCACCATGATCTGGTCGGTGACCAGGCGCGCCGAGAGCAGGTCGTGGGTGATGTAGAGCATGCTCACGCCCCAGGTTTCGCGCAGGCTGTCGAGCAGGGCGAGCACCCCGGCGCGCAGGGACACGTCGAGCATCGAGACCGGCTCGTCGGCGATGATCACCTGCGGGTCGCTCGCGAGCGCCCGGGCGATGACCACGCGCTGGCGCTGCCCGCCCGAGAGCTGGTGCGGCAGCCGGGCCGCGAACTGTTCCACGGGCGTGAGGCCCACGGTTTCGAGCAGTTCGAGCATGCGGCGGCGGGCGTCCCGCCCCCGCAGCCCCCCGAAGTTCACGATCGGCCGGGTCAGCGTGTATTCCACGGTGTGCAGCGGGTTCAGGGCCGAATACGGGTCCTGAAAGACCATCTGCACCTCGGTGTGCAGGCGTTTCAGTGACCGGCGTTTGATGCGGTCGACCTGCAGGTCGCCGAAGGTGATCGTGCCGCTCGTGGGGTGTTCGACCCCGGTGATCATCTTCGCGATGGTGCTCTTGCCGCTGCCGCTGGCCCCGACGAGCGCCATCGAGGCGCCCGGCTCGAGCGTGAACGACACGTCATTCACGGCCCTCACCGGCTTCTCGCCGCGCCGCGGCGGCGGGTAGACCTTCGACACGCCGCTCACCACGATGGCCTCGCGGGCGGCGCGGCCTTCGCGGCGCTGCACGCCCTCGGTGCCGGCGGCGCGCGCGCGGGCCTCGTCGGAGACCGGCACGAAGTCCGTCTTCAAGTGCGACACCGCGGGCGCACGCTTGGCGCCGCGGGCGGCGAGCCCGGGCACCTCAACGATCTCGGCGCGCGGGTCGCCGTAGTGGCTGAGCAGCATGCGGGTGTACGGATGCTGCGGCGAGACCAGTACGTCGGCCGCCGGCCGGTCCTCGACGATCAGGCCGTTGTGCATAACCATGACCCGTTCGGTTACCTCGAGCACCATGCCGAGGTCATGGCTGATCAGCACGGCGGTGAAGCCCTCCGACTTCTGCAGCTCACGGATGGTGTTCATCACGGCATGCTGCACGAGCACGTCGAGTGCGGTGGTGGGTTCGTCGAAGATCATCAGCTGGGGTTCGAGCGACAGGGCCAGCGCGATCGACACGCGCTGGCGCATCCCGCCGCTCAGTTCGCCCGAGAACCGGTCGAGCACACCGGCGGGCAGTTCGACCTTGCCGACCAGTTCGATCGCCCGGGCTTCCCGGTCGCCGCGACCGACGTGGCCGTGCGCGGCGAAGATGTCGAAGAAGTGGTTGCGGATGCTGCGCACCGGGTTGAGCGCGTTCATGCCCGACTGCAGCACCATCGCAAAGCCGCCCTGGCGTTGCACGCGCAGGTCTTCGTGGCTCATCCCGGCGATATCGACGCCATTGAAGAGGATGCTGCCCCCGCCGATGCGCGCCGGCGGCTTCGAGAGACCGGTCAGGGCAAACCCGAGTGTCGACTTTCCGGAGCCGCTCTCGCCGACGAGTCCCACGAAATCGCCGCGGCCGAGGTCGAAGGTGGCGCCGGAGACGGCGTGCACCGGCTCGCCGCCGGTGGGTTCGTAGACGACCGACAGGTTCTGCACGCTCAAAAGTGTCGCGGCCTGGGTTTCGGTGGCGCTCATCGTTTCGCTCCTTCGCGCAGGCGCGGATTGCTGAGGCCGTCGACGCCGAAGTTGATCAGGCTCAGCGACGTCGCGAGCAGGGAGATGCAGAGTCCGGGAGCGAAGAGCAGAATCCACTGGCCGGTGAGCAGCGCGTTGCTGTTCTGCGCCCAGAACAGCATGGTGCCCCAGCTGATCGTGGTGGAGTCGCCGAGCCCCAGGAACGACAGCCCGGCTTCGGCGAGAATAGCGGCGGTCGCGGCGCCGAAGAAGCTGCCGACGATGAGCGAGGTCATGTTCGGCAGAATTTCGCGGAACACGATGCGGAACGAGCTCTCGCCGCTGAAGATCGCGGCGGTCACGAAGTCGCGGGAGCGCAGCGACTGGGTCTGCGAGCGCAGCACCCGGGCGCCCCAGGCCCAGCCGGTGATCACCACGACGAGGATGATCATGCCGATGCCGCCGTTCTGCAGGTAGGCGGCGATCACGATCATCAGCGGCAGCGCCGGAATCACCAGGAACAGGTTGACGATGAAGTTGATTACGTCGGCGGTGACGTTACGCAGGTAGCCCCAGCTGAGGCCGATCAGCACGGCGATGATCGTGGAGAACAGGCCGGCTACGAAGCCGACGAACACCGAGACGCGGGCGCCGTGAATGATCTGGGAGAGCACGTCCTGGCCGGCGGCGGTGGTGCCGAGCAGGTGCGCCGCGGTCATGTCCTCGCTGCGGCCGAAGTCGTTGGCGGTCGGGTCGTAGGGCGCGATCAGCGGGGCGAAGACGGCTCCCAGAATGAAGATGCCGAGCATGACGACACCGATGCGGGCCTTCGGAACGCTCCAGATCGTGGTGACCGCGCGCCAGAGCACGGCCAGCGGATGCGCCGGGCCGGCAACATCCGTCATCGGCTTCTGGTCGGGACTTTTATCGGTGAGGGTCATCGTCTCGTCCTCGGGTCCAGGATGCCGTACAGAATGTCGACAATGAAGTTGGCCAGGAGCACGCTGATCGTGATGATCAGGAAGAGCGCCTGCATGAGCGGAAAGTCCTGGTTGGTGACGGCGGTGTAGAGCAGGTAGCCCACCCCGGGGTAGGCGAAGACCCGCTCCACGAGCAGCGAACCGCCGACGACACCGCCGAGGGCGAGACCGAAGCTGGTCAGGTTGGGCAGAATGGCGTTGCGGGCGGCGTAGCGGATGGCCACGGTGCGGGGCCTCAGCCCGTTGGCCTCCGCAAAGGTCACGTAGTCGTCACCGAGGGTGTTGATCATGGTGCTGCGCATGCCGAGGATCCAGCCGCCGAGCGAGGTGATCAGGATCGTGGTGGCCGGCAGGATCGCATGGTAGATCGCGTCGAGCAGAAACTCGACCGAGAATTCGGGGGTCGTGCCGCGGCCGTAGGCGCCGCTGGTGGGAAACCAGCCGGCGACGTAGCCGAGGAAGAAGAGCAACAGCAGCGCGGTCCAGAAGTAGGGGAACGCGCTCGCGAAGGTGCCGCCGACGGTGGGGAGGGTGTCGAGCCAGGTGCCGCGTTTCCAGGCGGCGAGCACGCCGAGCAGGGTGCCGAAGATGAAGGCGATGATCGTGACGAGGCCGACGAGCACGAGGGTCCACGGCAGGGCCGCGGCGACGAGGCCGGCGACGGGCTGCGGGAAGAAGGTGTACGAGACCCCGAAATCGAAGGTGGCGACGTTGCCGAGGTACTGCAGGTACTGGTCGAACATGCTGCCGGTCGGCACGCCGAGTTGCGCCTCGACGGCGGCCCGGGTCGCGGGGCTGACCGGGCCGTTCTGGGCGAGTTTGGCGAGGGCGGCATCCGCTGGTGACCCCGGCATCAGCCGGGGCAGCAGAAAGTTCAGCGTGACGGCGGCCCACAGGGTGAGCAGCAGGAGGCCGAGTTTGGTGAACACAAAGCGCACGGGGACAGCACCTTTCTCAGGCTTTCTGGGGTTGTGGAGAAACCCCGCTGGGTGGGCCTGCTCTCACCGATGAAGGGAGAGCAGGCCGTTCAGCGTGCGGGTTAGTTGGCCTTCTCGAGGTTGGTCAGGATCAGCAGCGGCGTTGAGTTGTACGTGTTCGGCGGTGCGTAGGGGTTGTCCTCGCTGGGCCATCCGGTGTAGTTCTCGTCGGAGTAGAGACCCCAGAGGCCGCCGTAGAACATGCTGATCACGGGCAGTTCGTCGTAGACGGTCTGTTGCAGCTCGGCGGCGATGTCCTTCTGTTCATCCTCATCGGTGGATGCCTTCAGCTCGGCCAGCAGGGCATCCGTCGCCGGGTCACTGAACCGACCGAAGTTACCCGTCGTCGTGGTGCCGAGCGGGGTGGCGAATTCGCTGTTGAGCAGCAGGTTCATGTCTTGGAACACGCTGCCGGTACCACCGAAGCCGGTGATCGCCATGTCGAAGTCGCCGGCGCCGAGGGACTCCTGATAGGCGGCGGGCTGCGGCTGGCTGAGGGTCACGTCGATGCCCACGGCACCGAGCTGGGACTGCACGGTCTGCAGGCCCTGCAGCCAGTCGGTGTAGCCGTTGGCGGTCATGATGTTGATCGCGACCTGGGTTCCGGAAGCGTCGACGAGCTGGTCGCCGTCCATCGTGTAGCCGGCCGCTTCGAATGCGGCGAGGGCGGCATCGGTGTCCTGGGCGATCTCGCCGCCGTCGGGAAGGTCGTCGCTGAGCCAGGCTTCCTGGTTCGGAAGCAGCAGGCCGGACTGGCCAGCGGCATCCACGTAGCCCTGTTCGGCGTCGTCGGCGATCTTCTCGCGGTCGAGGGCGAGGCTCAGGCCTTCACGAAAGTTCACGTCGTTGTAGGGCGCCTTGGTGAGGTTGGGCACCAGGGCGATGGTGCCGCCCGGCGGAAACCAGTACTTGTTGAAGTCGGAGTTGGCGTTGACCCAGGTGCCCTCGACGTCGGTGATGAACGCGTAGGCCCAGTCATAGCCGTTGTTGACCACGTCGAGCTGGCTGTTCGCGGCCGGCAGGATGAGCTCCTCGACGGCGACCTTGTCGGCCTGCCAGTAGTCGGCGTTCTTGGTGAGCGTGTACTGGTTCGGCGTGAAGTCGCCGAGCACGTAGGGGCCGGTCGCGATGGGGTCTTCATTGGTGAAGGTGAGCGGGTCTTCAACATCGGCCCAGATGTGCTCGGGCACGATGAGCTGCTGGTCGATGATCGACGTGGCGGGCACGTCTTCGGCGAGCAGGTGGAACACGACGGTGTTGCCCTCGACCTCGAGGCTCTCGATGTGCTGCCAGACGCCCTTGTTGTCGAGCGCCGGCACCTCCTTCATCAGGTTGAAGGTGAAGAGCACGTCGGCGGGGGTGAACTCGGTGCCGTCAGACCAGGTGACGCCCTCGCGGATCGTGTAGATCAGCGTTTCTGCGTCGACCTGCTCGGCGCCGGTCGCGAGGAACGGCGTGGACTTGCCGTCGAGGGTGTTGACGACCTGCAGCGGCTCGTACATGTACGTAGCCGTCACGCGCTTGCTGGTTGAGAAAGGGTTGAAGTTCTTCTCAAAGGTGGGGGATCCGTTGTCGGCCGCGACGAGCATGGAGCCCTCGGTGCCGGAGTTGTCGGATTGGCTGTCGACGTCGATGCTGCAGGCGCTGGTGGCCAGAACGGCGGCCACGGTCGCGACGGCAAAAACCGTGCGAGTACGACGCCCTCTCGTGTGCTTCATTGCGGGAAACTCCTTCGTGTCGTCATTGACCGTTCGGCTTGGTGGGCGGCCCAGGGCCTGCGCACGTATTACGCCGAGTGTATGCGCATACATCACGCATTGCAAGATATTTCTGACAGCGGATGCCCGGGCACTCGCCCGCGCTCCGTCATCATCCCGTTTGTGTGGCCGGTCTGCACGCCTCGAGCACCGCAGCAGTCACGCAGAGCACCAACTCTGACACCTCGCCACCGGCAAGGGGCCATCTCTGACACCTCGTGAGCGAGGTGTCAGAGAACGCCCCATGAATGCCATCTCCGCGCCGCGAGGTGGCAGAGATGGTCCCATCAATCGACTTCAAGGGGCCATCTCTGACACCTCACGAAATCCATGGGGCCATCTCTGACACTTCGCTCACGAGGTGTCACAGATGGCCCCATGAGCCGTCCTGCCGAGTTTCGCGCCACCGCGAGCCCTGACCAGGAGCGCTGTCTAGAAAACCCAGCCCGCAGCATCCATGCGCCCTTGCCTTGAATCCCTAGAGCCGTGGAGCCTGTGTGTGCCCCGCCCCTACTCGAGCTTCGACCCGAACACCTGGGCCTCCACCAGCGGCTTCACCGCAGCCTCGAACCCGGGGTCCACGAAGTACTCCTTCAACCGGTCGTCCAGCAGCTCATTGGCGATCGCGCCCATGATCATCGACTGGTCGAGCGACAGGTAGCGATCGGCGAGGGTTCCGCTCTTCGTCGCCACCGCGTCATAGAAGCCTCCCGGCCCGTAGGCCTTGAGCTCGGTCTTGATGCCGGCAAGGTTGCTCATCACCGCGGGCTTGTCGTAGGGCAGCGCGAGGAACGAGGCGTGCGGGGTGACCACGCCGTCACCGAACGCCGGCGTCGGGTTGGTGGCCTCGCGGCATCCGTCGTAGCCGGCATCGACGTTGGTGCGTTCCCGATCGGAGGCGTAGCCGTCCGTCGACATGCCGATTCCCTCGACGCCGTATTCGGCGTACTCGCCGAACGGGTCGCTGGCCGGGGAGAAGCCCCAGAAGCCATAGCCGGCCTCGTCGATGCCGTGCTCGATCTGGGCGCGAACGGATGCGGGGTGGTTGACCGCCCAGGACTGCTGACCCCAGTCGCTCTCGGGCACGAGCAGGTCGGGCATCAGCGCCTCGAACATGCTGCCGCCCCAGGCCGGAACGAGCTTCATGCCACGGTATTCGTAGACCCCCTCGTAGACGCTGACCCCGAGGTATTCGCGGGTTTCGCCGGTGGGCTTCTGTTCCTGCCAGGAGAAGTCGCAGCCCTGGTCGGGCATGGTGCGCAGGGTGCCGTAGTAGGCCTCCGGCGGGATCTGCCCGTTGGCGATGCCGAGGTAGGTCGCGATGCGGGCCTCGCTCACCGTCGTGTCGTAGTGGTGACAGGTGTAATACACGTCGGCTCCGTCGTCGCCGTAGTTGCCGGGAACGTTGCAGCCAGGAGGCGGGATCACCCAGAAGCCGCCGCGGTTGAGGCCGACCTCGGCGCGGGCGTCGAGGTTGTGGAACCAGCCGAAGTCCATGCTCGCGTAGAGCCGGTCGGCCTGCTTGTCGAGGCGGGGCTCGGCCTCGCCGACCATGCGGAAGGCCGCGGCGAGCCATCCATTGTCGACGGTGCTCAGGAACGGGTCGACGGGGTCGCCGCTGCCGGGCCACTCGGTGAGCTTGTGGCCGTCGAGGGGCGAGTACCAGTTGTAGAACATGCCGCTCGGCTCGTGCCGCTCGATCTTCTCGAGGGTCTTCAGCGTGGTCTTCATGCGGGTGAAGGCTTCGCTCTTACTGATGATGCCGAGGTCGCGGGCCGAGATGGTCGACCAGAGGTAGCCGCCGATGTTGGTCGGGCTGGTGTTCTCGCTCGCGACGGTGAGATCGCCGGAGAGCTTGTCGGCGGGCAGGCCGGTCTTCTTGTCGGTCATCGCGGCGAGGGACTTCCAGGTGTCGGCGGCGTAACCGGCCAGCACGGCGTCGTCTCCGGACACCGCGCCGGGGCCGGCAGCGGATGCGGGTTCGGCCACCGCGGCCGGAGCAATCAGGAGCGTGCCCGCTACGACGGCGGCACACACCACGGCGAACTTCGATGTTCGTTTCACAGGATTTCCTTCGTGTCGTCATTGACCTTGGTGCCCTGAGTGTAAGCGCATACATCATGAAACGCAACGATGTCTCATCGACAGAACGACCCTAGAGGTGCCCCTCAGAGCTTTCGCGCAGCAGCACCTTCACCGGCAGGCGCAGCGAAATCGGCGCCTGGTCGGGGTTTTCCAGCCGGCTCAGAATCGCGCGCATGGCTGCCCGGCCGAGGTCCACCATCGGCTGCCGCACGGTCGTCAGTCGCGGCGACGCCTGCCGGCCCGCCTCGATGCCGTCGAAACCGGTGACGATCACGTCGCCGGGAACGCTGACCCCGTGCGCGCCGAGCACGTCGAGCACGCCGAGGGCCATCTGGTCGTTCGCGCAGACCACGGCCCGGGGCATCCGTCGCCCGTCAAGCAGCGTCGAAGCCACCGCGCGCCCGCGCAGCCGGGAGAACTCACCGCGGTGCACCGGGACCTGCGCCGGGTCGAGGCCGCGGGAGTGCAGCGCGGCGACGAATCCCGCGTGCCGCTCGGCATCGTCGGGGGAATCGACCGGGCCGGCGACGTAGGCGAAATCGGTGACGGCGCATCCGTCGATGAGGTGCGTCGTGAGGGCCTGCATGCCCTCGGTGTTGCCCACGCTCACGTGGTCGAAGTCGTCGCCGCGGCGGGGCCCGGCGATCAGCACGACCGGGATGCGCCGGGAGACGTGCTCGAGCACCTCGGCGGAGACGCTCTGCGCGAGAATCGCCATGCCGTCGACCCGACCCGCGATGTCGCCCACCATGTCGGTCGGGTTGGTCCCGCGACCGACGCCGACCATCAGCGCGAAACCCTGTCGCCACGCCTCGAACTCGCTGCCGCGCAGCACCTCGTCGAAGTAGAGGTTGGGTGGGCGCACGACGCCGGAATCCGGCATGTCCACGACGAGGTCCACGAGCGGCGCCCCCGGCGCGGGGAGAAATTCGGCGTCGCCGAGTTCTTCCATCGCGTCGAGGGACGGAAAGTACAGCCCGAGAACGCCGGTGCGCGACGCCGCGAGGCCGCGCGCCGCGGCGCTCGGCACGTAGCCGAGTTCACGCACCGAGGCGAGCACGCGCTCGCGAGTGGATGCGCGTACATCGCCCGGCCGTCGCAACACTCGGGAGACGGTGGCGATGGAGACACCCGAGTGGGCGGCGACGTCGTAGACGGTCGAGGCCTTGGCCACATGTCCCCCTGACATCAAGCGTGAGTCTATCCCCGCTTCGCACCTGAGCGTTGGCTGGGGACGGCACCCCCAAAGTTGGGGAGTCGGCGCCCACCCACCTGCGGCTGTGCCTGTCCGGAGCACGGCCGCAGGATGAAGCCATCCTGATCGGAGGTTTCATGGACACCGACGAACACCCGAATCGCCCACATACCGACCGCCTGACCGTTCACCTGTTCGGTGCGTTGCGGGTCGGCCTGCCCGGTGGCCGACTGCTCACGGCGCGACAGCTGGGCGGCCCGAAACAGCGCCATATCCTCGAAATCCTGCTGCTCCAGCTCGGCACGGCCGTCTCGAAGGATCGACTCATTGAACTTCTCTGGGCCGGAACCGCGCCTCCCGAGGCCCGGCCGACCCTCGAAAGCTACGTCAGCATTCTGCGCCGTCACCTGCAGCCGGGTCTCGGCCGTTCCGGCCCGTTGCGCACCACCAACGGCGGCTACGTGATGGATCCCGAGCTTATCGACCTCGATCTGGCCCGGTTCGAAGCCCTCGTGCAGCGCTCCGCTCAGCTGCAACACCCCGCGGCACTCCCGCTGCTGCGTCAGGCACTCGACCTCGCGGCGCACCCGCTGCTCGCCGATGAGATCCTGACGGGCTGGACGACGGATGCCCGCGCACGCGTCGACGCGCGCGTCACCGACGTTCGCATCCTCGCCGCTGAGACGGCCCTGCTGGTGTCCGCGTCGGAAGATGCTGCCACGTGGGCACGCCAGGCGCTGGGCGGCGACCCCCTCAACGAGCGTGCCTGGCTGGCCCTCATCCTGGCCTGCGAGCAGGCCGGGCGGCCCGCCGAGGGGGTGCGGGCCTATGAGCTTTGTCGCGACGCACTCGGGCGTGAACTGGGCTGCTCCCCCGGACCCGGGTTGCGGGCCGCGCAGCTGCGCCTGCTGCGGGCGACCGCGGAGTGCGACGACGAATTCGCGCAGGTGATGGGAGCCCTCCTGTTGCTCAACGAGCGCACCATGGGTTCCTCGGACCTCTCGGCAGACAGCGACGACCTGTCGATCGCGCGCATGTCCCGTGGCGAAGCCGGTGCGGTCGTGAGCGCGTTCCTGCGCCGCACTCTGAACGCCTCACCGCAGCAACCGTCGACCCTGAGCGCCTAAACCGGCATCATTTTTACCACACCCCGCCACGAAGGGGAATCCCTCGACACCCCCGCCCGGTATCCAGATAATGAAGGCGCTGTTGAAACTGGCACCGTGCGGGACGACCAGAAAGGCGCCATCCACGATGATGACCCTCGTCCCCGATGCCCTCGCTCGCACCCGCATCCTGCTCGTTGATGATCACACGACGTTCACCGAACTCCTCGCGGGGTCCCTCGATCGCCAGCCGGATCTCTGCAGCGTGGGATCGGCCAACTCGGTGCGCAGCGGCATCGACGAGTGTCGCCGGCTGCGTCCCGACGTCGTCGTGATGGACTACCACCTGCCCGACGGCAGCGGCCTCACCGCCGCTGCCGCCATCCTCTCCGACGCGCCCGGCACACGGATCATCGTGCTGACCGGAGACCCCTCGGCCGCTGCGCTCGAACAGGCCGCGATGATCGGCGTGTGTGCTTTTCTGCCCAAAGACGGATCCCTCGCCCTCTTACTCGACACCGTGCGACACGCTCGAGCCGGGGGAATCGTCGTCCATCCCTCACTCGTTGCGCAGCTCGGAAACCTTCACCGCCCCCTCCGCGACGCCGCGCCACTGTCTGAACTCACCCGCCGCGAGCACGAGGTACTGCGCCTCATGGCGACCGGCCAGGACGTGCGCTCGAACGCCATCGCCCTGGGCATCTCCGAGAACACCTGCCGTGGTTACGTCAAGGCCATCCACACGAAGCTCGGGGCGCACTCGCAACTCGAAGCCGTCGTCATCGCCACCCGACTCGGCTTGATCGGTGGGCGTGGGTAGCCCCGCCGCGGCGGCGGGGACTCGTGCGGTGCGACGACCGGATGTCCACGCGGACACCGCCGCCGATGACCGCTCCGAGGTGCGTCGCGCCGTCACGCGGTTTCTCGGACTGGGCCTGCTGGCACTCGTGGTCGTCGCGGTGCCGGCGGCCCTCTGGATTCGGGCCGAAGCCGAACAGCACGCCCTCGCCAACGCGATCGTGATGACCGACCGGCTCGCCGAGTACTCGATCGGCCCGCTCGTGACGCAGGATGTGCTCGACGGCGACCGGCGGGCCATGGCTGAACTCGACGCCTGGGTGCGGCCCTGGCTTGCCGAGGACGCAATCGTCCGCATCAAGATCTGGAACACCGACGGGCGCATCGTCTACTCCGACGTTCCCCAGCTCGTCGGGCGCCGGTTTGACACCCCGCAGTGGTGGTCCCGAGTGGTCGCCGGCGGCGCGGGCGAAGCCAGCCTCGGCCACCATCTCGCACCCGACAACGCGTATGAGAGCGATTCGGGCGAACTGGTCGAGGTGTACGTGCGGGCGCACGCCGAGACCGGCCAACTTCTCATTGTCGAGGCCTACTTCGACGATGCGGCCGTGCGGGCCGAGCAGACCGCCGTGCTGCTGGGCATGGCTCCGGTCTTTCTGCTGTCGCTGGCTCTGCTTCAGCTCGTACAGCTGCTCCCGGCGATCCGGCTCGCCCGACGAATTCAAGTACACCAGGCCAACCGTCGCCGCCTGCTGCAGTTCGCCGTCGAGGCCTCCGACCTCGAACGCCGACGCATCGCGCGGGACCTGCACGACGAGGTCATCCAGGACCTCGCCGGGCTGTCCTATGCGTTGGAAGCGGAGGCGACGCACGGCAGTCACGTGCCCGGCACGCTCCTGGAACGCGCCCGAGCGATTCTGCGTGCCAATATTCAGACCCTGCGCGGCATCACCCGGGACCTGTACCCCGCCGACCTGGACACGCTGGGCTTGGACACCGCCCTCGCTCGGCTGGCCGATCCGCTGCTCGAACGCGGCATCGAGGTGACCGTGAGCGTGCCCGACGCCGGTCCCGACCGCTCCCTCGATCGGGAACGGTCCGCGCTCATCTACCGCGTCGCGCGGGAAGCCCTGAGCAACGTCCTGAAACATTCGGGTGCGGACTCCGTCGAGCTGAGCCTGACCCGGAATGATTTTCGCGTGCTGCTGATCATTCGCGACGACGGATGCGGCTTCGACCCGTCGGCCGCACCGACCACGGGCCATCTGGGGTTGCGCATCCTGCGCGACACGGTCGACGTGGCCGGCGGGTCGCTGACGGTGCAATCCACGATCGGCGGCGGCACGTCCGTGATCGTGTCACTGGATCGTCCGTTCATGGTTCGCGGTCGCTGACCCGGCCGGCCGATCAGCGCCGCGGCCTCGTCCGGCAGGGCGAACACCATCAGAAGCCCGACCGCTCCGGCCCTGCGCGCGGGCACGTCAGGTGCCCAGCGGAAAGCCGGGCAGGTACGTGGGCGGGTACGCGCCGTCCGGCAGCGCGTCGAGATACGCCGGATCCGAGCTGACGGGGTCGTTCACACGCCAGTCGCCGACCGCGAACTGCACCATCATGTCGTGGTCTTCGTGCACCAGGTTGTGGCAGTGGATCATGTGCCGCCCGCCCGCCGAAGCCCCGGTGTCGAACTGCATGAGCGCGGTGATCGACTCGTTCTCGCCGGCGGGCCGGAATCGGCCACGACCTGTGCAGGTGGGTGACGGTGTTGTTGCCGCCGGCGTGCAGCAGCCCGGTGGTCGGCAGTGCGTTGCGGATGCGAATCTCCGTGCGAGTTCCCTGCCGTGAGCGGATGGTCGGGCCTGGGAAGATCCCGTTACAGTCGGCGATCGTCGTCGACAGTCCGGGCACGATCTGGGCCTGCCCGAACTTCTGGGTGAGCGCGTAGCGGGCACAGGGACGGGCCGGGTCACCGTCATCCAGCCCGGTTGCGAAGGGGGCGAGGTCGGGCGGGCGCCGAAACGCGGCGCGGAACGGGACGGGCATATTGGCCGGGGCGAGCAGGCTTCGGGTGGCCAGCGGCACGTCCGCTGTGACGGGAGCGTCTTCGGCACCGTCTTTCATGCCGAGAATTCCGAGGGCGCCGAACGCGCCGAGCTGGAGGACTCCCTGCGTGTGGTCATGATTCCTCCGAGATGATCTGGTGTGCGAGCGGCGCAGCGGTGGTGCGGAGGAGGCCGGCCGGCGACTCGGGCAGAGTCGCCGGCCGGCCCATACTGCCGGGTTAGAGCACGGCGCCCGTGGTGAACACCCAGGTGCGGGTCGCCACCGGGTTGCCGGCCAGGTCGCGCACCCCCGTGTCGCTGCCGGTGATGGTGACCCGGTACTGCGTGTTGGCGACGAGGCTGGCGCTCGGGTTGATCGTCAACACTCGGGTGGCGGCGTTGACGGTGCGTGCCGCGGCAACCACCGTTCCGTCCGACACCCGGGTGATCTGGACATTCGCGGCGTTGGTCCCCGTGATCGCCTCGCTGAACGTGGCGGTCACGTTGGCGTTACGGGCGACGCCGGTGGCGCCGTTCGCGGGCGAGATCGCGGTAATGACGGGGGCCGGGCCCGTGGTGAAGGTGTAGTTCACCGTCGTCAGCAGGTTGCCCGCCGTGTCTCGGATGCCCGTGAGGGTCACCCGGTAGGTGCGGTCGTTCAACAGCGCGGCGGTCGGGTTGAACGTGGCGACGTTGGTGGCGGCGTTGTACGTCACGGCACCGTTGATGCTCGTGGTGCCGAGCCGCAGCACGAACGTCGCACCGGACAACCCGGTGACCGGTTCGCTGAACGTGGCGGTGAGGTTGGCGTTCACGCCGACCGCCGTCGCATCCGCTGCCGGAGTGGTCGCCAGCACGGTCGGGGCGATGAACTCCGTTTGCGGAGTCACCGCCGCCGCCCGAGCCGACGGCGCCCCAGTGCCGACCGCGTTGATCGCGGCGACGTCGAAACGGTACGCGGTGCCGTTGGTGAGCCCGGACACCACCACCGTGGTGACGTTGCCGGTCACAAGCGGGGTGCCCTGCTGCACGTTGCCGATGAAGGTGCGCACCGAGTAACCGGTGATGGGCGACCCGCCGTCCGACGCCGGGGCGGTCCAGTTCACCGTGGCCGAGGCGATGCCGGCAACGGAGACCCCGATGGTGGGCGCTCCCGCCGGGCCGACCGGTGTGGCGACGGCGGACCGTGCCGAAGCCGGGCCGGTGCCGACGGAGTTGATCGCCGCGACATCGAAGGTGTACCCGGTACCGTTCAGCAGCCCGACGATGCCGATGCTCGTCACGTTACCGACCGTCGAGGTGCGCACCGGAACCGTTTCGGAACCAACATAGGTGCGAACCACGTATCCGGTGACGGGCGGCGAGTTCGGAATCGCGACCGGCGGCAGCCAGTTCACGGCGACCTGGGCGTTCCCGGCGACGGGGACTCCGATGATGGCCGGACCCGGAACAACCGGAGCGATCGGCGTGACCGCGTTGGACAGAGCCGAGTAGGCGCTCGTTCCGTTTGCGTTGGTCGCCGAGACCTGGAACCGGTAGGCGGAACCGTTGGCCAGGCCGGGAACGACCAGGCTCGTGGTTCCGGCCGCGGCCGGCCGAAGAGCGCCGACCTGGGTTCCGGCGGCGTTGATGACAACCACCGAGTAGCCGGTGGCGATGCCGGTGACCGGGGCGGTCCAGGTCACCGTCGCCTGGGCGTCACCGGCAACGGCAGTGCCGATGACGGGAGCGCTCGGGGCGACCGTGTCGGAGAACACCAGCCGTTCGATGTTGCGGAGGGTGTCGGTGCCGTCGATGCCGGCGCCGTTGTGCACCACGGTCGTGACCGAACCGGCGGAACCGAGAACGCCGGTGCCTCCGGTCGTCGTGACCGTGTAGTTGGCCCGCACGTCACTGAACGCGGCCGCATCGCTGTTGCCGGCGGTCTGGGCTGCGGTGGGGGTGATGATCTCCCTCACCATCACGAGGTTGCCGGGGTCGATGACTCCAGCGGCCACGTCCTGCGCCAGGGTGCGCGTGTTGCCGGCCTGGTAAGGGCGCTCCATGAGGTCCGTGCTGCCGATTTCGGTGCCGGCACCGTTACGAACGCTGATGCGTACCGTGAGGTAGCGGTCACCGTCGATGACGTCGTTGGCGCCGCGACCCTCGAGGGTGTCGCTCCCCAGGCCGCCGAGGAGGATGTTGCCGTCTCCCCAGACCGGGCCTTCGAGCGGGCACACCCGCATCGGCGACAGCGCCTCGACCGGCGCGAGCGGGGTGCTCGGTGCCGGCAGGAGCGCGTTGAGGCCCGCGATACGGTCGATTCCGGCCTGGTCGAGCACGTCGCATCCGCTGAAGCCCGCACCGCCGACCGTGCTCGGCACCGCGTCGTCACCGCGGATGACGTCGTTGAAAGCGGAGCCCGAGTTGGCCTCCACCTCCTGCCAGCGGTCACGGTTCGTGACCACGGGCAGCAGCACGCCGGCAAGGTTGTTGTTGATCTTCATGTCGTCGTCGGCTGCGACGGTGTCGTACTGGTGCGATACCCAGTCGAACCCGGCGGCAAGCGCGTACCGGTCGATGGTGGCGTTTGACGTCACGATGTCGTCTCCGCCCTCGCCGTCGTAGTCGTTGGCCCCGGACTGGCCGACGAAGACGTCGTTGCCGGGCTTGGTCTGGGCCGGGTCGTCGAAGAACGGCGCCCCGTGATCACCGATGAGCAGGTCGACGCCCGATCCTCCCTGGATCCAGTCGTCACCACCGTCACCGAACACGACGTCGGCGCCGTCACCGGCGTGGGCGAAGTCGTCGCCCTCACCCGCGAAGGTTTCGTTGTCGTTGGCACCGCCCAGGGAGAAGTCCTTGCCTGAACCGGGCATCAGGATGTCGAGGCCGATTCCGGCGTTGATGTAGTCGTTGCCGGGGCCTCCCTTGGGCACGTCGTTGCCGGCCGAGTCGGTGATTCGGTCGTTTCCGTCGCCACCGAGCACGACGTCGTCACCGCCCTGGCCGTCGATCACGTCGTCGCCCTCGTTGCCGAGCACGGTGTCGTTGTCGTTGCCGGCCGCAATGCGGTCGACGCCGGCTGTGCCGTTGTACACCGCCTGGCCGTTGATGCCGGTCGGGTCGACGGAGTTGACGGCGCGGTATTGGATGGTGCCGTCGGGCTTGCGCAGCAGAAGCGCCATCTCGTCACACTCGGAGGCTGCGTCGTCGGCGACCGTCGGTCCGGATGCGGTGTAGCCGGCGGGGGTGCCGGCCAGGTTGCTCATCTGGAACTTGCAGTCGGCGGTGGCGAAGGCATCCGCTTTCAGGGTGTGGGCGTCGGTGTTGCGCATGATCATCTCGGCGAAGGAGTTTCCCTCGAGCTGGGCACGAAGGTTCATTCCGGGCGTGCGGGCCAGGTAGTACAGCCGGTCGCCGTTCTGCAGGTCGGTCATCTGGTTCTCGAACACGTAGTTGAAGGTGCTGCCGAGCAGTCCGCCGAAGAGGTTGGTCTTCTCGGCCAGGCCGCCGACCCACAGGTCGACCTTGTTGAGGCCCGTTTCCTGGTTGGACCACGTGGCGGCGCTGTTCATGAAGTCGAGGGCTTCGACCGTCGGCGAGATGCCGGGGCCGGGGTCGACGATCGCCGTTGCCGCCGCGCGCTTGCCGGCGAGGGTGGTCGCGGCCGTGATCGTCGGGAAGGTGCCGTAGGCAGCCACGAAGTTGGTCAGCGATTCCGGGTGCTTGAGGTTCTGCCCGAAGTCGGCCCAGCTGGTGTACGGGGCCAGTTGGCCGTCGTTGGTGGCGTCACTGATCTGGCGGCGCACCTCGTTCAGCGGCGGAATGCCTTCGGACCGGGCCCGGGTCATGTTGATCGCGGCGAGGTCGAGCGGCAGTCCGAGCAGGTTGTTGCGCAGGGTGTCGGTGACGAACTCATCGAGTTCGTTGCCCACCTGATCGCTCATGCCCATGATGACGCTGCCGGCGGCTTGTTCAGACGTCAGCACACCGGCCGAGCCCCCGTCGGTGTACGACGGCGGGTTGAGGAACCCTTCGAGCAGGGAGATCGAGTTGTCGCTGCCGTCGTTGTTGGTGCGCGAGATCGTCTCCGTCAGCATCGAGTGGCCGAAGCGGTACACGGCGTGGGCGAACTCGCCGGTGATCGCCGGGTTCACCTCGGTGTTGTAGCTGAGGAAGGGCTGGATGGCAGGCTGCACCTTGCGTCCGAACTCTTCGAACACGAGGTGTTGGTACTCCATCTCGGTGACGAAACGAGCGGCCTGGAACAGGCGTTCGCCGTTCCAGCCGTCAGCTCCGGCGGCGAGCTTCCACTCGGCCAGGGCGGCAATGCCCTTGCTGGAGGTGTCGTTGCTCAGCGTGGTCTTGAACTCGACCGCGAGGCGGTCGTGCTCGGAGTGGAAGACCTGGTGAATGGCGGTCAGGCCGATGTTCTCGTTGACGCGGCCATCGCCGGCGGCGAAGTGCAGGTCGAGCATTTCGTTGTCGTATGTTCCCGCGGGCTGCGCCGCGAAGTCAGCGGATGCCGTGGAGTCAGCGTCGGCTACCAGGCCGGCCTTGGGCTCCGCGTTGTGCGCGATGTCGGTGAGGAACGGAGTGTTGAAGTGCAGCGTGTCGGCCGGCACCGGCACGGGGGTGGCCAGGTTGCCCTCGACCAGGCCCGTCGCGGTCACGTACTGCGGAAGCCCGCTGGTCGGACCGGGAATGAACTTGCCGTAGGGGTCGACGGCCATCAGTGGAACGTTGGTCACGTCCTGGTCGGTCAGGGCCAGGCCGAGCAGGTTGCGGGCCTGGGCCTTGACGGTCGCCCAGGTGGACATGCCGCCCTCGGTTGCCGTGCCGGCCGGGCCGCCGAGCAGCTTGCCGGTGGAGACCGGCTTGCCGGCGGTGTTGTTCACATACTCACGCAGGAACACCTGGTGAGACGGGTGCGACGTGTAGGTCTGCGACTGGTCGACAAACGGAGTGTCGGTGTTGGCGGCATCACGCACATCGTCGCTGGTGCCGAGCACACCGTCGGGGCCGGGCTGGTTCTGCGCGCGGGTCAGCACCATGAATGCCTGGTTGGCCGGCACCTCGTCATTCGTGTTCGCAATGCCGTCGGGGCCGACGGTGCGCAGCGGGTCATCCGCGTTGAGGGGCACGAAGACCGTGCCGCCGCCCTTCACGGTCTGGTCGACACCGTGGTCGAAGAACTGTCCGAACAGGGTGAAGAGCGAGTTGTACGGCGGAGACAGGCCCACGTCGGTCGTGACGTTGGGAATGAACAGGGTGCTGCCGGTCGGCGTGCAGCCGGCGGGGATTCCGGCCACGGGCACGGCCGCGAGCGGGTCGGGATCGGTCGTGCACGGAACAACGCCGGTGTTGCCCTGGGTGCGCACCGGCGTTCCGGCCGCGGCGACGGCGGCGGGGTTGGTCGAGGTCTGGTCGACGATGAGGTTGCTGATCGTGCGGGGCTGGCTGTCGAAGACGTTGCCCGACAGGCTCTGGTAGCTGGTGACGGTGGGCGGCCCGAACAGTGGCGGGTTGGCCTCGGCTCCCGCGAAGGTGGGCGTGGTCATCCGACCGAACAGTGCGTCGGCGGCGCCGAAGGTTTCGCGGCCGCTGAGCAGGTTGTTGCAGGAACCGTCGACGGTGCGCAGGCCGTAGGAGGTGAGCGCGTCGGGAATCTGGTTCGGGCCGCTGCCGACGAGGGCGCCGCAGGGGCCGGTGAGCGATGTCGTGTTTTCGACGTGCGTTTCGGCGATCTTGATCTGCTTGAGAATGAAGGCGAGGTCGGCGCTGGTGACGGTGAATCCCTGCCCGACGGGGGCGGCGGCTGCGGCCGTGACCGCCGAGAGGCCGAGCACTCCGCAGAGCACGACGGTCAGCCCGGCGGCGACTGCGCGGGTCGACCGGCGGTATCCGCTGACCTGGCCGCGTGCTTCGCTGGTCCGATTCTGCGGGGTGGCATCCCTCCGATCCCTTGGATCCATGTTTTTGCCCGCGAATGTACTCATGGCGCACCTGCCTCTCGAGAGTGACTGAATGCAGCAAGAGTGCAGTGCGGGCCTTGCGGAAACCTTGCGGTCGCTGGGTGCAGGTGTGGGAGCCCTACACCGGCGAGAGCACGCGGGTTTCGGTGGCGAGCGTGGCGAGATCGACCCGGGTCACGCTCTCGGCGGGCAGCGGCTCCCAGCCGACGATGTCGAGGCCGCTCGAGGCGAAGATCATCGTGCCGTCATCGAGGCGGCGCTGCCGCATCAGGTAGTAGGCCGTGCGGTGGTCCTGCGGAAGGTCCGCCTCCGAGAGCCCGCTCGCGTCGAACAGATCGTGGGGCACCTCGGCGTCGGCGCTCGCGTGCACCGCGATGAGGGCATCGTGGGAGAGGATCAGGGCGTTCATGCTCGCGTCGGGAAACAGCGGGCGCAACTCGGCGACGGTGTCGCAGACGGCGTCGAACAGGGTGTGCCCGGCCGCGATCTTGCTGCGGATCACCGCGAAGTACCGTTCGCTGTCGGTATCGCCGCGCAGGCCCGCGAGAATGCTCGGCTCGACGAAGGCATCGATGGTCTCGGCCGGCATCAGGGATCCGTTGTGGGCGAAGGCGAGGCCGTCGACCAGGAACGGATGCGTGTTCTCGGCGTGGCAGGCCATGCCGTCGGTCGCCATCCGCAGGTGCACGATCTGGGCGCTCGAGAGACGCTCGGCAAGGGCCTGGGTGAGGTCGAGGCTGCCGGCCCCGGTTTCGGGGGAACGCTGCTTATGCACGGTGGTGAGGGCATCCGCCGTCGAGTGCTCACCGGGGGTGTGCTGATCAGCCGCGAGCCAGGCGCTGCCCCAGCCGTCTTTGTGCAGCTGGGTCATGTCCTGAAAAACGGCGCTCTGATTGCCGCTCAGCACCGACCGGGTCGTGACCGGCACTGGCGCCGCGTAGCCGAGCAAGCGGCACATGTCGAACCTTTCGTCTTCCCCGTGGTTCATTCAACTTTAGCGAAGATCGTGCGCTAGCCAAGCTGGCGCAGGGCACGGATGCCCACCGGCGCCTGCCGCTGCAACGGCACGATCGCGAGGCGGGCCGCGTGCACCGCCCGAACCCGCGTGATTTCGGCCAGCTCACCCCGCGCGCGCTCCCGCAGTAACAGTGCGTCAGGATGGGCCGCCGCGATCGAGTTGTTGACGATCCACGCCCACGGCATGATTCCGGCGCGCTGCAGTTCGTCCTGCAGGCCCACGGCCTCGAGCACCGGGGTGGTCTCGGCGAGGGTGACCACGATGACCTTGGTCTGGGCGGGGTCCTGCAGCTTCATCATCGGGGTCGTCAGGGTCAGGCCTGGGGCGAGCTGGCGTTTGACCTCCCGGTCGTAGCTTCCGGTGGCGTCGATGAGCAGCAGGGTGTGCCCGGTCGGGGCGGTGTCCATCACCACGAAACTGTCGCGGGCCTCACGCGTCGCGCGGGAAAAGGCCTGGAAAACAGCGATTTCTTCGGTGCACGGTGAGCGCAGGTCTTCGCGCAGCATGGCCCGGCCGGCCTCGTCGAGGGCAGCGCCGCGGGTGCGCAGCACGTGTTCGGTGTAGCGGGCGATTTCGACGGCCGGGTCGATGCGGGAGACCGTGAGGGTGGGCAGCACGTCGCCGGCCAGGGTCTCGTTCAGGTGCGCCGCCGGGTCGGTCGTGGTCAGGTGCACCGGCAGGCCACGCTCGGCGAGGGCGACCGCGATCGCCGCGGCGAGGGTCGTCTTGCCCACGCCGCCCTTGCCCATCAGCATGATGAGGCCGTGGCCGTCGGCGGCGATCTCGTCGATCAGGGCGCCCAGCGGGGCAGCAGCGAGCGGTGCGGTCTGCTCTCCAACCGGCGTCGCCGCATCGGGGGTGTCCCCGAACAGCCCGCGCAGCGCCGAAACCCCCACCATGTTGCTGTTTTTCAGTGCCACCCGGTCGAGCGTGAGCGGCGCGAGGCTGCCCGGCAGCTGGGCCAGGGCACGCTCCTCGCGCTCGTGGATGGCCGCGGCCAGCGGGTCGCCGTCGACGGCCGCGGCCGGCAGAATGCCGTTCACGACCAGGAACTGGCGTCCGAGACCGATGCCGGCGAGCTCATCGTGGGTGCGGGCCGCCTCGGCGAGGGCGCTGGCCGCCGGGCGCCCCACGAGCACCAGTCGGGTGCGGGCCGGGTCGGCGAGGGCCGCGACGGCGTCGGCGTAGATGCCGCGCTGCTTGTCGAGGCCGGAGAGCGGTCCGAGGCAGGAGGCGTCGCCGGTGCCCTCGGTGAGAAAGTCGGTCCAAGATCCGGGCAGCTGCAGCAGCCGGATCGTGTGCCCGGTCGGCGCGGTATCGAAGATGATGTGATCGTACGCCGCGGCCCAGGCGGCGTCGGTGAGCAGGTCGGTGAACTCATTGAACGAGGCGATCTCGGTCGTGCAGGCGCCCGAGAGCTGCTCCTCGATCGCGGCGACCTCGAGCGCGGGCAACAGGCCGCGCACCGGGCCGACGATGCGTTCGCGGTAGACCCGGGCGGCTTCGGCCGGGTCGATGTCGAGCGCCGACAGGCCCGGCACGGCGGCGATCGGCGTGACGTGTGCGCCCACGGTGACGCCGAAGACCTGGCCGACGTTGGAGGCGGGGTCGGTGCTGACCAGCAAGACGGATGCCCCCTCGTCTGCCAGCCGTACGGCGGTTGCACACGCGATGGACGTTTTCCCTACCCCGCCCTTGCCCGTGAAGAACAGAAACCGCGGCGGATCCCGCAGGAAAGCGGGGGCGGTGGTGACGCTGGTCTGATTCATGAGGTGACTAGCAGCATCCGCCGCCGACGGCGCAGCTGTTCCCGTCGGCCTCGGGGGCGGTCGCCATCATGAGCAGGCGGGGCGAGGCATCCGGTTGCAGGGCGGCGTTCTCGCTGAGCCCGGCCCACTTCGCCAGTTCGTCCCGCGACGGGTACCGCCCGGTGAGGGCGGTGATTCCGTCGACGAGGGTAAGCGGAAGGCCCTCCTGACCGACCGTGTGCACGAAGGCGCGGGCGGTCTCGTTGTCGACGAAGGCGAGCGGTTCCTGGGCGAGGTTGAACCGGGCGGCGGGCGCGCCCTGGGCGCGCAGCCAGTCAAGATCGGCCGACACGGTCACGAGCGCCTGGTCGACGTCGACCCCGCAGATTCCGGTGCCGCAGCACAGCCCCGGTTCAAAAATCTCGATCTGCGCCATGGCTGCCCCTGTTCCGTTGAAGTCCGTCATCCCACTATATCGATAAACATCGATAAAGGCTGGGGATGGGTCGGCGATCGGGGCTCCCTTTCGGGCTAACATGACTGGCATGAAGCGCTTTGCAGCCGACATTCAGATTGACGCCGAACCCGACGCCGTGTGGGCGGTCATCACCGACGCGAGCCGGTACACCGAATGGGATTCCGGGGTCACCCGCGTCGACGGTGAGATTCGCGACGGCGAGAAGATCGTCGTGCGGGCTGCGGTCGGCGGTGACCGCGCGTTCCCGGTGAAGGTCGAGCAGGCCCCCACCCACCGCTCGATGACCTGGACCGGCGGCATGCCGTTCGGCCTGTTTCGCGGCGTGCGCACCTTCACCCTCACCGGGCGAAACGGAGGCACCCATCTCGACCTGCACGAGGAATTCACCGGCCCGCTGCTCGGCCTGATCGGCCGGTCGATGCCCGACCTCGGGCCCTCGTTTCAGCAGTATGTCAGCGGGGTCAAGGCCGAGGCCGAGCGCCCGAAGTAGGCGCCCGGCCCGGGCCTGCTCCGTTAGCGCTGGGTGAGCGTGACGAGCGTGAAGCCACCCGGCGCGATCGTGACCTGGCCCGCCCGGTCATGTCCTTTCGCGCCTGGGCGTTCGGCCACGGCCTGCCCGGCCCGGTCATAACCGCGCTGGGTCAGCACGAATCCGCGCGGCACGGCCACCTTCTGGGTGCGGGTCTCGGTCGTCGCGCTCACGTAGAGCGTCGAGTCGCCGCCCGTTCCCGACACGGCGACGGTCGAGATCTGCGGCTGCAGCAGCAGCGCGTCGACGGATGCCGCACCATCCGTCGTTCCCGTCACCATCGTCGCCCGGCCGGGCAGCGCCCGGTCCAGGCTCAGCGGGGAGAGCGTGCCCGCGGCATCCGTGATGCCCTGCGCGCCGGCGTCGCCGTTGAGGGTACTGCCGAGCTTCTGCCGACCCGAGGTCCACCGGGTACTGCCCGAGGCGGCTTCGCCCTGGTTCACGATCGGGTACACGTTGCGTGCCGTCTCGCTCGCCGGAACGGTGATCGTGAGCGT
Source organism: Cryobacterium melibiosiphilum (assembly GCF_003602235.1). Lineage (GTDB taxonomy): Bacteria > Actinomycetota > Actinomycetes > Actinomycetales > Microbacteriaceae > Cryobacterium > Cryobacterium melibiosiphilum. The sequence goes on from NZ_QZVS01000092.1 coordinate 61,371, forward strand.
GTCGCCCGCGTTCAGCGCGACGTACGCGCCGCCCGACCAGTTGGCTTCTCCGGTCCATGCCGATTCGGGCATGACATTCATTCCCGTTCCGGAAATTACCCCGGACTCGGCCTCGACAACGCTCAGCCCGCTCGTGGCCACCGTCGTGTCAATGCCGAGCGCGGCGGCCTTGAGAGTTGGATTTGCGTCAAGGGTCAGCATCGAGAACAGCGCGTGGATCGTCGATTCGGCACCGGAGTTCGGGTTGACCCGGCCATCCCTTTCGATGCCGTCCACGGCGGTGCCCGTCGCCGGGTCGTAGGCGGGTTGCCCGCTGCGGTTCGCGCCGAAGTACCAGCCGGCGGTGATCGCGGCCAGATCGAGCAGGCCGGGCGCATCCGCGGCCTCGGCGGTCTGCACGAGGCCCTGCAGGCGCGAGTCCACCCCGTAGGCGATCTGGGCCTCGCCCGGGGTCGGCGACCAGGCATTGTCGGGCCCGCCGGCGGCGAGCAGTTGCGGGGTGAAGGTGGCCGAGTCGGTCACCGCGGCCGCGAGCAGGTCGGGCCGGTCGAGGGCGACGGATGCGTCCGCCACCGCCGCCGGGGCGAGCCCGCCCCAGGCGTGCCAGAGGGTTTGCGACTTGTTCCACGGCATGATCGCGCCGAACGGCCACTCGCTCACGGAGCCCGCACTCATGCCCGCCACACCTTCGGCGAGCCGGCTGAGGGCGATCCTGGCGAGCTCGTCGCCCGGAGCGACCGCCGTGTAGGCGGCGAGGCCGAGAACGGCCTCGGCGCTGGCATCCGCTCCCCCGGCGATCAGCCAGGCGGGCACCTGGGCGCCATCGGCCACGTCGAACTCGCCGTACTTCGCGAGCGACTGCTCGTTCAGCGAGTCGAGCGAGAGGTGCAGGCGGTCCTGGAGAAAGGCGGCGAAATCCGGGTCGTCGTTCTGGAAGGCGGCAAAGCCTTCACCGAGCGCCCAGACCGTGCGGGCAACCCAGTAGGACTCGGCCGAGTCGCTCGGGTCGGGCAGTTCGATCGGGGTCGCGCTCGGCGTCAGGGTGCCGTCGGCCTGCTGCCAGAGCACCACGTTGCCGGCGTTCGGGCCGCTGTCGGTCTGCAGGTAGGTGAGCGAGCGCAGCGTCTGGAACGCGTTTTCGCGGCTCGACTCATCGCCGGTCTGCTGCCAGTGCCGCAGGTACACCACGGCGGTGCGAGCGATGTCGTCGGCGTTGTACGCGCCCTGGGTCCAGTGCCCGGTAGCCGGGTCGAGGTCGCCGCCGCCGACGCGGGTGTAGACGCCGTCGGTGTGGTCGGCGTAGGTCCACGGGGCGAGAACGTCGGGGTGTTCGGCGAGCCGGTAGGTGGTGTGACCCGGCACCGCCGTCAGCGGCACGGTGTCGAGCAGAAAGTCGAGGTGCGCGAGGTTGGTCAGCGGCGCGGCGGCATCGATCGCGGCGCCCGCGGCGTTTCCGCCAGTATCGAGGCTTCCGGCAGCGGATGCCCCGCCTCCCGGTGCCGGGGCGGCCTGCGCGGCCAGTCCCCCGGTGCCCGCGAGCAGCATGGCCAGTGTGCCGGCGAGGGCGAGGGACGCCAGCCGCCGCCGGGCTCCACGCGGCGCGGCGGCTGGGGATCCGGGCCGCGGGTGGATGGGTGAACGGACAACACTGTGCGTCATGGAAGATCTCCTGGGTCAGGGTGCACGTCGGTGTGCACGCCGGCGCGGGCCCCCACCCTGAACCGGTTCAGCGCTCACTACTAAACCGGTTCAGGTAGAGAAAGTCAAGCAATCGGTGGCCCTCGCAGTACACTCCCGGCATGGTTCTCGGCCTGCTCGGCGCGTTTTTCCTGGTCCTCGGCGGCGCTGCCGTGCTTACCGGCATCCTGCCCCTTCCTGACGTCGTCACGCTCGTCGACCGGGTCGCCCCGATCCTGCTGTTCGTGCTCGCGATGACCGTCATCACCGAACTCTGCAGTGAGGCCGGGGTCTTCCGCGTGCTGGCCCGGCGCCTGCGGCACTGGGGGCGCGGCAGCGGATGGCTGCTCTGGCTGCTGGTCTGCGGCCTCGCGATCGTCACGACCGTGTTTCTCTCGCTCGACACCACGGCCGTACTGCTGACCCCGATCGTCGTCAACGTCGCCCGCCAGGCCGGGCTGCCGCCGCTGCCGTTCGTGCTCAGCACGGTCTGGCTCGCGAACACGGCGAGCCTGCTGCTGCCGATCTCGAATCTCACCAACCTGCTCGCCCAGCACCGGCTCGACGGCCTGTCCCCGCTCGCCTTCGCCGGCCTGATGGCTGCCCCCGCGCTCGTAGCGAGCCTCGTTCCGATGATCGTCGTCGCGGCGCTCTTTCGCGCCCAACTCGGCAAGCGCTACGCCACGGTGCCCGTTCGCCGCATCCTGCCGCCCTCGACCGAGCCGGGCAGTTCGCCCGGCCCGTCCTCGACCGCCACTTCGAGCATCACCGCTCCGGCCGGCCCCGACCGGGTACTGCTCGGGCTCAGCGCGGCCGTGCTCTTCGCGCTGCTCCCCGCGCTGGTGTCGGGCCTGGAAGTCTGGCTGCCGGCATCCGTCGCCGCGGTCGTGCTACTCGCCGCCTTTCTCGTGCGCCGACGAAGCGTCATTCGCTTCGGCCTCGTGCCGTGGTCGCTGCTCGTCTTCGCGAGCGGGCTCTTTCTGATGATGGCGGCGCTGCAGAACCTGGGCCTGCCGCAGCTTGTCGGGGGAGTCGCCGGCACCGGCGACTCCCCCGGTGACCTGCTGCGGCTCGGCGCCTCCGGACTCGTCGGCGCCAATCTCGTCAACAACCTGCCCGCCTATCTCGCCCTGGAACCGATCGTCAACAGCACGACCCGGCTGCTCGCCCTGCTCGTGGGGGTCAACGCGGGGCCGCTCATCGCGCCGTGGGCGTCGCTCGCGACCCTGCTCTGGCACGACCGGCTGCGCGCGATGAATGTGCAGATCAGCTGGCTCGCCTACGCCATCTTCGGCCTGGGCCTCGCCCCGCTCACGGTGGGGCTGAGCATCCTCGCCCTGATTCTCGTCTCCTGACCGGGGGCTTGCGTCTCAGCTCTGGCGGGTGACAATGAACCATGATCACTCTGGCCGGAATCGACGACATCGTCGCCAATGGCGGCATCGTGGTCTCGAGCGACGGCACCCGCCTCGGCTCCGTCGAGCAGGTCTTCCTCGGGGAGGACTCCGGCGACCCCGCCTTCGTGACCGTGCGCACCGGACTCTTCGGCATGGCCGAGTCCTTCGTGCCGCTGAGCGGTGCCCGCATCGACGGATCCCGCATCCTCGTGGCCTACGACCGCACCCGCATCCGTGGTGGCCCACGCATCGACAGCGACCGAGGCTCGCTCCGACGACGAACAGCAGCTATATTCCTATTTCGGCATATTCACGACCACACCCGTCACGACGACGGATGCCCCCACCACCGACACGGCCGCCCCCTCGGTTGGCGCCGCAACAGTGCCCGCCCAGCGCTCACCACCACCAGCACCAGCACCAGCACCAGCACCAACACCGCACGGGCCGCCGCCTCCGCACCTCGTGCGTCACCACATGCCCCACCCACCGCCCGCGCCGCCCAAACCCCCGCCCGCCCACTGAGGTACGGACTTCACACCCTCAACCACGCCACGAAGGCACGAAGTCCGCGCCTCACGGAACGCGCCACCGGCTCAGCCGCGCCCGAGGTCGCGGTACTTCTGCACCCGCTCCGCGAGCAGCTCGTCGATCGGCACCGCGCGCAGGCGGGAGAGTTCGTATTCGATGGCCCGGGACATCCGCTCGCAAAAGGCACGAGCCTCGAGGGCCGCGTCGGGCCGTTCGTCGACGAGGTGGTCGACCAGCCCGTTCGCCCAGAGGGCCGCCCCGTGCACTCCCTGCGCGGCGCTCATCTCCGACGCGAAGTCGACGCTGCGGTGCACGATCGCGCTCGCGCCTTCCGGCGGCAGCGGCGACAGCCAGGCATGCTGCGCGGCGAGGGTGCGGTCGGCGGGCAGCAGCGCGAGCGCCCCGCCGCCGGCGCCCTGACCGAGCAGCACCGACACGCTCGGCGCGCGCAACCCGATCAGGTCGTGCAGCGAGCGGGCGATCTCCCCGGCGAGGCCACCCTCCTCCGCTTCCTGCGAGAGCGCCGCCCCGGCGGTGTCGATCACGGTCAGCAGGGGCAGGTGCAGCTCTTCGGCCAGCCGCATGCCCCGGCGGGCCTCGCGGAGGCTCGCCGGCCCCATCGCGTTGTCCTGCGAGGGCCGGCGCCGATTGTGCCCGAGCACCACGCAGGACTGGGCGCCGAACCGCGCGATCGCGAGCAGCAGCCCCGGGTCCTTCTCGCCCTGCCCGGTGCCGTTCAGCGGCAGGGCGTCACTGGCACCGAAGGCGAGCAGCTGGCGCAGGTCAGGCCGTTTCGGGTTGCGCGAGATCAGCACGGAGTCCCATGCCGAGACCGTCGCCGGCCGCACCGTGAGCGTGGCCGGCTCCGGCACCGGGGCAGCGGATGCCGGCACCAGGATCCCCAGCGCCCGGTGCAGAACCTCGGGCAGCTGCGCGGGCGCGACCACCGCGTCGATCAGCCCCTTGTCGAAGAGATTTTCGGCGACCTGCACCCCGGTCGGAAACGGCCGGCCGTAGAGGGCCTCGAAGACCCGCGGGCCGAGAAAGCCGAGCAGTGCGCCGGGTTCGGCGACGGTCATGTGTCCGAGCGACCCCCACGAGGCCATCACCCCGCCGGTTGTCGGGTGCCGCAGGTACACCAGGTAGGGCAGGCCGGCCTGCCGGTGCGCGCGCACGGCCGCGGTGATGCGCACCATCGTCAGAAACGCGAGGGTGCCCTCCTGCATGCGGGTTCCGCCCGAGGCCGGTCCGGCCAGCAGAGGCAGTCCCTCCCGGGTCGCCCGTTCCACGGCGGCCACGATCCGGTCAGCGGCGGCCTGCCCGATCGACCCGGCGAGAAACGCGAACTCGCTCACGATCACCCCAACCCGCCGACCACGGATGCGGCCTTCGCCGGTCACAACCGCCTCGTCGCATGCGCTGCGGGCCCGGGCGCGCCCGAGGTCTGCGCGGTAGCCCGCGTCGATCGTGGCGTCGTCGGCCGGGTCGGGCACCGGCACGTCCCAGCTCACGAACGACTCCGGGTCGACGGCCACGTCGATGAGTTCGGCGGCACTCAGATGTTGGGCGGCACCAAGGTGCTGCTGTGCTGGCTGCTGCGGGGAAGGGGCTGGAGTCGAGGCCATGCCCCGAGCCTCCCATACCCTGCCGGTAGTCAACCGCGGTCCGACCGAGCTACGCGGGTAGTCGCGGGTGAAGCACTCCCCGCGCACCTCCCGACCGCCCTTGAACGGCCGTTCGCAGCGCGGGTGCTGCGCCGTTACGCGGGACTCACGCCACGAGAATGCCGCCGGGCTACCCGGCGAGCACGCCGGCCCCGACCCGGTACCCCGCGCCGCGGTGTTCCTCGGGCAGGCGGTCGCCGCGGCCGTGCAGCTTCTGCCGCAGGGTGCCGTCGGCGTACTCCGTGGGGTACACGCCGCGCTTCTGCAGCTCCGGCACCACCCACGTAACGACGTCTTCAAAGGTGCCCGGGGTGATCGCGTAGGCCAGGTTGAAGCCGTCCACGTCGGTCTCCGCGACCCACTCTTCGAGCTGGTCGGCGATCTCCACCCCGGAGCCCACGATGAACGGGCCGAGCCCGCCGATCGCTCCCGCGCGGGCGATGTCGCCCACGGTCCACTCGCCGCCGTCGGGCCGTGCGGCCTGAAAGTTGGCCACCGTCGACTGGATCGCGTTGCTCTTCACGTTACCGATCGGCTCGTCGAGGTCATAGGTCGAGAGGTCGACGCCCATCCAGCCACTCATGAAGACGAGCGCACCCTCCTCGCTCGCGTAGCTCAGGTAGTCGCGGTATTTCGCTTCCGCTTTCTCGGGTGTCTCGTCGGTGATGATCGTCAGCAGCGTGTAGATCTTCGCCGAATACCGGTCACGGCCGGCGGCCTCGAGCGCGTCCCGAATCTTGGTGACGGTGGCCTTCAGCCCGGGCTTCGTCGACGCGGCCACAAAGATCGCCTCGGCGTTTCCGGCAGCGAACGCGATTCCCCGAGCGGATGCCCCGGCCTGGTAGATCACGGGCGTGCGCTGCGCAGACGGTTCCGACAGATGAATACCGGGCACGGTGAAGTGCTTCCCCGCGTGATTGATCGAGTGCACCTTCGACGGGTCGGTGAACACGCCGGTCTCCCGGTCGCGCACGACCGCGTCGTCCTCCCAGGAGCCCTCCCACAGCTTGTAGAGCACCTCCAGGTACTCGTCGGCGTGGTCGTAGCGGTCGTCGTGGGCCAGCTGGTCCTCGTTGCCGAGGTTGCGGGCGGCGGACGGCAGGTAGCCGGTGACCACGTTCCAGCCCACGCGACCCTTCGTCAGGTGGTCGAGAGTCGACATCCGCCGGGCGAAGGGATACGGGTGTTCGTAGGCCGTGCCGGCGGTGACGCCGAATCCGAGGTGCTCGGTCACGTAGGCCATCGCGGGAATCACGAGCAGCGGATCCGCCACCGGAATCTGCGCGCCGTTCCGAATCGCGGCCTCGTTGGTGCCGCCGTAGACGTCGTAGGTGCCGAGCACGTCGGCGAGGAAGATGCCGTCGAAGCGACCGCGTTCGAGGGTCTGGGCGAGCTGGGTCCAATACTCCAGGTCGGTGTAGTTCTGGGAGCGGTCGTCGGGGTGCCGCCACAGCCCGGAGGACTGGTGCGCGACGCAGTTCATGTCAAAGGCGTTGAAGCGAATCTGTCGAGGCATGGCGCCAGCCTGTCGAAATCCACCTGGGAACGCACCCCCGCCCGCAACACCGCGTCACACTCTGCGCTTTTGCTGCGTGCCCTAGGTTGGGAGGCAGGACCAAGGGAGCTTTCATGACCGGCTGGCGTTTACGCGATTTCCACTCCGACGACCTTGACGGCGTGCTGCGCCTCTGGGAGGAGATCAAGGCCGCCAAGACCGAACCGGTCTACGGCCTGCCCGAAGTACTCGCGAGCTGCCAGAAGGACCACGCCATCGTCGCGATGCACGGCGAGGAACTCGTCGGGGTTGCCGTCGGCCGCGCCGCCCACGCGCAGGGCTGGATCGTCTTTCTCGCGACCGCGCAGAAGTGGCAGAGCCAGGGCATCGGCTCGGCCATGCTCGCCGCTCTCGAGAACCGGATGGCGCCCTACGGCCTCACGAAGCTGTCGGCGCTGATGCCCGAATCGGCGAGCAGGGTCGACGCCTTCCTCAACCGCGGCTTCGAGGTGAAGAAGAACCTGCGCTACTTCGAACGCCACATCCCGGTGCAGCGCGAGGAGCTGAAGGCCCTCTCCGAGCTCGGCGGCCGGGTGCTCTCCCGCGACCTGTGGACCGCGGTCGGCGGTATGAAGCGTGAGAAAGAGCTTCTCGAACGACGCCTCGTGATGCCGCTCGCCAACCCCGACAAGGCCGAGGAGTTCGGCGTGGTGCCACCCAAGGCCGTCGTTCTGTTCGGTCCTCCCGGCACCGGCAAGACCACTTTCGCCAAGGCGATCGCGTCCCGGCTCGAGTGGCCCTTCGTCGAGGTCTTCCCGTCACGGCTCGCCGCCGACCCCAAGGGCCTGGCCGGGGCGCTGCGCGAGACGTTCATCAAGATTTCCGAGCTGGAACACGCGGTCGTCTTCATCGACGAGGTCGAGGAGATCGCCGCCCAGCGCGGCGGCGAGCCGCCGTCGGCCCTGCAGGGCGTGACCAACGAGCTGCTCAAGATCATCCCGGCGTTCCGCGAGCAGCCGGGCCGGCTACTGGTCTGCGCGACGAACTTCGTTCGCGCCCTCGATTCCGCGTTTCTGCGCCACGGCCGGTTCGACTACGTGATTCCGATCGGGCTGCCCGACCAGGCCGCCCGCCGGGCGATCTGGGAGCGCTACATTCCCGAGGCCGTCACCGGCACGGTCGACCTCGAAGCCCTCGTCACGGCGACCGACGGGTTCTCCCCCGCCGACATCGAATACGCGGCTCGTCGGGCCTCACAGGAAGCGCTCGAACGGGCCCTGTTTGGGCGCCCGGCGGATGTCGAAGACGGCGCGGATGCTCCGACCACCGGGAAGGGCTCGGACGCCATCACCGGACCGAGCACCGCCGACTACCGGAGCGCGATCCTCGCGACCCGCACAACGGTCTCACCGCAGGTCGCCGCCGAATTCCTCGAGGACATCGACACCCTCGCCCGGCTGTAACCGCCCGCGCGACGCCCGCTAGTCGCGAACGGCCGGCTCGCGAGGCTCCGTGGGCTCGACGAGGTCCGCGGGCAGGGTCGGGCTGACGGATGCCGCCGCTTTCCGCTCCTTGCGCGTCGCGTTGGCCGCCTTGTACAGCTCGGATAGGATCGGCAGCCCCGACAGCAGCACGATCGCGATGATGAAGTACTCGGAGTACTTCTCGACGAATTCGATCTGGCCGAGCAGAAATCCGACCATGGTCAGGCCGACACCCCAGGCGAACGCCCCGATCATGTTGAAGAGCATGAAGGTGCGGTATTTCATGTGGCCGACACCCGCCGCGACCGGCACAAACGCCCGAAACACCGGCAGGAAACGGGCGATGATGATCGCCTTGCCGCCGTGCTTGACGAAGAAGGCGTTGGTGCGCTCCACGTTCTTCGGGTTGAAGAAGCGGTTCTTCTCCCGCGAGAACACCGCCGGCCCGGCCTTGCGGCCGATGTAGTAGGCGAGCTGGTCGCCCGAGAAAGCGGCGATGAAGATGACGAGGCAGGTGACCCAGATCGGGAACGGCACGTCGCCGGTCGCGGTCAGAAGGCCGACAGTGAAGAGCAGGGAGTCACCCGGAAGGAACGACAGCACGAGAAAGCCGGTTTCGATGAACACAACCGCGGCGACGCCGAGCAGAACGAACGAGCCGAACCATCCGATCAGCCACTCCGAGTCGAGAAAATCGATGCCGAAGAGCATGGGCTGCATGAAGGTTCCTGACTGTCGGGGGTAGACCCTGTGTAGGGTAGCGCATGCTCGGGAGTGCGCGCTGCACGGAACGCGCGACCGGGGTGTGTGACTCTTGATGTAGACCACAAGCACCAGGAGACACCCATGCCCGATCCAGCCAACCCGCTCGTCCAGCCCGAAACCACCGAACCCCGCCACAGCGATCGCATCACCCTGCGGTTCATGGCCGTGCCGCAGGATGTCACCGCGGCGGGCACCACCGTCGCCGCCGGCAGCGTTCTCGAGTGGATCGACAAGGCCGGATACGCGTGCGCGGTCGGCTGGGCAGCCTCCTTCTGCGTCACCGCCTACGTCGGCAACGTGCACTTCACCCGCCCGATCGAATCCGGCCACCTCGTCGAGGTGCACGCGCGCATCATCCACACCGGACGCACGAGCATGCAGGTGCTCGTCACGGTCGAGACGACGGATGTCCGCGAACGCGCCTTCACCCCCGCCACGCACTGCATCCTGGTTTTTGTCGCGATCGACGACGCCGGCAAGCCCCGTGAAGTGCCCACCTGGCAACCGGAAAACGACGCCGACCGCGCCCTGCAGGCGAATGCCATGGACCGGCTCGAGCCGCGCAAGCGCATCCAGGCGTCCATGCGCGCGCAGGAATATGCCGTCGGCGGCACCGCCCCGCGCACGGTGTTCCGCTTTCTCGCCGACCCAGCTGACGCCAACTGGGGCGGCAATGCCCACGGTGGAACCGTCATGCGCTGGATCGACGAGGCCGCCTACGCGTGCGCGGCCAGCTGGAGTTCCGAAGCCGCCGTCGCCGTCTATGCCGGCGGCATCCACTTCTATCGGCCGATCCACATCGGCCACATCGTCGAGGTCGACGCCCAGATGATCCGCACCGGCGCGCGCAGCATGCACATCAGCGTGCGGGTGCGCTCCGGCAGCCCCCTCACCCCAGACGACCTTCAGCTGACGACACAGTGCATGAGCATCTTCGTGTCGGTCGGCACCGACGGCCGGGCCGAAGCCGTCGCGCCACTGCCCCTGACCACCGAGCAGGACCTGAACCTGGACGCGCACGCCCGCGAGTTGATGCTGATGCGCGAACCGATGAAGACGATGCCGGTCAACCTTGTGCGGCGGCACCGCCCCTAGTCCGCGCGGCTAGGCCCGCGCGTCCGCGCTGGCCTGGTCGGCCTGGTTGGCCTCTTCCGCCTCTTCCGCCTCTTCCGCCTGCACAGCCTGTTCGACCGACGGCGCGGTGAGCACGGGCCGGGCGCCGAGGGCATGGTGACGGCGCAGCACGAAATCGCGCTTGAGTGCTTCCCAGCGCAGTTCCGATGCCGTGTGCAGGAGCGGGTCGTGCGGTGCGTCGGTCATCACGGGTTCTCGCAGTCTCTGGTTCAACAGGCATTCTGTGGCAGCAACGCGGACCCACCCGGTCAGCGCCACAGGTGACCCGCATGCTCCGCCCGAAGGCAAAAGAACCGCGCTCCTGTATATTACCGCGGGCGCCGCACCGGCAGCTCGGGTTGTCTGACCCCAAACGCCCAAAATCGGTGCGTAAAGTGGACCGAATGCAGCCCTACCCCGCACCCGACGCATCCGTCACCGACCCCGCCCCGAACCTGCGCGGCGGTTTCGTGCGCGTGCGCGGCGCCCGCGAGAACAACCTGCAGGGCGTCGACGTCGACGTGCCCCGCGATGCGATCGTCGCCTTCACCGGGGTCAGCGGCTCGGGCAAGTCCAGCCTCGCCTTCGGCACCATCTTCGCCGAGGCCCAGCGCCGGTTCTTCGAATCGGTCGCGCCCTACGCGCGCCGGCTGATCCAACAGGGCCACACCCCGCACGTCGATGAGATCACCGGCCTGCCGCCGGCGGTCGCCCTGCAGCAGCGCCGCGGCACCCCGAGTTCCCGGTCGAGCGTCGGCACCGTCACCACCCTGTCCAATTCGCTGCGGATGCTGTTCTCCCGCGCCGGCCTGTACCCGGCGGATTCCGCCGGTCGCCTCGAATCCGACTCGTTCTCACCGAACACCGCCATGGGCGCCTGCCCCGAGTGTCACGGCCTCGGCATGGCGCACACCGTAACCGAAGCCTCGCTCGTGCCCGACCCGAGCCTCAGCATCCGCGACGGTGCGATCGAGGCCTGGCCGGGAGCCTGGCAGGGCAAGAACCTGCGCGACATCCTGATCGAGCTCGGCTACGACGTCGACACGCCCTGGCAGCGCCTCGATCGGGCGACCCGGGACTGGATCCTCTTCACCGAGGAACAGCCCGTCGTGCAGGTCACCCCGCAGCGTGACCGCATCGCCAAGCCGTACCAGGGCCGGTTCTGGAGCGCGAAAAGCTATGTGCTGCACACCCTCGCCGACTCGAAGAGCCAGAGCGTGCGCGCCCGCGTACTGCGCTACGTGGAGACCGGCCCGTGCCCACTGTGCGGCGGCGCGGGCCTGCGCCCGGATGCCCTCGCGGTGACGTTCGCCGGCCAGAGCATCGCGCAGTTGAACGCGCTGCCGATGTCGCAGCTGGTCGGGGTGCTCCGCAGCGGCGCCGAGTCGAGCGAGGTCGCCGCCACGATCACCGCCGACCTTGGCCGCCGAATCGACGTGCTGCTCGACCTCGGCCTCGGCTATCTGAGCCTGGGCCGGGCCACCCCCACCCTCTCGCCCGGTGAGATGCAGCGCCTGCGCATCGCGACGCAGCTGCGGTCGGGCCTGTTCGGCGTGATCTACGTGCTCGACGAGCCCTCGGCCGGGCTGCACCCCGCCGACGCCGAGCCGTTGCTCGTGGTACTCGAGCAGCTGAAGCTCTCGGGCAATTCGGTCTTCGTCGTGGAGCACAACATGCAGGTCGTGGCGCAGGCGGACTGGGTCATCGACGTGGGCCCACGCGCCGGCGAGGGCGGCGGGGTCGTGCTCTACAGCGGTCCGACCGCCGGGCTGGCCGACGTGCCCGAGTCCGTCACCCGCGACTACCTGTTTCCGGCCGCTGCCCCGGCGAGCGTCACCGTCGCCCACACCCTGCGGCAGCCCCACGCCTGGCTCACCCTGCACGGCATCACCCGGCACAACCTGCGCGCCCTCGACGCCGAATTCCCGCTCGGCGTGCTGACCGCGGTCACCGGCGTCTCCGGTTCGGGCAAGTCCACGCTGGTCAGCCAGGTGCTCGCCGAGGCCGTCGGCGAACGCCTGCACCCTGGAGCAGACGCCACGCCCGACGACGCCGACACCACCGACGACACCGGCGACACCGAAGGCACTGAGGCCCGCGTCGAACCCGACGAGGGTGTCACCGTCGAGCGCATCGACGGCCTCGACGCCGTCGATCGGTTGGTGCGGGTCGACCAGAAGCCGATCGGCCGCACCCCGCGGTCCAACCTCGCCACCTACACCGGTCTCTTCGACGCCGTGCGGGTCGCGTTCGCCGCGACCGACGCCGCGAAGAGCCGCGGGTTCGGCGCCGGCCGGTTCTCGTTCAACGTCGTCGGCGGCCGCTGCCCGACCTGCCTCGGCGAAGGCTCAGTCGCCGTCGGGCTGCTGTTTTTGCCCGGCAGCTACGCGCCCTGCCCCGACTGCCTCGGATCCCGCTACAACCCCGAAACCCTCGAGGTGACCTACCGCGGCAAGACCATCGCCGAGGTGCTCGGCCTCACGGTGGACGCCGCCGCCGACTTTCTCGGGGATGTCGCATCCGCTGCCCGCAGCCTGGCCACCCTGCGCGAGGTAGGCCTCGGCTACCTGCGGCTCGGCCAGCCCGCCACCGAACTCTCCGGCGGCGAGGCGCAGCGCATCAAGCTCGCGACCGAGCTGCAGCGCGCCCGCCGCGGCCACACGCTCTACCTGCTCGACGAGCCGACGACCGGGCTGCACCCGGCCGACGTGGAGCTACTGCTCGCGCAGCTGAACCGGCTCGTCGACGCCGGCAACACGGTCGTCGTCGTCGAGCACGACATGCGGGTGGTCGCCGCCGCCGACTGGGTGATCGACCTTGGGCCCTCCGGTGGCGATGCCGGTGGCCGCATCCAGGTCGCCGGCACCCCCGCGCACGTCGCCGCCCACCCCACGAGCGCCACCGCCCCCTACCTGAGCGCGGCCCTGCACCCGTAACTGCCGGCGACGGATGCTCATCGTCGCGACCCCGAGGATGACCACGGCCCCGCCGACCAGTTCACTCAGATACGGCAGTTCCCCCAGCCAGACGAACGCGATCAGCACGGCGACCGGCGGCACCAGGTACAGCAGTGACGTCGCCGCCGCAACGGGCAGCCGGGCCGCAGCGAAGCCCCACAGCACGAAGCCGAGAGCGGAGGGCAGCAGCCCCAGGTACACGGCCGCGCCCCAGGCGGATGCGTTCGCCGCCAGCAGGTCGGCCCACGCGAACGGCAGGCACGGCAGCAACATGACCGAGCCGGCGATCATGCCGTAGGTGGCGACCTCAAGGCTCGAATAGCGCTTCAGCAGGGGTTTGGTCAGCGGATGGTAGACACCCTGCACGACCATCGCCGCCACCAGGATCCACACCGCGGCCGACAGGGTGAACCCCGACCGCGCCAGGGACACCATCACGACGCCGGTGAGGGCGATCGCGCTGCCGACGATCTTCAGCGCGGTCAGTCGTTCGCCGAACACGCCGGCCGCGATGGCCACGCTCACGAGCGGCGCCGCCGCCACGATGATGCTCGCCGTGCCGGCCGGCACGTAGAACTCGCCCCAGTTCAGCAGCACCTGGTAGGCGGCCATGCCGAAAAAGCCGCAGGCGAGGATGAGCGGCACGTCCCGCCGGGCGGGCAGGCGCACCGTCATGAGCGGCGCGAGCACGAGCAGGGCGACGGCCGCGATGCCGAGCCGAGCGAGGGACAGGCCGAGCACCCCGAGCTCGGGGGCGGCCACCCGAATGGCGGGGAACGCGCTCGCCCAGAGCACCACCACGCCGAGGCCGGCCAGGACAACAGAGGTGCGGGAGGAGGTCATGCACCCAGTGTGCCGAACCCAAGAGCAAACATCCATTTACTTTTACTGCCACTTCACCTAAGGATGGTTGATGTGTTAGATGTCAGAAAACTTCGCATGCTCGCCGCGCTCGACCGCCTCGGCACGATCGCCGCCGTCGCGGTCGAGCTGCACCTCACCGCGCCCGGAGTGTCGATGCAGCTCGCCACTCTCGAGCGTGACGTGGGACTCACGCTCACCGAACGCCACGGCCGCACGCTCGCCCTCACCCCCGCCGGTCGACTGCTGGCCCGGCACGGCCGCGACCTCGTCGACCGCCTGTCGCTCGCTGAGATGGAGGTCGCCGCCCTGCGCGGGGGTACAGCCGGCACCTACCGTGTCGCGGCCTTCCCCTCGATCGCCCGCACGATCGTCGCCGATACCTGGCGAACCCTGCTGGAGCGGCCCGAACTCGGCCTGAGCATGGAACTGCTCGAGCTCGAGCCTCAGGACGCCCTGCCGGCCCTCGCCGCCGGCAGCGTAGAACTCGCGCTCACCCACGCCTACTCGAATATGCCACAAACGGCATTCACGGGATATGTGGCCGTTCCGCTGGCCACCGAGCCGGTCTGGCTCGCTGTGCGAGCCGACGACCCGGCCGCCCCCACGCCCGCCGGCACCGGCCCGGTGCCGGCCGACCTGCGCGACTTCGCCCGCCACCCCTGGATCATCCCGCACCGCAGCTGGGCCTGCCACGAGATGGTGCAACGGGCCTGCGGCCTGGCCGGATTCGCTCCCCGAGCGGTCGCCGAGGCGACCGATTTCGCGGTCTCGCTGGCCCTGGTCGCGGCCGGCGTAGGAGTGGCCCTCGTGCCGCACTTCGCGGTCGCACGCGTGCCCGCGGGCGTGACGCTGCATCCGCTTCGAATGCCCATCGTGCGCCACGACTACCTGGTCACCCGGGAATCGACCTATGCCGATCCCGGAATACAACGACTTCAGGCTCTGTTCGCCCAGTCGGTTGCCCGCATCGCCCCCGATTGTTCACCCGTTATCGGGAATAATCAGGCCGGCGTGGGCGCTGTGGCTCAGAGTGCAGATCGTGATCCACACCGTGGGCCGGCGGCACCACCAACCACATCAATGCCGTAGCAAGGAACCACCATCACCGAATCCACACTCACCGGTCCCCAGCCGACCGTGACGAATGCCCGGGCCGTGCAGACCCCGGCCGACGCCTACAACGAGCACACCGACCCGAAGCACGACGCCCGCAACCAGCTGGTCATTCGGCTGTTGCTCGTCTCCGCGTTCGTGGTCATCCTCAACGAAACGATCATGGGTGTCGCGCTGCCACACCTCATGACCGACCTCAGCATCACGGCGACCGCCGCGCAGTGGTTGACCACGGCGTTCATGCTCACCATGGCCGTCGTCATCCCGATCACCGGATTCCTGCTGCAGCGCTTCAACACCCGCCCGGTCTTCATGGCCGCGATGGCCCTGTTCAGCGCCGGCACCCTGATCGCCGCGATCGCGCCGGGCTTCGAGGTGCTGCTGGTCGGCCGCATCGTGCAGGCCACGGGAACCGCGATCATGATGCCGCTGCTCATGACGACCGTCATGACGCTGGTACCCGCATCCTCTCGCGGTAAGACCATGGGCAACATTTCCATCGTCATCTCCGTCGCCCCCGCCATCGGCCCGACCATCTCCGGAATCATCCTGAGCGTGCTCGACTGGCGCTGGATGTTCATCCTCGTGCTGCCAATCGCCCTCGGCGCGCTGGCCCTCGGCGCCGCACGCATCAAGAACGTCTCCACTCCGCGGGCCGTTCCGCTCGACGTGTTCTCGGTCGTGCTGTCGGCCTTCGGTTTCGGTGGCTTCGTCTACGGCCTCAGCAACCTCTCGTCAAGCTCGGCCGGCTGGCTGCCCCTCGGCGTCGGGGTCGTGGCCCTCGCCGGGTTTGTGCTGCGCCAGCTGTTCCTGCAGCGCACCGACCGGGCCCTGCTCGATCTGCGCACCTTCACGTCCCGCACCTTCACCACCGTGGTGCTCATGCTCAGCGTGAGCATGATGGCGCTGTTCGGAACCATCATCCTGCTGCCGATCTACATGCAGACCGTGCTCGGCCTCGATGCCCTCGCCACCGGCCTGCTGCTGCTGCCCGGCGGCCTGACCATGGGCATCCTGGCGCCGTTCGTGGGTCGTATCTTCGACCGCTTCGGCCCCACCGTGCTGCTGGTTCCCGGCACCATCGTGGTCAGCGCCGCGCTCTGGTCGATGACACTGATGACCGAGCGCACCGAACCCTGGATGCTGCTGATCGCGCACGTCGCGATGAGCGCCGGCCTCGCGTTCATCTTCACCCCGCTGTTCACCTCGGGCCTCGGCTCGCTGCGTCCGTCGTTGTACTCGCACGGCAGCGCCGTGGTCGGTACCGTGCAGCAGCTGGCCGGAGCAATCGGAACGGCCCTGTTCATCGCGGTCATGAGCGCCCAGATCGCGACGCTCACGGCCGAGGGAATCTCGGAGGTGTCGGCGACGGCATCCGGTGTGCACGCCGCTTTTGTGGTCGGCGCGTGCATCTCGCTGCTCGCGATTCCCGCCGCGTTCCTGGTGCGGCGCCCGGTGGAGTCGCCCGAGAGCGCGTACGCGCACTAGCCCTTCGCTGCAGAAACGCACCCTCGCCGGTTGGTGGGGGTGCGTTTGTGCATTCTCTGGTCGGTAGCTCGGGCTACGTCGTGAGGCCGGGGTGCTCGGCCGGCAGGCCGTGTCGTTGCCCGCTGCGGGCGAGGCGCAGGTTCTTGCTCTCCCAGTCCTCGAGCGCCTGGCGGAGCGGTTCGAGGGCTGCCAGTTCGGCGCAGCGCACACTCGATTTTCCACAGACGCAGAGCTGCGGATGCTCCGGGTCGACCCGGTGCAGCGCGTTCAGCCGCCAAATCACCGCCATGGCCCAGTCCACCTGCTTGCCGGCGAGCTGACCCTTGCGCTCGGCGCGTTTGATCAGGTCGTTCTCGAGCAGCGCCCGCACCCCGCCCACAGCGGTGTGGTCGAAGTTGCCGGTGACGACCTTGCCGAGCTGGGCGACCTGTTCGGCCAGGCCCGCGATCTCGGTGTCCTTACCGCCGATCACGGCGACCGAAGCGGCGGCGAAATCGGTGTTGGCCTCCTGTTCCTCGGCGAAGCGGGCTGCCCACGCGGTGACGTGCTCACGGTCGCGGCGTTCGGATTTCTCCGAGCCGATGTGGCGCACGCACTGCGGGCAGACGACCTGGTCGGTGGTCGAGGTGAAGGTGAACGGTTGCGCGCTCAGGCAACACAGGCACTGGGCCTGAATGTCCTGGTGCAGCGGATAGCTGTGGGTCAACGGTCGAATCCCTGGGTCTGAATGTCGCGGTGCCTACGACCCTACGCGAGTCAGGCCCGACCCGAGCCAGGCCCTACGCGACGGGCCGAACGCGGCGCTGCAACGACGGCTGCGTGCGAAACTGGCCGGCCAGCACGAGCGACATGATGACGGCGGCCATCATGATCCAGGCCACCCAGCCGAGCGGACCCACGGCGACCGGGTCGGCGACCGAGTCGACGGCGATGACCAGGCCCAGAAAACCGGCCGTCGCGTTGAAGGCACCGTGGGCGAACACGGCGGGCCAGATCGATCCGGTGCGCAGGCGCAGCCAGCCGAGCAGCACGCCGTAGAAGACGCAGCCGCCGACCATCATGGCGACCCCGAGCAGGTTGGGCTGGGCGAAGTTGTAGCCGAGCAGGATGAGCGGGCTGTGCCACAGGCCCCAGAGCAGGCCGGTGAGCAGCAGCGCGGGCCAGGTTCCGAGCGGGAGCAGGCTCGGCAGCAGCCAGCCGCGCCAACCGATCTCCTCACCGAGGGCGAAGATGCCGTTGAACAGTGCGGCCAGCGGAATCAGCAGCAGCTGCAGCAGAACGACCGTGCCCACGGGTATGGGTACTCCGCCCGGGCTCGCGGCTTCGAGCACCGCGGCAAAGCCCGAGAAGGTGACCACGTCGAGCTCGACCAGTCCGAGACCGGCGGCGAGGAATACCCCGGCCACGACGAGCAGGCCGCTGCCGAAGATTCCGGCGACGATCATCCAGATGGTGCGCTTGGCCGGCCGCAGTGGCCACAGCCCGAGGTACTGGCTGCTCGGTCGCGGCCGGGGCTTCTGTACGAAGAACACAACCACGAGGGTTGCCAGCAGCGGGGTGAACATGATCGCGGGCAGCAGCAGTCCGGCCAGCGGATGGCTCAGCCCGTCTCCCGAGAGCCACAGCGGCAACGCGACCAGCCAGGCAAGACCACAGGCCAGCAGGGCGAAGGTGATCACGGCCGGCCACGGCACTCGACCCAGCACCAGGCCGTCGGCCGCGGGCGACGTGCCCGCGGCACTCTCCGCTTCCGTGTTGGAACGATCGTCGGATGCAGTTCTGTGGCTCATGGTGCTCTCCCCCGAGTGTGGCGTGGCTTTTAAGCCTAGCGGGCACATCCGTTAAAGAAAACCGTACGCCTTGATTCTGGGCCGGGTCAGGAGAGGATGTCTTTGGTCGCGAACCGGCCGTAGGCGAGCGCCCCGAAGACCAGGATGTAGCCGCCCTGCAGCAGCGCGTTGTCGCTGAAGGAGTCCCACAGGATCGGCTGGCGCAGAATGTCGGCGAATCCCAACCAGTAGTGGCTGAACAGCCACGGATGCAGCCACGCGAGCTGTGGCAGGGCGTCCAGAATTTGAGCGGTCACCGCGACCACGATCGTCGCGGCCATCGCCCCGACCGGCACGGTCGTGAGGGTTGAGATGAACAGCCCGATCGCCGACAGCCCGAGCAGCGACACGGTCACGTAGAGCGCGATCAACAGTGATCGCCCGACGGAGTCCGCGACGCTGATCGTGTCGCCCGAGAGCAGGGTGACCGGCCCGATGGGGAAGAGGATCGCCCCGATGATCGCGCCCGTGATCACCACGGTCAGGGTCGCGACCAGGCAGAACGCCGCCGCGCCGGCGAATTTCACGAGCAGCAGCCGCACCCGCCCCGCCGGAGCGACGAGCAGGTATCGCAGCGTGCCGAGGCCGGCCTCACCGGCGATGGTGTCCCCCGCAGCGACGCCGATCGTCAGCGGCAGAAAGAGCGGAATCGCTACGACGAGCGCGGTGATGCCCACGAAGAGGCCGTTCTGGGTGATCCGGTCGAGAAACGGCGGTCCCTGCCCGGCCGAGACCTCGTTGCTCGAGAGCCGCACGGCGACCGCGATCAGAATCGGGATCAGGGCAAGGGCGAGCAGCATCGCGATGGTGCGGCGGCGGCGAAACAGCACCACCAGCTCCGAGGCGAGCAGCGCCCACCCGAACGCCGCTCCCGCAGCGCCCCGCTCCGGGGCATCCGCCGGGGAAACCTCGGTGATGGGGTTACTGGACGACATCAAAACCCTCCCCGGTCAGCGCCACGAAGCGATCTTCGAGGCTGGCCTCGTCCACCACGAAGCCACGCACCCGCACGTTTGCGGCCACGAGCGAGGCCACGATGCCCTCAGGCGTCACGCTGCGGTCGGTGAGCGGCGCACTGACCGTCCAGCCGGTGGCCGCGTCGACATCCGTCGCTGAGGCCTGCTCATCGAGAGCCGTCGGTGCCAGTCCCAGCCGCAGCAGCACGCCGCGGGCGATGTCCACGTCGGGAGTGCGCAGCCGCACGAAGGCCTGGCCCACCCGGCGCAGCTCGTCGAGGGTGCCGGACGCCACGAGCGACCCGGCGCTCATCACGGCGGCGTGCGTGCAGACCTGTTCAATCTCCGCGAGCAGGTGACTGGAGACGAACACGGTCGCGCCGCCGGCGGCGAGAGACCGCACCAGGTTGCGCACCTCGCGGGTGCCCTGCGGGTCGAGGCCGTTGGTGGGTTCGTCGAGCACGAGCAGGTCGCGGGGCATCAGCAGGGCGTTGGCGAGGCCAAGGCGCTGCTTCATGCCGAGGGAGTAGGCGTGCACCTTCTTGGTGGCGGCGTGGGAGAGCCCGACCCGGTCGAGGGCCTCGGCGACCCGGGCCGTGCGGGTGCGCCCGGGGGCGAAACGGTCGGCGGTGTCGAGGCGGTGCAGGTTCGCCGAGCCCGAGAGAAAGGGATAGAAGGCGGGGCCCTCGACGAGCGCGCCGACCCGCGGGAGCACCTGCTGCAGGCGGCTCGGCATGTCTTCACCGAGCACCCGCACCCGGCCGCTCGTTGCGCCGGCGAGGCCCAGCAGCATGCGGATCGTGGTGGTCTTGCCCGAGCCGTTGGGGCCGAGAAAGCCGTAGACCGCGCCGCGGGGAACGCGCAGGTCTACCGCGTTGACGACGGTCTGGTTTCCGAACCGCTTGGTCAGTTCAAGCGTCTCAATCGCCAGGCCGTCGCTGTGCGGATGGTCGCTCACTCGGCGGCGGCAGCCTGCAGGCTCTCCACGGGCACGGATCCGGCGAGCACCCGCCCGTCATCGGTGACGAGCACGTTGAGCAGGCTGGTGGAGAACAGGTAGCCGCCCGTAATCGCGGTCGTGACCTGTGTGAAGAGCGGCGAGGCCGTCACCTCCGCGTCCACCGTTCCGGCAGGCAGTTCGGCCACGGCGGCCCAGCCCTCCCCGGTCACGGTCACGGGCAGGTCTCCGGCCGGTTTTTCGCCGAAGTCGTGGTCTGACGTGCCGTCATGATCGGGCAGGGCCTGCTCGGTGACGGTGGCGCCGGCCGGCGGGGTGAAGGTGAACAGCGCGGCATCCGGTGCCGTGAAACTCACCTCGGTGAACGCGACCTGGAACGCCGGGTCCTGCTGGCCC
Organism: Cryobacterium melibiosiphilum; assembly: GCF_003602235.1. Classification (GTDB taxonomy): domain Bacteria; phylum Actinomycetota; class Actinomycetes; order Actinomycetales; family Microbacteriaceae; genus Cryobacterium; species Cryobacterium melibiosiphilum. Next base: position 82,058 of record NZ_QZVS01000092.1, read on the forward strand.
TGGGCACGCACGTTGACGCTCAGCGGCATGCCGGTCTCACTGTCGACGAAGATCGACGCCGAGGCGACGAGCGTTTCGTCGGTGCGTGGGGTCAGCCGCAGCTCGTAGGCGTCGCGTCCGGCGATCGCGGTGTCGGTGCCCACGGTCACCTCGGTGCTCGAATCCAGGTCGGCGAGCAGGGTGTCGGCCAGTTCGGCGGGGGTCGGCATCTCACCCAGTTCGGCGGCAGCCTTCGTCTTGGCCTCTTCGAGCTGGGCGCGGGCATCCGCTTCGGTGCCGGCCGGAATGCTGAGGTGGGTCGCTTCATTGCTGTCGGAGTCGTAGAACCAGACCTCGTCACCGTTCACGATCAGGTTGCGCTCGTCGAGACGGTCGATCACCTGCACCCGCAGGTTGCCGGGGCCGTCGGCGAACACCCGGGCGGTGTGCGAACCGGTCAGCAGTTCGAGGGCGGTCGTGGCGGCGGATGCGGCGGCATCCGTTCCGGAATCACTCGAGCCGGTCGACATACCCGACAGGGCGGAACCGAGGTCGGGCAGGCCGAGGTTCGAGGTCTGTTCGATCGTGCCCGAGAAGCTCGAGACGGTGCTGTCGCTGACGAGTGCGAGCACCTCGGCGGCGGTCTTGTCCGGAAGGTCGACGACAGCGCCGGCCTGCAGCGGAACGGCCACCACAGCCACGGCGATCACCGCGGGAACCACAACGGCGGGCATCCACCGCAACCACACGCGACTCATTCGGTCCATCCCTCAGACAGCTGATCCATACGCCCGAGGGTACGCCGCGTGGCCGCCCGCTGTACACCCCAGTGCACCGAGGACGTCCTGCTCGTGGCGGATTCCCAGCCGCCGGCGCCCGGCGCTCGTCGTGATATTCCGGGCCGCGATAATCTGGACGGATGCAGCCGATGCCACCCCCACCCAGCCCCGGCCCCGTGCGCCAGGCCCTCGCCGGCGTGGGATTCCTCGGCAAGGGCTTCTCGATGTGGATCACCTCGCCGCGCCTCATGCTTATCGGCGCCATCCCGGCGCTGATCGTCGGGGCCGTCTATGTCGTCGGCATCGTGTTCCTGGCGATCAACCTGAGCGGCATCGCGGAGTGGGCGACCCCTTTCGCGGCGGGCTGGGCCGAGCCGTGGCGCACGGCCGTGCGCTTCGCGGTCGCGGCGGTCGTCGTGATCGGCAGCATCGTGCTGCTCTCCTATACCTATGTCGCCGTCACCCTGCTCGTCGGCGACCCCTTCTATGAGCGCATCTGGCGTTCGGTCGAAGCCCGTCTCGGCGACGCGCCGGCCGAGAGCAGCACCGGTCTCGTGCGCTCGGTGCTGCGGGCCGTTGCCGATGCCCTCCGCCTGCTCGCCCCGGTCGTACTCGTCGGTCTCGTCATCCTGGTCTGCGGCCTGATCCCGGTGGTCGGCGGCCTGCTCGCGTTCACCCTCGGCGCCCTGTTCGGCGGCTGGATCCTCGCCCTCGAACTCACCGGCCTCGCCTTCGATGCCCGCGGCTACACGCTGCGTCAGCGTCGGGCCCTGCTCGCCGGCCGCCGCGCCACGAGCCTCGGTTTCGGCGTCGCCACCTACCTCTTGTTCCTCATCCCCGTGGCAGCGGTGTTCGTGATGCCCGCCGCGGTCGCCGGTGCCGCCCTGCTCAGCCGCGACGCCCTCGCGCGCGCGGCCCTGCCCGCGCCGACAGGCTGAATCAGCCGGGCAGCAGAATCGTCAGGCCCCAGATCGCCACGGTCAGCACCACGAAGACGACGGGCAGCACGACCCATTCGTGGTGGGCGCGGCGCGGCGCATCCCCACTCGGCGCATCGTCGCAAAACGTCGTGGACCGGGCCACCGACGGGGCCAGCCAGGCCCGGGCATCGCGAATCTGCACGAATTCCGCGAAGCTGAGCGGCTCGCCGGGGCGGCCGGAGGGCGGCGCATCCGCCGGGTCGCGCGGCTCTGTCGGCCGCGGGGCGGCGCGGGGCGCGGCGGCACGCATCAGGTCGCGGGCTTCGATCAGGCGCACGAACTCGGCGGTGGCCGCCCGAATATCGGCGTCGGTGGCCCCGACAAACCGGTCCGGGTGTGACGCGCGGGCCCGGCGCTGAAACGCCCGGTCGATATCGGCGACGGATGCCCCACCCCCCACGTTCAGAATGGCCGCCGCTTCCGAGGGAGTCACGACGATGCCCGGAACGACCGCAGGTACGCCTCGTAGGCGAGGCGGTCGAGCTCGACCTTGACGCGGGGCGCATTCTCGCGCAGATTGTCCATCAGCGCGGCGTTGACCTTGTCCATCCGCCGACCGGCCCGAATGATGAGGATCGGCCCCCACAGCATCGCCGCCCAGAAGACCACGAACAGACCGATCGGGGCGGACAAAGAATACAGGCCGGTCGTGACGATGACCCCGAGCGCCAGAACGAGAAGTCCGATCCAGATCGATCGGCGGGCCGGTGCCGTATAACTGTGGGCGTACTGTTCCCAGGCCCCTTCGTTGCGGCGCCAGAACACCCAGCCCGGCGGCGCGGGCGGACAGTCGGGGGTGGGCGTCCAGCCCGGTGCGGGCTCCCAGCCCAGGTGCCCGGCCACCCAATCACCGGTCGGCGCGGGCCATCGCGGGGGCTGCTGAAACTCCAACGGCAGCAGGCGTGCGAACTGCGACGCGTCGACCATGCGACGAGCGTAGTGCGCCTGGCCCCCCAGGTGAACCCCCGCCGCCCGGGAACACGCGCTCGGAGACACGTATGCGTAAACACGCACGCGTAAACACGCACGCATAAACACGCACGCGTAAACACGCACGTGTAAACACGCACGTGTAAACACAGAAGGCCCCCGATTGCTCGGGGGCCTTCTCTGTCGATCTTTACCCAGCGGTGCGATTTCCACCTGTTCACGTGTGCGCGAGAGGGGACTTGAACCCCTACGTCCTTTCGAACACTGGCACCTGAAGCCAGCGCGTCTGCCAATTCCGCCACTCGCGCGAACTTACAGATCGTAGCACTGGACAAGTCCCGGGCGCGAATCGACCCCGGCGGCACCCACAACGTACCGGTACGGTTGGCACCCCGTAGACGCACCGGATCACCCCCGAATGTCGATCCGGGGAATTGGTCGGGCCGGAAAGGGCCACGTAAGATACCCTTTTGTGCCCGTCTGGGCCCTTCAGCAAGGGTTAACACCCGAGACAAGTAGCATGCTCATAGCCAGAAATACGGATCGGGAGACCTGTGGGCATTTTAGATAGCTTCGAGAAAGGCCTTGAGCGTGTCGTTAACGGCGCGTTCGCCAAGACCTTTCGCTCAGGGCTGCAGCCGGTGGAGATCACCTCCGCGCTGCGACGCGAGCTGGACACGAAAGCCGCGGTCGTCTCGCGGGAACGCATCCTCGCGCCCAATCGCTTCGCCGTGCGCATGTCCCACCCCGACTTCGTGCGCATGTCCGCCCTCGGCTCGACGCTCATCGACGAGCTCACCGACCTCGTGCGGGCCTACGCCACCGAACAGCGGTACCAGTTCGCCGGCGGCATCTCCATCGACATCAACGAAGACCCCAGCCTCACCGAGGGTCTGGTGCAGATCGATTCCAGCACGACGAAGGGCGGCGACAATCGTCCGGCCAGCGCCCCGGCCCCGGCGGGTCCCCGCGCGAGCACGGCCGCCCGCATCCCGGTGCTCGACATCAACGGCACGCAGCACCGCCTGGTCAAGACCCGCACCGTCATCGGCCGCGGCAGCGACGCCGACATCACCGTCGATGACACCGGCACCTCCCGCCAGCACGTCGAAATCCTCTGGGACGGCACCCACGCCCAGGTGCGCGACCTCGGTTCCACCAACGGCTCCCAGCTCAACGGCACTCCCGTCAGCCAGGCCGCCCTTGAGAACGGGTCGGTCGTGACCATCGGACGCACTCGCATCCTCTTTCGCCTGGTCGAACAAAACCCGACCGGCACGAACCACCCCGACGCCCGCCCGGACAACTCGTCGGACCGCCACGACATGGGCGGATTCTGGGGGCCGGCCACATGAGTCCCAGCGAACTGACCCTGCTGGTGCTGCGCCTCGGCTTTCTGCTGCTGCTCTGGCTTTTCATCTTCGGCATCGTTTACGCCCTGCGCAGCGACCTCTTCGGCCAACGGGTGCGCAAGATGAAGACGGATGCCCCGGCCACGCCGGTTCCGGCCGCCGCCTTCGCCGCAGCATCCGCTGCCCCCGCCGCCGCCCCGGCGCCCGCCCGGGCCGCAGCCACTCCGACCCCGCCGAGCAGCGTCGGCGAACGCGCCACGGCGCAGAACGCGACCCGCCTCGTGATCACGAGCGGCCCGAAGGCCGGCGTCGAGTTTCCCTTGACGACCGAGTCGATCACTATCGGTCGCTCCAACGACTCGAGCCTTGTCATCCGCGACGATTACACCTCCACCCACCACGCCCGGCTGATGCTGTGGAACGAGGAGTGGATGATCCAGGACCTCGACTCGACCAACGGCACTTTCCTCGCCGGCAGCCGGGTCGCGATCCCGACGCCCGTGCCCCTGAACGCCACCATCAAAATTGGCGCGACCAGCTTCGAGCTTCGGCGGTAGCTGCATGGCGACAGTGAGCCACAGCGCCGCCGCGTCCCACGTGGGCAAGGTGCGCGCGAACAACCAGGATTCCGGCTATGCCGGGCACAGCCTGTTTGTGGTCGCCGACGGCATGGGTGGCCATGCCGGCGGGGATGTGGCTTCCTCGATCGCAACGAAACGCATCATCGAAGCCGACACCCGTTACCTGTCGGCGCAGGAGGCCGAGTTCGCACTGCGCGCCGCGCTCGTCGCCGCGAATTCCGAACTGGCCGAAACGGTCTTCGAGCACGCCGAACTGACCGGAATGGGTACGACCGTGAGCGCGCTCGTGGTGCTCGAGAACGAGGTCGCGATCGCCCACATCGGCGACTCCCGCATCTACCTGCTGCGCGACGGTGAACTCTCCCAGATCACCACCGACCACACCTTCGTGCAGCGCCTGGTCGACAGCGGTCGCATCACGGAGGCCGAAGCGGCCGTGCACCCGCGCCGTTCGGTGCTGATGCGCGTGCTCGGCGACGTGGAATCCTCCCCCGAGGTCGACACGTCGATCCTCGCGACCCTCGACGGTGACCGCTGGCTGCTGTGCTCCGACGGCCTCACCGGCGTGGTCTCCTTCACCGGCATCGCGAATGCCCTCTCCAGCGGCCTGAGCGCGACGGATGTCGCCGATCGCCTCGTGAAGGAAAGCCTCGACGGCGGTGCCCCCGACAACGTCACGGTCGTGATCGTCGACGTCGGGGAGGGCGTGCCGCGCACCGATAGCCCGACCGTCGTCGGTTCGGCGGCAAATCCGCTCGCCTTCGGTGAAGAACCCGGCCGGGTGCGTGCGCTGCGCATGCCCGCGCTGCGCCTGCACCCCGTGCGCGAGGCGCACTTCGAGCCCGACTCCCAGGACTACCTCTCCGAGCTCATCGAAGAGGATGCCCGCCGCGCCCGCCGCCGCAAGGCCACCTGGCTCGTCGCGATCATTTTGCTGACCGTGTCGATCGTCGGTGCCGCGTTCCTCGGCTATCAGTGGACCCAGACCCGGTATTTCGTGGGCGTCGAAGGCACCACGGTCGCCATTTACCAGGGCGTGCAGCAGGATCTCGGTCCGATCAAGCTGTCCAGCGTGTATGAGGACACCGATCTGGAACTGTCTGCGCTGCGGGTCTACGACCGCCAGCTGGTGGAACAGACCATCAGTGCCACCTCGCTCACGGATGCCATGAAAATCGTCGACCGGCTGACCAATTCGAGCAGCGCCAACATTTCGAGCAGCGAGTAGGCCGCCGTGACCCTGAACACCGCCGCCACCAGCGCCATTCCCGCCGATCCCGGCCCCAAGGTGCGCCTGCCGCAGAAGATGCGCAACCTCGAGCTGTTCCTGCTGCTCGTGGCCTGCGGCATCAACGCGAGCGCCGTGGTGCTCGTGCAGCTCGGCGCGCTCGGGGAGATCGACACCACACTGCTCTTTCTCGGAGTGACGCTCTCGGTGCTGGTGATCGCGCTGCACTTCGTGCTGCGCTTCGTGGCCCGCGACGCCGACCCTTTCATCCTGCCGATCGCGACGCTGCTCAACGGCCTGGGTATCGCGATGATCTACCGCATCGATATCGCCGTGCAGGACAGCGGCTGGGAGAGCGCCGCGGTGCGCCAGACCGCGTGGAGCGCCCTGGCCATTGCCAGCGCGATCACCGTACTGCTGATCATTCGCAACCACCGGGTGCTGTTTCGCTACACCTATATCTTTGGTTTCCTCGGCGTGCTGCTGCTGCTCTTGCCCCTGGTTCCCGGGCTCGGCAAGGAGATCAGCGGCGCCCGGGTCTGGATCAGCGTGGGTTCGTTCGCGACCTTCCAGCCCGGTGAGATCGCCAAGATCGCCCTCGCCGTGTTCTTCGCCGGTTATCTGGTGCGCAACCGGGACAGCCTCGCCATGGTCGGCAAGAAGTTCCTCGGCATGCGGTTTCCGCGGCTGCGGGACCTCGGCCCGATCCTGGTGGTCTGGGCCCTGTCGATGTCGGTCATCATCTTCCAGCGTGACCTTGGCACCGCGCTGCTCTACTTCGGCCTGTTCCTGGTCATGCTCTACCTCGCGACGGCCCGGATCAGCTGGGTTATTCTCGGTGTCGGTCTGTTCCTCGGCGGCGCCGTGCTCGCCAGCCAGACCCTCGAATACGTCAACGGCCGCTTCACGAACTGGCTCGACGCCCTCAACCCGGCCGTCTATGAGGCCCGCGGCGGCAGTTTCCAGCTCGTGCAGGGCCTCTTCGGCCTCGCCAAGGGCGGCCTGCTCGGTACCGGTCTCGGCCAGGGCCGCCCCGAGATCACCCCCGTGCCCCAGAGTGACTACATCATCGCGAGCCTCGGCGAAGAGCTCGGCCTCGCCGGTCTGTTCGCGATCCTGGCCCTCTACCTGCTGCTCGTCGCCCGCGGGTTCCGCATCGGGTTCGCCGGCCAGGACGATTTCGGCAAGCTGCTCGCCGTGGGCCTCGCCTTCGTCATCGCGCTGCAGTGCTTCATCGTCATCGGCGGCGTCACCCGCGTCATCCCGCTGACCGGCCTGACCACCCCGTTTCTGGCCGCCGGCGGCTCCTCCCTCATCGCCAACTGGATCATCGTCGCCCTGCTGCTGCGCCTGTCCGACACAGTGCGCAACCAACCCCGGCTGGTGGTCTAAATGAATCGCGAACTCAAACGCGTGAGCATCGTCGTGATGTTCATGTTCATCGCCCTGCTCGGCTCGACGACGGTCGTGCAGGCCTTCGAGGCCGAGAGTCTCAACGCGGATCCCCGCAACACGCGCACGCTCTACGACAGCTATTCCGTCGAGCGCGGCGCGATCCTGGTTGACGGCGACCCGATCGCCCAGTCGATGCCCGCGGACGACAACTTCAAGTACCTGCGCACCTACGCGAATGGGCCGCTCTACGCATCCGTCACCGGTTTCATCCCGATCAACGGCGCGCCGACCGGCCTCGAGTTCGCCCTCAACAGTGAGCTGACCGGAACCAGCAACTCGCAGTTCTTCGACAAGATCAGCGACATCGTCACCGGCGCCACCCCCAAGGGAGCGGCCGTGGAGATCACCATCGACCCGGTCGCCCAGCAGGCCGCGTGGGATGCCCTCGGCGACAAGACCGGCTCGGTCGTCGTCACCGAGCCGGCCACCGGGCGCATCCTGGCGATGGTGTCCAAGCCGAGCTACGACCCGAACCTGCTCACCGTGCACGACAACGCGGCGGTCACCGAGGCCTACGATTCCCTGGTCAACGATGAAAATGACCCGCTGATCGACCGCGCCACGAATTCGCTGAACCCGCCCGGTTCGGTCTTCAAGCTCGTCGTGACGACGGCGGCGCTCGAATCGGGCGATTTCACCCCCGAGAGCACCTTCCCGAACCTGCAGACCTACACCGCCCCGGGCACCACGAGTGAGATCGAGAACTCCGGCGGCGGCACCTGCGGCGGCGGCGACACGGTCACCCTCGCCACGGCGCTGCGGCTCTCCTGCAACATTCCCTTCGCCGAGCTCGGCGTGCAGCTGGGTGACGCCGCGATCCTCGAGACCGCCGAGAAGTTCGGCTTCAACAGCGAATTCCAGATCCCGATGGATGTCGCCACGAGCGTCTACCCGACCGGCGGGCTTGACGACGCGTTCACCGCGCAGACGGCTTTCGGCCAGTACGAGGTGCGGGCGACCCCGCTGCAGATGGCCATGGTCTCCGCCGCGATCGCCAACAAGGGCATCGTCATGCGACCGAACGTCGTCGAGGAGATCCTCGCCCCCAACCTGAGTTCGATCAGCGCCTTCGAACCCGAAGAATTCGGCCGGGTGATGAGCGCCGCTACGGCGGCCACCCTCAGCGAGATGATGGTCAACGGCGTTCAGTCGGGTGCCGCGAGCAATGCGAGAATAGACGGGGTCAACGTGGCGGGTAAAACAGGCACAGCACAGAACGGTTCAAGCGAACCGTACACCCTGTGGTTTACCGGTTTTGCTCCGGCGGAAGACCCGGACTACGCAATCTCCGTTCTCGTCGAGGACGGCGGGGGAATGGGCCAGACCGGGTTCGGTAATCTACTTGCCGCACCAATCGCACAACAGGTACTAGAGGCGGTGCTACAGAAATGAGACCCACTACAGGGCTCACCTTCGGGGGACGATACGAGCTGCAGTCGCGGATCGCCATCGGAGGCATGGGCGAAGTGTGGAAGTCCACCGACCTCGTCATTGGTCGTACGGTCGCCATCAAGATCCTGAAAGACGAATACCTCGGTGACCCGGGCTTTCTCGAGCGTTTCCGCGCCGAGGCCCGCCATGCCGCCCTCGTCAACCACGAAGGCATCGCCAACGTGTTCGACTACGGCGAAGAAGACGGCAGCGCCTTCCTGGTCATGGAACTGGTGCCCGGTGAGGCGCTCTCCACCATCCTCGAGCGCGAGCACACCCTGCCGACCGACAAGGTGCTCGACATCGTCGCGCAGACATCCGCTGCCCTGCACGCCGCCCACGCCGCCGGGCTCGTGCACCGTGACATCAAGCCGGGCAACCTGCTGATCACGCCCGAGGGCCGCGTCAAGATCACCGACTTCGGCATCGCCCGCATCGCCGACCAGGTTCCCCTCACCGCGACCGGCCAGGTCATGGGCACCGTGCAGTACCTCTCTCCGGAGCAGGCGAGCGGCCACCCCGCCTCACCGACCACCGACATCTACTCGATCGGCATCGTCGCCTACGAGTCTCTGGCCGGGCGTCGCCCGTTCACGGGGGAATCGCAGGTCGCCATCGCGATGGCGCAGATCAACGAGATCGCGCCCGACCTGCCCGACACTATCTCCGAACCCGTGCGCAACCTGGTCTTCGCCTGCCTCGCGAAGAACCCGGCCGACCGCCCGGCTTCGGCCGCACACCTCGCCCGGGCCGCCTCGGCACTCCGCCGCGGTGACGTCGCCGCCGCCGCGGCCGCCGTGCCGGCGATCCTCGACGGCACCACGGCCACCGCCGCGACCATGCTCATGCCCGGCGCCGGCAACAACGATGCCACCACGATCATGCCCGCCGCGGTCCCCGGTTCCCGCGCCGACGCGGCCGCCGCCGAGGCCGACGGCACGAAGAAGAAGCGCAGTCCCTGGACCTGGCCGCTCATCGCCCTCATCGGGCTGCTCGCGATCGTGCTGACCGGCACGCTCATTGCCCTGGTCACCCAGAACAACGACACGCCGGTTCCCGCCGAGACCTCGGCCTCGGCCACCCCGAGCCGCTCGCCCACCCCCAGCGCATCTCCGACGCCGTCGGCCACGCCCACACCCACGACCGTCACCGTGACGCAGGCCGATTTTCTCGGGCTGTCGAGCGCCGACGCACGCGCCAAACTCGAGGGCATGTCGCTCGTCGCGAACATCGAGTCCGGTAACGCCGCCACCACGGGCGAAGAAGAAGACACGGTCTACTCGGTCAACCCGACCGGTCCGGTGCAGAAGAACGCCACCATCACGGTCAAGGTGTATGCGGCCATCGTGACGCCGAGCACGCCGACCGGCGCGCCGACGGTCACGCCGGCCGCTACCACCCCGGGTACCGCCGTCACGGTGACCTGGACCGACCAGAGCTGCCCGAGCGGGCAGGCGCTGTCCGGCTACGAGGTCCTGGCCGAGGGTGGCGGCACGTCATCGCCGGCACCGGCGGGCGCCGAGGCCAACTCGGCCACCGTGACCGCGGGTTCCTCCACTTTCACGGTCAAGTTCCGCTACTTTTGCGGCCAGGTTGGTTCCGAGTACTCCCCGACCACCACCGTGACGGTGGCCGCTGTGCCGGCCGCCACGCCGTCGCCGACGGCCACAGCAGCCGGGTAGGCCACGAGACGCCGAGACCGACGGCTGCTACACGGCTACCCGGCTACACGGCCACTCAGGGAAGGTTCGCTAAACTATCGATCACTGCGCGTTGCGCCAGTGATCGAGCGCGGGGAGAGTTGCATTGTCTGAGGATGGCCGTTTGTTGGCCGGTCGTTACCGGATCGGCGCCCTGATCGGACGCGGCGGCATGTCTGACGTGCACGTTGGCACTGATTCCCGTCTCGGCCGCACCGTCGCGATCAAACTCCTGAAGTCGACCCTCGCCGTCGACCCGGCCTTCCGCACCCGCTTTCGCCAGGAGGCCCAGGCGGCGGCCCGGATGGCGCACCCCACCATCGTGCGCGTCTTCGACGCGGGCGAAGAAACCGTCACCGACGACGACGGCAGCGAAACGCAGGTGCCCTTCATCGTCATGGAGCACGTCGACGGTCGCCTGTTGAAAGACATCATCCGCGAGGGCCCGATCGACGCCAAGGAGTCGGTGCGCATCATCGACGGCGTGCTGACCGCCCTCGAATACTCCCACCGCGCCGGGGTCGTGCACCGCGACATCAAACCGGGCAACATCATGATCACCAAGTCCGGCCAGGTCAAGGTCATGGACTTCGGCATCGCCCGGGCCATCTCCGACTCGTCGGCGACCGTCGCCCAGACCACCGCCATCCTCGGCACTGCCTCGTATTTCTCGCCCGAGCAGGCCAAGGGCGAGTCCGTCGATGCGCGCACCGACCTCTACTCCACGGGCGTGGTGCTCTTCGAGATGCTCACCGGGCGCACGCCGTTCCGCGGGGACACCCCGGTAGCGGTCGCCTACCAGCACGTCAGCGAGATCCCGGTCAAGCCGAGTTCGCTCAATCCGAAGGTGTCACCGGCCCTCGATATCGTTGTCGCCCACGCGCTCACCAAGGATCGCTTCGGCCGCTACCAGAGCGCCGTGGAGTTTCGCAACGACGTCGAAACCGCCGGCGCCGGCACGGTGCCGGTCCACCGCACCGTGGAGGAGGCCGGCGGCGGCCTGTTCGGTTCGGCCCCGCTGGTCGCCTCCGGCTCCGAGCTCGCGCTCAAGCAACTGACCGAAGACCAGACCATGGCGCGCACCCAGCGCCGCCCCCCGGTGATCTGGGTCTGGGCCGGCATCCTCAGTGTGATCGTGATTGTCTTTGCCGTCGTCTACTGGGTATACAACCTCACCCCCTCCGACAACCTGCCCGACACGACCCGGGCGGTGCCGACGCTCACCGGGCAGACCTACGACGCGGCCCAGGACATTCTCATCGACCTCGACCTGCCGGCCACCCGCGCCGAGGAGGCCAGTGCTGATGTCCCCGCTGACCAGGTCATCCGCACCTATCCGCCCGCGGGCACCCTGGTCAACCTGTCCGAGGTCATCAAGGTCTTCGTCTCAACCGGTGCGCAGCCCGTCGACGTTCCCGACGTCACCAATCGCTCGATAGCGGATGCGCAGGCCGCCATCACCGCGGCCGGCCTGGTTCCCGGCTCGGTCACCTCCGAGAACTCACCGAACGTCGGTGCCGACGTCGTGCTGCGCACCGACCCCGAAGCCGACGTCGAAGAACAGGCCGGCCAAACCGTCAATTTCATCGTCTCGAGCGGCCAGGTCACCCTTCCGGACCTGACCGGCCAGTCGCTCAGCGCGGCACTCGACCTGCTCGGGGACGCGAACACCCTGCTCGCGGCCACCCCGCAGCCCGATCCGAGCTGCCCCGGTGAAGCGAATTCGCCGATCACGACACAGTCCCTCGCGCCCGGCGACGTGCCCCAGGGCTCGACCATCACGCTCACCTACTGCGCCGGCTGACCCGCTTCGCCGGGCGCCAGGCCCCGCACCAAAACCGGATGAAACGCTCGAAGGCAGCTCAATCGGGTCCGTCGAGGCTGTGCGGTCCGTCGAAGCTGTGCGGTCAGGCGAGGCGCAACAGCGGGTGCAGCCCCTGGGCGGTGGCCTGGGCCTCCGGCAGGCCACACAGGGCGAGCCAGTTCGCGAGCATGAGGTAGCCGCCCTCGGTCAGCACGGACTCCGGGTGGAACTGCACGCCCAGAATCGGTGCGGTCTCGTGTCGCAGCCCCATGATCACGCCGTCGGCTGTCGTCGACGTCACGACCAGCTCGTCCGGCACGGTCGACGCGACGACGGCGAGCGAGTGGTACCGCGTGGCCGTGAACGGCTGCGGCACCCCCGCGTAGAAGGGGCTGTCGTCGTGGCTGATGACGCTCGTCTTGCCGTGCATCAGCTCTTCGGCGTTGGTGACCGTCGCGCCGAAGGCCTCCGCGATCGCCTGGTGCCCGAGGCAGACACCGAACAGGGGCACCTGGGCCGCCAGGGCCGCGTGCACGAGCGAGATCGACACCCCAGCATCCGCCGGCGCACCCGGCCCGGGGGAGAGCAGCACACCGTCATACAAGCGGATGCGCTCGGCCGCCTCGGACGCGTCGAACGCGTCGTTCCGCAGCACGTCGGTTTCGGCGCCGAGTTCCTGCAGGTACCCGTTCAGGGTGTACACAAAACTGTCGTAGTTGTCGATGACAAGGATTCGGGTCATGGACTACCCACCGTGGCTTCCTGATTGTTGACGAGCGTATCGACCCAGGGGAATACCCAGGTCGCGAGGGCGTAGAGCGCTCCGACCAGCAGGAGCAGGGCGAGCAGGATGCGCAGCCACAGCGGGCCGGGCAGTACGCGCCAGAGTGCAAGATACATCGGTAAGTCCTATCCCGCGGCCTGCGCGGCAATGATCGGGGCGAGGTCGGCCGGGGCTCCGGCCGAGGTCGGCTGCCACGACTCGAAGACCCCGTAGGCAATGATGCGTTCGGCGGTGGAGTACAGGGGGTTACAGCTGGTGAGGGTGATGATGCGGTCGACGGCCGCGGCATCCGGTGCGTTGGGAACCGGGGCGATGACGCCGACAACCGAGGGGTCGACATATTCCATGTCCCGGTACCGGTACGTGTAGTAACCATCGGCGGTCTGCACGTAGATGGCGTCGCCGAGCTGCAACTCGTTGATGAGGTGCATGCCGCCACCGTAAGCACTGCGGTGCGCCGCGACGGCGAAGTTGCCCACCTCACCGGGCATCTGGGTGTCCGGATAGTGACCGATACCGAGGCGGGTGCTGTTCAGCACGTCGTGACCGGTGCCTTCGGCGACCGTGCGGTGATACTCGGCACCGAAACGCGGAACGTAGAGCACCGCGAAGGCGGTGGCGTTGCCGGGGGCGGCCGCCACGATCGGATCACCGTAGTCGGTCGCACCGGGGGTCTCCGCCGTTTCCTCGGGTTCGGCGGTCGCCGACGCTTCGAGCTCGGCCTGGGCGAGGCGGTCCTGTTCGATCCAGTCCTGGCTGATCTCACTCGCCGCGTCGGACTGTTCGTTCGCCATGATGGCGTCGTTCCACCACAGCTGCCAGCCGAGGAACAGCATCACCAGCACTCCGGCCGTGATGAGCAGCTCTCCAAGCACGCCGATCACGGACAGGCCGGGGCGTACCCGGCGACTGGTTCGGGTTCGGCGTTCCGCGCGCCGCGAAGGTGCGCTGGTTTCGGCCGGATCCGTCATGGCTCGAGTCTAATGGCGGGCATACGTGGATACGCCCAGAATGCCACGGACCCGTGCGGGTAGGGCGTGGACTACGTGGACTACGTGGACTACGTGCCCACGGAGAGGCGCAGGCCGCGTGTGCAGTATATGGAGGTAGGATCGCACCTATGGCACGCACCGATCCCCGCTCTAAGTCCGCTCGCGATTCTCAGCCGGCCCGTGAAACGGTCGTCCGGTCGGGCGAACAGGCGCCGAACGCGGTCTGGTTCAAGCCGGTTATGTTCGGCTTTATGCTGCTCGGCCTGGCCTGGATCATCGTGTTCTACTGGAGCCAGAGCCTGTACCCGATTCCTGCGCTCGGTTCGTGGAACATTCTGGTGGGCTTCGGAATCGCCTTCGTCGGCTTCCTGATGACCACCCGCTGGCGATAGCCAGTCGCCCCCAGCACAACACCCCCAAACTGGGGAACGCGATTTTCGCCGGTTTCTGAGTTGAGTTACACGGGTGTAATTATCCCCATGTGGAAACTCCTGTGGATAACTCCCCACCCCTGAAACGGGCCTGAACGGCCCGTGAACACCTGCCTAACGGTGGGGTGAGCCTGTGTGTACCGACGGCCCGGTCAGGCGACGAGATACCAGCAGGAGAGAGCCAGCAGCACCGCGGCGAAACCCGCGATCAGCAGCGTCTGCAGCGATTTTTGACGGATGCGCCGGGTCTGTACGTAGATCAGCCCGATGACGGCCCCGCCGATGAGACCGCCCACGTGGGCCTGCCAGGACACGTTGAGCCCCGGCAGAAAACCGATCACGAGGTTGATGCCCACGAGAACGAGCAACTGGGTGGCGTTGCCGCCGAGGCGCCGCTGGATGACCAGGAACGCGCCCATGAGGCCGAAGATGGCACCGGATGCCCCGACCACGCCAGCGTTCGGATTGGACAGGAAGAGCACGCCGAGTGAACCCGCCAGGCCGCTGAGCACGTACAGGGTGAGAAAGCGCCACCGGCCGAGCATGGGCTCAAGGATTTGCCCGAAGATCCACAGCGTGTACATGTTGAGCAGCACGTGAAAGATCGAACCGTGCACGAGCACGGTCGTGAGCATCCGCCAGGGCTGGAATCCGCCCGGGTAGGAGTACGCACCGGCGTAGAGCAGCAGGTTGGTGATCTGGCTGCCGAGCAGAAACTGCAGGGCGTAGACAAAGAGTGTGATGCCGATGATGGCATAGGTGACGGCGGGCTTGCCCTGGCCCGTCAGGCGGGTCAGGATCGCCGGCTTGGTGCGTGGTGCGTTCTTGCGCTGCTCGTTCATGCACTCGGGGCAGATCACGCCCACGGCGCCCTGTGTCTGGCATTCCGGGCAGATGGTGCGGCCACAGCGCTGGCAGAGGATGAAGCTCTGCCGACCCGGGTGTCGGTAACACGAGTTGGCGCCCGAGGTCGGCAGATCACTCATCTTCAGGTGTGGGTTATTCGGTGTGACTAGACGGACTCGACGGAGACACTCTCGATGACGACGTCCTTGAGGGGACGGTCGCGGCCATCCGTGGCGACGGTCGCGAGCTGGGCGACGATGGCGCGGGAGGCCTCGTCTTCGACAGCGCCGAAGATGGTGTGCTTGCCCTGGAGCCAGGTGGTCGGAACGACGGTGATGAAGAACTGCGAGCCGTTGGTGCCCCGGCCACCCTGCAGGCCGGCGTTGGCCATGGCCAGCACGTAGGGCTGCGTGAAGTCGAGGTCGGGGCTGATTTCATCGTCGAACTGGTAGCCGGGGCCGCCGGTGCCCTGGCCGAGCGGGTCGCCGGCCTGGATCATGAAGTCTTTGATGATGCGGTGGAAAACGGTGCCGTCGTAGAGGGGAGTGGTGGACTTCACACCGGTGGCGGGGTGCTTCCACTCGATCTCACCGGTGGCCAGACCCACGAAGTTCTTGACGGTCTTCGGCGCGTGATTGCCGAAGAGGTTGACCTTGATCGGTCCGAGGGTGGTGTTCAGGGTGGCGACAGCGGTGTGCTTAGACATGCTGTAATTCTTGCACAACGCCCTCTTCCGTTCCTGATTGGGAAGGGTTTGTGCAGAAGACCCGCGCAGATACTCAGAGCGCTCCCAGTCGATTCAGTGGCAGGATGGGGTTATTCGCCACACGATTACAATGGAGGGTCCAGATGAGCCTGTCACGCAAGCGCCGCAAGGAACTCATTCGCCTGCGCAAGAGCGCTGATGAACTGTGGAGCCACCAGCAGGAAGTGTTGGATCGCGCCAACACCGTAGCCCGGGAAGCCGGCCACCAGGCCAGCGTGCTCACCCGTGAAGAAGTTGTCCCCCGCGTCCGCGAGGGATATGAGCACTACCTGCGTCCCGGCGTCACCGCCACGCAGGACCTGGCCGACGGGGTACGCCGCAAGGTTGTGCACGACGTGCTGCCGGGCATCGGCACCGCGATCGGCACGGTCATGAGCGTCGGCGACGTCGCCCGTGACGCCCGAGTGCGCGCGGCCCTGAACCGTTTCCACCTGCAGAAGCCCGTTGTGGTCGAATCTAAGGGCCCGGGAGTCGGGTCCTACCTGGCGATCGGCTTTGCCGTCGTCGCCGCTGTGGGCGTCGCCTACGCCGTCTGGCAGACCTTCCGCGCCGACGACGAGCTCTGGGTCGCCGACGACGAGCTCGACGCGGCCGTGCGCGAAGCTTAACCCGTACTCGTGCAGAGGGCCCGCATCCGTTGGATGCGGGCCCTCTGCCGTTAAGGCCGACCCGCGCGGGGTTAACGACAAAAGCCCGGCCGAAGCCGAGCTGAGAAGACTGTGGAGAGAAAAACTGTGGAGCCACGGGGAATCGAACCCCGGACCTCCTGCTTGCAAAGCAGGCGCTCTACCAATTGAGCTATGGCCCCGACTCTTCACCGGCTGTAAGGCGGGAAGACGACAGGTACTGCGTGGGGATACCGGGATTTGAACCTGGGACCTCTTCATTATCAGTGAAGCGCTCTAACCAACTGAGCTATATCCCCCCGTGGAGCAGATTAGAGACTACCTGACTCCGGGCGAAACCTGAAATCGAGCGCCACCTTCGTGGAAAAACCGCGTGCCGGTGGCGCTCGACTCAGAGAAAAACAGGTGTTGCTAGTTGTTCGTGAAGCCGACGAGCAGTCCGCCGGTGATCTTCACGCTCAGGTTGTACAGCACGGCGTAGATCGCGCCCAGGGCGGTGATCACGACCGTGTTCAGCACGGCCACGACGACGGCGAAGCCCATGACGTTGGCCACCGACAGGATGCTGGTCAGATCGGCTGAGCTGCCCGCGATATCGGTGTACAGAGCGTCGGCCTTGGCGAAGATGCCGGTCTGGTTCAACACCGTGAAGATGAGGAAGGTCGCGACGATCGTGACGATGGCCAGGCAAATGGCGACCAGGAACGACAGCTTGACACTCGACCAGAAGTCGACGTACACCAGTTTGAGGCGCACCTGCTTGGTCGACGCCTGCTTGGTCGATTTCTTGGCTAGTTTCTCTGCAACGCTACTCATTGGGCGATTCTACTTTCCCCGAATCACTTTCCGGTGTACCGTCTGTCTCTTCGACAAGGATCTCTTCGGCCACCAGATTGCGTTCGATGTTCTTCGCAATCGAAATGATTCTGTCTTCATCCGCAAACTTAGCGAAGACCACGCCCATCGTGTCCCGGCCCTTGGCCGGAACCTCGGCGACGTTGGAACGGATGACCTTGCCGCTGGCGAGCACGACGAGAACTTCATCCTGCTCGCCGACGATCAGGGACCCCACGAGGTCACCCCGGTCATCGTTGAGCTTGGCAACCTTGATGCCGAGGCCACCGCGGTTCTGCAGGCGGTATTGCTCGGCCGCGGTGCGCTTGGCGTAGCCTCCCTCGGTGACGACGAAGACGTATCCGTCGTCGGCGATGACCGAGGCGTCCAGCAGGGTGTCGTCGCCGCGGAAGTGCATGCCGATCACGCCGGAGGTGCTGCGGCCCATCGGGCGCAGGGCCTCGTCGGTCGCGGTGAAGCGGATCGACATACCCTTGCGGGAGACGAGCATCAGGTCGGAGTCATCGTCGACGAGCAGCGCCGAGACGAGCTCGTCGCCCTCACGCAGCTTGATGGCGATGATGCCGCCGGTGCGGTTGGTGTCGTACTCACTCAGGGCGGTCTTCTTGATCAGGCCGTCGCGGGTGGCGAGAGTCAGATACTGGGCGACCTCGTAGTCGCGGATGTCGAGGATCTGGGCGATCTCTTCCCCCGGCTGCATGGCGAGCAGGTTGGCGACATGCTGGCCCTTGGCGTCGCGCCCGGATTCCTGCGCTTCGTAGGCCTTGGCCCGGTAGACCCGGCCGGTGTTGGTGAAGAAGAGCAGCCAGTGGTGGGTCGTGGTGACGAAGAAGTGCTCCACCACGTCGTCGGCACGCAGCTGCGCACCCTTGACCCCCTTGCCCCCGCGGTGCTGGTTGCGGTAGTTGTCGCTGCGGGTGCGCTTGATGTAGCCGCCGCGGGTGACGGTGACAACCATTTCCTCTTCGGGAATGAGGTCTTCGATCGACATGTCGCCGTCGTAGCCCATCATGATCTCGGTGCGGCGGTCGTCGCCGAACTTGTTCGTGATCTCGGCGAGCTCGTCGCTGATGATCGTGCGCTGACGTTCCGGGCTCGCGAGGATCGACTTGAATTCGACGATCTGCAGTTCGAGGTCGGCGGCCTGGTCGATGATCTTCTGGCGCTCGAGGGCGGCGAGGCGACGCAGCTGCATCGTCAGGATGGCGTCGGCCTGCAGCTTGTCGACCTGCAGCAGGTCCATCAGGCCTTCACGGGCGTCGTCGACGGTCGCAGAGCGACGGATGAGCGCGATCACCTCGTCGAGGGCGTCGAGGGCCTTCAGGTAGCCGCGCAGGATGTGGGCATCCGCTTCGGCCTTGTTCAGGCGGAACTGGGTGCGCCGAACGATGACCTCGATCTGGTGCGCGACCCAGGCGGAGATGAAGCCGTCGAGGGCGAGGGTGCGGGGCACCCCGTCGACGATGGCGAGCATGTTCGCGCCGAAGTTCTCCTGCAGCGGGGTGTGCTTGTAGAGGTTGTTCAGCACAACCTTCGGCACCGCGTCACGCTTGAGCACGATGACGAGGCGCTGGCCGGTGCGGCCGGAAGTCTCGTCGCGGATGTCGGCGATGCCGCTGACCTTGGCATCCTTGACCAGGTCGGCGATCTTGATCGCGAGGTTGTCGGGGTTGACCTGGTACGGCAGCTCGGTGATGACAAGGCAGGTGCGCCCCTGTAGCTCTTCGATGCTGACGACGGCGCGCATGGTGATGGAACCGCGGCCCGTGCGGTACGCCTCCTGGATGCCCTTGACGCCGAGGATCTGGGCGCCGGTGGGAAAGTCAGGGCCCTTGATGCGCTGGATCAGGGCTTCAAGCAGCTCGTCGCGGGTGGCCTCGGGGTTGTCGAGGTACCACTGGGCGCCGGCGGCGACCTCACGCAGGTTGTGCGGGGGAATGTTGGTCGCCATACCCACGGCGATGCCGACCGAGCCGTTGACGAGCAGGTTCGGAAAGCGGGAGGGCAACACGGTGGGCTCGAGGGTGCGGCCGTCGTAGTTGTCCTGGAAGTCGACGGTGTCTTCGTCGATGTCGCGCACCATCTCGAGGGCGAGCGGCGCCATCTTCGTTTCGGTGTACCGGGGGGCGGCGGCGCCGTCGTTGCCGGGGGAGCCGAAGTTGCCCTGGCCGAGGGCCAGCGGGTAGCGCAGGCTCCACGGCTGAACGAGGCGCACGAGGGCGTCGTAGATCGAGGAGTCACCGTGCGGGTGGAACTGGCCCATCACGTCGCCGACCACGCGGGCGCACTTCGAGAACGCCTTGTCAGGGCGGTAGCCGCCGTCGAACATGGCGTAGATCACACGCCGATGCACGGGCTTCATGCCGTCACGCACGTCGGGCAGCGCACGCCCGACGATGACGCTCATGGCGTAGTCGAGGTAGGAGCGCTGCATTTCCAGCTGCAGGTCGACCTGGTCGATCTTGCCGTGCTGGGTCAGGTGCGCGGCCGCTGCCGCGGCATCAGCTGCGATGATCTGGCTTTCCGCAGTGGAATCGGTGGTGCCGTCGCCGGTGGTGTCATCAGATGTCAAGGAAACGCACGTCCTTTGCGTTCTTCTGGATGAAGTTGCGTCGGGATTCGACGTCTTCGCCCATCAGGGTGGAGAAAATTTCATCGGCGGCAGCAGCGTCGTCGAGCGTGACCTGCAGCAGGGTACGGGTTTCGGGGCTCATCGTGGTCTCCCACAGCTCCTTGTAGTCCATCTCGCCGAGGCCCTTGTAGCGCTGGATGCCGTTGTCCTTGGGGATGCGCTTGCCGGCGGCGGCACCGTCGGCGAGCAGGGCGTCGCGCTCCTTGTCGGAGTACACGTATTCGTGGGCGGAGTTGGCCCACTTCAGGCGGTACAGCGGCGGCTGCGCCAGGTAGACGTAGCCGAGGTCGATCAGCGGGCGCATGTAGCGGAACAGCAGGGTCAGCAGCAGGGTCGTGATGTGCTGGCCGTCGACGTCGGCATCGGCCATCAGCACGATCTTGTGGTACCGCACCTTGTCGGGGTTGAATTCTTCGCCCATGCCGGCGCCGAACGCGGTGATCATGGCCTGCACCTCGTGGTTGGCGAGGGCGCGGTCGAGCCGGGCCTTCTCCACGTTGAGGATCTTGCCGCGCAGCGGAAGGATCGCCTGCGTCTCGGGGTTGCGGCCCTGCACGGCGGAACCGCCGGCCGAGTCACCCTCGACGATGAAGATCTCGCTCAGCGAGGGGTCCTTGCTCTGGCAGTCCTTGAGCTTGCCGGGCATGCCGCCGCCCTCGAGGAGTCCCTTGCGGCGCGCGGTTTCACGCGCCTTGCGGGCTGCCTGCCGGGCAGTGGATGCGGAGAGCGCCTTGCGAATGATTTCGCGCGCCGAGCTGGGGTTGCGGTTGAACCAGTCGCTGAGCTGGTCTCCGGCGACGCGCTGCACGAACGCCTTCGCCTCGGTGTTGCCGAGCTTGGTCTTGGTCTGGCCTTCAAACTGCGGTTCGGCGAGCTTGATGGAGACGACCGCGGTCAGTCCCTCGCGCACGTCGTCGCCGGTGAGATTGTCATCCTTTTCTTTCAGGATGCCCTTCTCCCGGGCGTACTTGTTGACCAGCGTGGTCAGAGCGGCGCGAAAACCCTCTTCGTGCGTGCCGCCCTCGTGGGTGTTGATGGTGTTCGCGTAGGTGTGAACGCTCTCGGTGTACGCGGTGGTCCACTGCATCGCCACTTCGAGGGCGATCTTGCGTTCGTGGTCTTCCCACTCGAACGAGATGATCTCCTCGTTGACCAGGTCGGCTTTCTTGGCCCGGTTCAGGTATTCGACGTAGTCGACGAGTCCCTGCTCGTACATGAACGTGTTGTGCACGAACTTGCCCTCGTCGTCGAGGTTCTCGAGGCGTTCGTCGGTCAGCGTGAGCTGCAGGCCCTTGTTCAGGAACGCCATCTGCTGGAAACGTGCGCGCAGGGTCTCGTAGTCGAAGACCGTGGTCTCGAACGTTTCCGCGCTCGGCCAGAACGTGATCGTGGTGCCGGTGGCATCGGATTCCTCGCCCTTTTCAAGCGGGGCGTTGGGGTGCCCGTCGGCGAAGCTCTGACGCCAGACGTGGCCCTGGCGGCGCACCTCGACCTCGAGGCGGCTCGACAGAGCGTTAACGACGGAGCTGCCGACGCCGTGGAGTCCACCCGAGACGGCATAGCCGCCGCCGCCGAACTTGCCGCCGGCGTGCAGCACGGTCAGCACGACCTCGACGGTCGAACGGCCCTCGGCCTTGTGGATGTCGACCGGGATCCCGCGGCCGTTGTCTTCGACCCGCACCGCGCCATCCGCCAAAATACGGATGCCGATGGTGTCGCAGTAGCCCGCGAGGGCCTCATCGACGGAGTTGTCAACGATCTCGTAGACGAGGTGGTGCAACCCGCGTGGACCGGTAGAACCGATGTACATTCCGGGTCGTTTGCGAACGGCTTCCAGGCCCTCGAGAACCTGGATATCGTCTGCGCCATATTCGTGTGCCGGCTCGGCGTGCGGTTCAACCGTCATCTGAAATTGTGCTCCTGACCGTCGCAAAGGCGACGATTTATTCTATCAAATGGCCAGGCCCCCGCCCGCCACAATCGCCGCGTAACGCGTTGGCCACACCGTTTGACCAGATTTGACGGCTTAGCCGTAGGTATCGCGCGGGCCGCGCCCTGGGATTGATCTGGGGCCCTTTTTCCAGGAGGGGGCATTGGGCCCGTGAAAACGGATCGAGGCGATGCCGGCATCCGGGTATTTCGAGATGATATGGGTCATGATGTCGACCCGCATGAGGCGCAACTGGGTCGCCCAGGCCGTCGACTCACAGTGAACGGTCAGCACGCCCTCATCGATGCCAGCCGGGCTGGAGTGGTTCGCGGTTTCGTCGCCGGCGATTTCGCGCCAGGAGGCGAGCAGTTCGGACTGTGACAGCGGCGAATTCCAGCCCAGCTGCGCGGTGAGGGAGGCGATCGTGTCTCCGAGACCGCGGGGATCCCGCCCGGCACCGAACGGAACGGATGAGCCTTGCGGGTCGGGCTGACGCTTGCGGCCTCGTGACCGGCGGGCATTGGGATCACCGAAAACGTCTTTGAAGCGCAGAAAGACGCGGGCGGCCTCGCTCGGCTCGGTTCGCTCGCCTGTCGGCGCTGCGCCCGTGGAGGGCACCGTCGGTTCAGCCATCGACCACCGCACCTCCTCGAATATGTATAGTGTGCGCCACCAGGGCCTCCGGCACATCCTCCAATACCGCCGAGGTGATGAGTACCTGCTCGAAGCCGGTCACCGCGGCCGCAAGACGGGTACGGCGCTGCTGGTCGAGTTCGGCGAACACGTCGTCGAGGATCACGACCGGATCGCCGGTGACCGAATCCCGGCGCAACAGCTCGGCGGATGCCAGTTTCAGCGACAGCGCAAACGACCAGGATTCACCATGGCTCGCGTAGCCCTTGGCGGGAAGGTCGTTGAGGGAGAAGATGACGTCGTCGCGGTGCGGGCCGGCCAGGGTGATGCCGCGCTCGAGTTCTTTGCGGCGGAGGCCGGCGAGGGCGGATCGGAAGACATCCGCCGTGGTCGCTCCGGGAGCGATCAGGGGGATCCGCGTCCCGGCTGGAGTGTTGCTCGAGCCCGTCATGGCGGAGCCCGTCGCGGTGGTCGAGCTTGTCGAAATCTCACCATCGGCATCCGCTCCGAGGATGCTCAGCGCGCCGGACAGCGTGGGCCCGTGATCGGCGCCGACGACCGCCCGATAGGCCACCCGCAGGGGTTCGCCCAGCTGGCGCACGAGTTCGGCCCGTTCGTCGATGATCTCGGAGCCGAAGGCGACCAGCCGTTCGTCCCAGATTTCCAGCGTGGCCAGCTGGTTTCCCTTCACACCGGACGACCGTGCCGACTTCAGCAGGCTGTTGCGCTGTTTGAGCACCCGGTCGTAGTCGGCGAGTACCCCGGCCAGCCGCGGGGTGCGCAGCACGAGCAGCTGGTCGAGAAACCGGCGACGCCCGCCCGGATCGCCGCGCACGAGAGCGAGATCTTCGGGGGCGAAGACCACGCAGGAAAAATATCGCGGCAGGTCACGGGTACGAATGACGGAGCGGTTGACCTGGGCCCGGTTCTGCCCGGTGCGGTTCAGCTGTACCTCGGCCAATATCTGCCGACCGTTGGATTCGAGCCGAGCCCGAATGATGGCGGCGTCCTGTCCGGCCCGGATCATGGCGGTCAGGGTCGACACGCGATGGGATCCGAGCGTGCTCAGGTAGCCGAGCGCTTCGACCAGGTTGGTTTTGCCCTGGCCGTTACGCCCGACGATGAGGTTGGGCCCGGCAAACAACGGCACCTCGGCCTGCGCGTAGTTGCGAAAGTCCGTGAGGGAGAGGTGGGTGACGCGCACCTAGCGCAGCAGCAGGTTGGGCTGCAGCAGGTACTTGTAGCTGTCGGCGCCGGCCGTTTCGCGCGACGTCTGGCTGGTGATGAGCACCGGGCCGGGCTTGTTCGGGTTCTCGGTCTTCGTGAAGGAGATACGCACGAACTCGGAGTGCACCGCGCCGAGGCCGTCCAGCAGAAACTGCGGCTTGAGGGACACGACGGTGTCGACACCGGACAGGATCGCGTCGACGGATTCCTGTGCCTGCGCCTGTTCGGAGCCGACGGCTTCGAGGGTGAGGCCGTCCTGGGTGAACGTGAAGCGCAGAGCGGCTTCGCGTTCGAGCACGAGCTGCACGCGACGCGTGGCCTCGATCAGGTCAGCGGTGTTCATGACCGCGTAGTTGTCGACATTCTCGGGGAAAAGTCGGCGAACGGGCGGAAAGTTGCCCTTGATCAGCAGTGATGTGACGGTCTTCTTGTTCGCCGTGAAGGCGATCAGTTCGCGATCGTCGGTGTTGGTGATCGACACCGAAATGGTTCCACTGTGGCCGAACGTCTTGCCGACCTCCTGCAGGGTGCGCGCCGGCACGAGCGCGGTGATGGTGCCCTGGGCGGTGTTGCTGCCCGGATCCCAATCGATCTCGCGAACGGCGACCCGGTAGCGGTCGGTAGCGACCAGGCCGAGGCTGTTTTCGGAGACTTCGAGCTGCACACCGGTGATGACCGGGGTGACGTCGTCGCGGCTGGCCGCAACGGCGACCTGCGCCACGGCGGCGGCGAATTCTTCGGCCGGTACGAGTCCGGATTCGGCGCTGACCTGCGGAATGCTGGGATATTCCTCAACCGGCATGGACAGCAGGGTGAAGTTCGCGGAGCCACAGCTCACCTTGATTCGAGACTCCTGGGTCTCAAAACGCACCGGGGCGTTGGGCATCCGGCTGGCAATCTCGGCCAGCAGCCGGCCGGAAACCAGCACCTTGCCAGGCTCTTCGATGTCCGCGGCGATTTCGGTCTGGGCGGATACCTCGTAGTCGAACGAGGACAGCACCAGGCCGTTTTCTGTCGTCTCGATCAGCACTCCGCTCAGGATGGGCAGGGTGGTGCGCTGGGGCAGGAGCTTGACGGCGAAGGATACGGCTTCGCTGAAGACATCCCGGTTGGCCGTAAATTTCACGAAACCACTCCTGTTCGATCGATGCGTGGAGGCTCAACACTAGTCGTCTTGTAATTCGCTCAGGGACGAATCGGGCCTGAGCGGCCGGGACCGGCCGGCATCCGGTGCGAAAGCACAAAAGGTTGTCGGCCGAAGAGAGAGAGAAGTTAAAGGTTAATCTTCTTAACCGTTGTGGAAACTGTGGATAACTTTGTCATTCCCGCTGAATCATTGGGAACTACAGGAATGTAAGTTGTGGGCGACCTGTGCGAAGTCGAGGTACAACATCGAATGACAAGAATTGTCGGCACCGGAGTTTTCACAACCTGTCATTTTCTGTCAACAGGTTGTGCCAGTTAATTCTTGTAGTTTCCACAGGCTTATACACAGGTGTGAAAACTACGAAAAAGCCCGAAAAATCCTCCAGAGCCCAGGATTATTTGAAGCGATGGTCCTGTTTGATGCGGTTGGTGAGCTCGGTGACTTGGTTGTAGATCGAGCGACGCTCCTTCATGAGCTCACTGATCTTCTTATTGGCGTACATGACGGTGGTGTGGTCCCGGTTACCGAAAAGCTGTCCGATCTTGGGCAGCGACAGGTTGGTGAGCTCCCGGCAGAGGTACATGGCGATCTGGCGAGCGTTCGCCACGGCCTGGGACCTGCTCGAGCCGTAGAGATCGTCCACGGTGAGCTTGAAGTAGTCCGCGGTGTTGGTGATGATGTCGACCGGCGCGATGACATTGTCGTCGTCGAGGGTGATCAGGTCCTTGAGCACTGTCTGAACGAGGTCCATGTCGACGGGCGTGCGGTTGAGGCTGGCGAAGGCCGTGACGCGGATCAGCGTTCCTTCAAGCTCACGAATGTTCGACGAGACCTTCGAAGCCATGAACTCGAGGATGTCATCGGGCACCTGGAGTTTTTCGCTCTGCGCCTTCTTGCGCAGAATGGCGATCCGAGTTTCGAGGTCGGGTGCCTGAACGTCGGTGATCAGGCCCCACTCGAAACGGCTGCGCATGCGGTCCTCGAAGCCGGTGAGGTGTTTGGGCGGCAGGTCGCTCGTGATGACGACCTGCTTGTTGTGGTCGTGCAGGGTATTGAAGGTGTGGAAGAACGCTTCCTGGGTCTCTGCTTTCCCCTGCAAGAACTGGATGTCGTCAATCATCAAGATGTCAATGTTGCGATACCGGGCCTGGAAAGCCGAACCGCGGTTGTTGGCGATCGAGTTGATGAAATCGTTGGTGAATTCCTCGCTACTGACGTAACGCACGCGAATTCCCGGGTACAGGCTCATCGCGTAGTGGCCGATGGCGTGCAGCAGGTGGGTCTTGCCCAGTCCGGACGAACCGTAGACGAAGAGCGGGTTGTATGCCTTGGCGGGCGCTTCAGCGACGGCGACCGCGGCAGCGTGGGCGAACCGGTTGGATTGGCCGATGACGAAGTTGTCAAAGCTGTACTTGTTGTTGAGCCGGGTGTCGTGCGGGCGTTCGGGGGAGGACGCGGCAGTTTCGAACACGGACTGCGGCGCGGCGACACTCAACACGTCGGGCTGGGCTGGCGGCTGGTGCACCGGGCGCAGCGATTCCTGCTCGAGTTCGGGGTTGACGACGACATAGAAGGTGGACACGGCCGTCGCGGCGTCAAGCTGGCCCATCGCGGTCAACAGGGGAACGCGCATCCGCTGATTCAGCATGCTCGCCGTGAACTCGTTCGGTACCTCCAGGTAGAAGGTGCCGGCGGCGATGCCCTTGGGTTCGACGAGGCTGAGGAACCCGTAGAGCATGGGCGTGATCGTGACGTCCGACTCCAGCGTGGTCAGAACCGACCGCCACGTCTGCATGATGGGCTGTTCGCCGTCTGCCATGGTTTCCTACAATCTCTGTGCGTGAAGCCCGATACGTGGACTCGTGTGATCTATTCACAAAGTTATCCACCGCCTGTGAGTAAATCGAAGAAAACTCGCAGGTTGCGCGCAAACTGGGGCGTCTGCCTGTGGATAACTTTCATTCACGGTAGCCAAATCTGGTCCCGGAGGCGAATTTTCACGGCATATTGGCCCCATTTTTGCCGCGTGTCACTACACGACGGGCAGCGGAGAACTGTGCAGAATTGTTCTTTTGGGGCCTCGAGTTTGACCAAAAGGGGTCGAAGCCGTAGTTTTAATCAGTTGACCCTGTCCTCGGGCCAACCAATTCTTTCCCGGCCGCTGTTTCGGCCAGCGGAGACAACAGTGGAGAAATCATGAGCAAGAGAACGTTCCAGCCGAACAACCGTCGTCGCGCCAAGGTGCACGGCTTCCGTCTGCGCATGCGCACCCGCGCCGGCCGCGCAATCCTCGGTGCCCGCCGTCGCAAGGGTCGCACCGAACTCTCCGCGTAAGCACTGCGGTGCTGGCACAGGTAAATAGGATCACGCTTGGCAGCGACTACAAATCGGTCGTTCGTCGGGGTGTGCGGGTCGTCGGCCCGCACATCGTGACCTATCTGCGCCGTAGCACCACCGCTCCAGGCCCGGATGCGCCGGCTCGTTTTGGTTTTATCGTCGCGAAGAATGTCGGTAATGCCGTGCGGCGCAACCGGGTTCGACGGCGCCTGAAAGCTGCCAGCTTCGCGCTGCTCGACTCGGTTCCCCCGGGAACCGATATTGTCTTTCGGGCTCTCCCCGCGGCCTATGCCGCGGAGTGGTTCGAACTGACCTCTGAAGTTCAGCACGGGGTCACAAACGCTGTTACCAAGGGGCATCGCCCGCGATGAATCCCCTCGTCGGTACCGTGCTACTGCTGCCTCGCAATGTGGGCGTACTGCTCCTTCGAGGCTACCGTGCAGTGATCTCCCCGCTTTATGGCGACGTGTGCCGGTATTATCCTTCTTGTTCGGCCTATGCACTCGGGGCCGTTCAGGAACACGGCCTCGTGGTTGGATCGGCCCTGGCCGCGCGTCGTCTGGCGCGATGCCATCCGTGGGCCGAAGGTGGAATCGATGACGTTCCCCTGAAGCGCAAACGTCGCTATGTCGTGACGTCGTTCGGATTTGTCGTCACACAAAGCCACGGAAAGGGCTGACCCGAAGTATGGACATCCTAAGTGTGATCCTCTGGCCACTGAAGTGGGTCGTTGAGCTCTTGCTCGTCGCATTCCACTGGCTGTTCTCCCAGACGGGTATTGCCGCTTTAGGCTACGACGAAGGCCTGACCTGGGTGCTCTCGATCGTGGGGCTCGTCATCGTGGTCCGCGCAGCCCTCATCCCCATCTTCGTGCGGCAGATCAAGAGCCAGCGCAAGATGCTCGAGGTCGCGCCGCAACTGAAGAAGATCCAGGACAAGTACAAGGGCAAGAAAGACCAGTTTTCTCGTGAGGCCATGTCTCGCGAGACGATGGCAATGTACAAGAAGACGGGCACCAACCCGCTGAGCTCGTGCCTTCCCTTGCTGCTGCAGATGCCGATCTTCTTCGCCCTCTTCTCGGTACTCAACGACGCCCAGCGCGCCAAGGCCGGTGTCGGGCCGCTGAATCAGAGCCTGGCTGAAAGCTTCGGCAACGCGACCCTGTTCGGCAATGCCCCGCTCCACGACACCTTCGCGTCGCAGTGGACTGACTGGATTGCCGGCAACGACTTCAACCTCGCGGTCATGCTCATCGCCGCCACCATGGTCGTGCTGATGACCGCGTCCCAGTTCATCACGCAGCTGCAGATCGTCTCGAAGAACATGTCGCCGGAAACCAAGGCGAGCCCCATGTTCAAGCAGCAGCGCATCATGCTCTACCTGCTCCCCCTCGTCTTCGCCTTCTCCGGTGTGGCGTTCCCGCTCGGCGTCATGTTCTACTGGCTGACCTCCAACATTTGGACGATGATTCAGCAGTTCCTCGTGATCCGCAACATGCCGACGCCCGGCAGTGAGGCCGCCAAGCTCCGTGAAGAGCGACTCGCCCGCAAGGGCAAGCTCATCGCCACTGACGGGGACGTTATCGTTGTGGAAGAGCCCAAGAAGCCCGTGCAGCGCCAGCAGCCGGTCAGCAAGAACCGGGCCAAAAAGCAAATCGGCCCGAAGAAGTAGTTCGAGACTCAAGAAGGAAGCGGACTCCTGTGACTGAAGTGAGCGAAAACGACGTGGCCGAGAACTCCGCCCGCGCGGACGGTGTGACGGCCTCCGTCAGCAGCGTGGCAGAGCCGGCGGCAGCGACTACCGGCGTCGCATCCGTCGTCGCCAAGCCAGGGGCTCCAGCTCTTCCCTTGGTCACCGAAGCGGCGGCTCAGGTTACTCCGAGCGTGGGTGACGACATTCCCACCGTGGACCAGCTGGAACAGGAAGGCGATATCGCCGCCGACTACATCGAGGAGTTTCTCGACATCTGCGACCTCGATGGGGACATCGACATTGATGCGCGCAACGGTCGCGCGTACCTCTCCGTGAATGCCGCAGAAGGAGCCAATCTGCGGGTCCTGTCCAAGCCGGACACCGTGACAGCTCTGCAGGAACTCACCAGGCTGGCCGTACAGAACAAGACGGGATCGTTCTCGCGCCTGATTCTGGACATCGGCGGTTCGCGTGAAGCCCGTGAGGCCGAACTGGCAGACCTGGTGGGACGTGCGATTGAACGCATCGAAGCCGGTTCCGCCGACGCTGCCCTTCCGCCGATGAGTTCCTACGAGCGTAAACTCGTGCACGACCTCGCTTCGGCCCGCGGCTACTCGTCGGAGTCCGAGGGCGAAGGCCGCGACCGCCACACCGTCATCTCGGCGCTCTAATTATGGGTGTTGAGCTCGACCTGGAGACGGAACCTGTCCAGGCGGCGGAACTCTGCGGTGATCACCTGGACAAAATTCGTGCATTTACCAATGATTTAGCTGATCAGGGCGAAATACTAGGCCTTATTGGACCGCTCGAAATTCCGCGGCTGTGGAGCCGGCACATCCTCAACTGTGCCGTTGTGGCGCCACTGCTTCGGCCGGGTGTCGTGGGGGATGTCGGGTCCGGCGCCGGCCTGCCGGGTCTGGTCCTCGCCATCCTGCGACCGGACGTCACGTTTGTTCTGATCGAGCCGATGGAACGACGGGTTGCCTGGCTGAGTGATCAGGTCGCTGCCCTGGGACTACAGAACGTCACGGTTACCCGAGCGCGAGCCGAAGAGGTGCATCCGGAGTATCCGTTCGATCAGGTCACTGCCCGAGCGGTGAGCGCCTTCCGCACACTGATCCCCCTCACTGCTCCCCTGCTGCGCCCGGGTGGTGAACTGGTGCTCATGAAGGGCGCCAAGGCCGAGGACGAGATCGAGGGCGCCGCCAAGGCGATTCGTAAATATCGCTTGCAGAACGTCGAAGTCATCACCCTCGGTGAGGGTGTGCTTTCCGACGTGACCCGGGTCATCCGAGCTACAGTGGATTAGTGCCGGGTCTCCAAGAACCAACCATCCGAACCGTCCATTGAGTGTCCAACGCAAAGGTTTCACGTGAAACATCCTGGTGAAGACCAGCACCTCAGCGACAAGGCCACGGGATTTGACGGAACCACGCCACTTGCCCGCGAGATCGCCGAACTGACCAGGCGACGCCAGGTCATCGCGGCAGACGAGCTGCCCAAACCCGAGTCGACCCGTGTGTTGACCATTTCCAACCAAAAAGGTGGAGTGGGCAAGACGACAACGGCCGTCAACTTGGCCGCCGCCCTGGCCCGTCAGGGCGCGAAAGTGCTCGTGATCGACCTCGATCCCCAGGGCAACGCCTCGACGGCCCTCGGTGTGGAGCACCACGCGGAAATATCCAGTGTCTACGACGTGATCGTGGGTGACGTTCCCTTGGGCGAAGTCGTGCAGCGCAGTCCCGAGTTTGGCGAACTGTATTGCGTGCCGGCCACCATCCATCTCGCCGGAGCCGAAATTGAACTCGTATCGATGGTTGCGCGTGAACAGCGCCTGCGTCGAGCCCTCGACCAGCACTTGCGTGAACTGGACGAGCCCTATGACTACGTGTTCATCGACTGTCCCCCATCGCTCGGACTGCTGACGATCAACGCCTTCGTTGCCGCAAGCGAAGTACTGATTCCCATCCAGTGCGAGTACTACGCGCTCGAAGGCCTCAGCCAGCTCCTCAAGAACATCCAGTTGATTGAGAAACACCTGAACCCCGAGTTGCGTGTTTCGACCATTCTGTTGACCATGTACGACGGGCGTACCAACCTGGCCAACCAGGTTGCCCAAGATGTTCGGGAACATTTTCCGAATCAGGTTCTCAAATCTCTTATTCCGCGTTCTGTGCGGGTTTCTGAGGCCCCCAGCTACGGACAAAGTGTCGTCAGCTACGACCTGAACTCCGCAGGATCGCTCTCCTACCTCGAAGCGGCGGCCGAAATCGCCCGCCGCGGCGCTCCCTCAAAAGGAAGATAACGCACATGGCAAAACGGACTGGCCTCGGCCGCGGCATTGGTGCCTTGATTCCAGTGCAGGAAGACGCTGAAGCAGCGCGCCCGGTTGACGTTTTCTTTCCGCGTACCGTTCCGGCAAAGACGGCGCGGGTATCCGTTCCCGACGGTGTCGCTCACCCGATGAGTAGTGTGAGTTCGGCCCCGGAGGCGGACCTGATCCCCGTTCCCGGGGCCCGGCTGGCTCATCTGGACCCGAACGATATCGTTCCGAACGCGCAGCAACCACGCACCACGTTTGATGACGCTGATCTCGACGAGCTGGTCCGCAGCATCATCGAGGTCGGTGTCCTGCAGCCCATCGTGGTCCGTCCGCTGGCGGATCAGCCCGGCAAGTACGAGCTGGTCATGGGTGAACGTCGCTTGCGCGCGACGAAGCAGGCCGGCCTGTCCACGATTCCGGCCGTTGTCCGGGACACCGCCGACGTGGATATGCTGCGGGACGCGCTGCTGGAGAACCTGCATCGAGCAGAGCTGAATCCGTTGGAAGAAGCGTCGGCGTATCAGCAGTTGCTTGCCGACTTCGGGATCACGCAGGAACAGCTGGCGGCGAAGATCGGCCGGTCACGACCGCAAATCACGAACACGCTTCGGCTCCTCAAGCTGCCGGAGGCCGTGCAGCTTCGGGTTGCCGCCGGTGTGCTGTCTGCCGGACACGCCCGTGCGATTCTTTCGGTGGGGGATCCGGCCGGGATGCTCAAGCTGTCGGATAAAATCGTGAACGAAGATTTGTCGGTGCGTGCGGCTGAGGCGGCTGCGTCGGCCGGAGTGCGTGCAGTCGAGCCCGTGGCGAAGCCTGAGCCCGGTCGACGCCAGGGACACCTCGATGAGATCGCGGAACACCTGGGGGATCGGCTGGATACCCGCGTGAGGATCAATCTGGGAGCCCGAAAAGGGCGCATTACCGTTGATTTCGCGACCATCGGTGACCTGAATCGTATTCTGGGCACGTTAGGCGAGCCCGGCTTCGGAGCCAATTAGCCTCTGCTTCTCCCACGGTTGTTTCACGTGAAACGTCAGGGTGATCTCGACAGGCTCGATCGGCGTGGGGTGGCTTGCGCCGGTCGTCTCGCCTTCTCGTTGGTCGAGCTTGTCGAGACCACGGTTGTTTCACGTGAAACGTGACGGTGATCTCGACAGGCTCGATCAGCGTGGGGTTGGGTGTGTGGGTCGTCTCGCGTGTCCGTTGGTCGAGCTTGTCGAGACCACGGTTGTTTCACGTGAAACACAGGCGTGAGCGCGGGTCCGCCTTCCCGTTGGTCGAGCTTGTCGAGACCACCGTTGTTCCGCGTGGAACGTGCGGTGATCTCGGCAAGCTCGATCAGCGTGTCGGTGGGGCCGTGGTTGTCTCGCGTTTCAGTTGGTCGAGCCTATCGAGACCGTCCGGCGCAACGTAGCGTGGCCCTGTGGACGAAATGGGGGACACGAGGGGAGTCGCAACTGTGAATTTGCATCACATCACTTGTATTTACTGGGCTGTGAGGTGCCCTAACAGTGCGAATCTGGAGCGCGGCCTGTGGATAACCCTGTTGAAACTCAGGTTTATGGCAGCATGCACGCATGCCATTCATGTACATACTGCGGTGTTCTGATCGGTCATTCTACGTTGGTAGCACCTGGGATTTGGAACGGCGGCTGTGGCAGCATAGCCAGGGCGAAGGTGCCGAATACACCAAACGACGTCTGCCTGTTCGTCTGGAATACTTCGAGGAATACGAGCGGATGTCTGAAGCGTTCGGGCGTGAGAAGCAGGTGCAGGGGTGGGGGCACAAGAAGCGCCAGGCGCTCATTGATGGTCGTTTGGCCGATCTTTCGGCGTTGAGTCGGACGGCTAAGAAGGATCCTCCGGGTGACGCGAGCCTGTGATCTCGACAGGCTCGATCAGCGTGTGGGTGCGGTCCGTGAATGATCTCGACAGGCTCGATCAGCGTGTGGGAGGTGGGTCGTCGGTGGTCGAGACCAAGTGTTGTGATCTCGACAGGCTCGATCAGCGTGTGGGAGGTGGGTCGTCGGTGGTCGAGCTTGTCGAGACCAAAGGTGGTGATCTCGACGGGTTCGATCAGCGCGTGGGGCCGGTAAGCACACGTTTCACGTGAAACACTCCGTGGGGGAGTGGTCAGGGATGTGCGATGGCGTCGCGGGCCAGAGCCTCGTAGACCTCGCCGAGGGTCTGGCCCGATGCCTCGATGGCCTGCGGCACGAGACTCGTCTCGGTGAGGCCGGGCAGCACGTTGGCTTCCAGGAACCATGGGGTGCCCGCTTCGTCCACGATGAGGTCGATGCGGGAGAGGTGGCGCAGCCCGAGCAGTGTGTGGATCGCGACGGCCGTCTCGGCGACGCGTGCGGCGACAGCCGCTTCGATGCGGGCTGGCGTGTAGAAGTCGGTCTCCCCGGCGTTATACCGCGCCTCGAAGCTGTACACGCCATTCACCGGCACGATTTCAACCGCCGGGAGTGCCACCGGGCCGTCGCCGAGGTCAACGACGGCGACAGCAAGCTCGGTACCGATGACCTGGTTCTCGACGAGTGCGACGTCGGCGTAGGTGAAGGCGTCGACCATCGCGCGCGGGAGTGCCGTGGCAGCGGTCACGATCGTGACGCCCTGCGCGGAGCCACCCTTGGTGGGCTTCACCACGACGGGCATTCCGAGCGAGCTCAAAACGTGCTCAAGCACACTCGCGGCTCCGAGGTCACGGAACGTCTCCTTCGACAGCGAGAGTGACTCCGGTGTCGGATACCCGGCCCGGCGCACGAGTTCTTTCGCGGTGGGCTTCGACCAGGCCAGTGCCGATGCCGCGCCGCGGGATCCGACGTACGGGATTCCGGTCGTCGCCAGCAGAGCCCGCAGCGCGCCGTCCTCGCCGGTGGCGCCGTGCAGGGCCGGCCAGATGACGTCGGGCTTGCGCTCGGCCAGTTCGGTGAGCAGGCCGGCGCCGGGGTCGAGCACCGCGACCCGGTGTCCGAGGTCGGTCAGGGCATCCGCTACCCGTCGACCCGATCGCAGCGAGACGTCACGCTCGTGCGAGATTCCGCCCGCAAGGACGACGATATCGAGAGCTGTTGATTCAGTCATGATCAGGCCTTTTCCTTGCTGGTGCGGTGGTGGAACGGAAAATCGGGCAGAACACCCGACAATCTAGGAGATATCGGGTGGCGGGGCGCCGAAGCGACGGTTGTCGCGGTGTGAATCGAGCGATCCGGTGCCGGCGAAGGTGTCGAGCAGGTCGAGTTCGCCGCGAATCACGGTGGCGAGCCGGCGGATGCCGACGCGAATGTGTTCCGGCGTGGGGTAACAGAACGAGAGCCGCATATTCTGGCGGCCTTCACCGTCGGAGAAGAACGCCGTGCCGGGTGTGTACGCCACGAGCTCCTTGACCGCGCGCGGCAGCATGGCCTTGGAGTCCAACTGCTCGGGCAGGGTCACCCAGACGTAGAACCCGCCGTTCGGGTTGGTCCAGGTGAGCTCCGGCAGGTATTCCTCGAGCGCGGCGATCATGGCGTTCTTGCGCTCGTGGTACACCCCGCGGAAGGTGTTGATCTGGCCCTTCCAATCCGCTGTTGAGAGATACTCAGAGATGATCAGCTGGGTGAACGAACTCGGTGAGAGCACCGCCGCCTCGTTGGCCAGGACGAGTTTCTCGCGAATGGCGTGCGGCGCGAGCGCCCAGCCGACGCGAAATCCCGGTGCCAGTGTCTTCGAGAAGGTGCCCAGGTAGACGACGCCGTCCCGCTCGAGTGAGCGCATCGCATCCGGTGCCGGACGGTCGAAGTACAGCAGGCCATAGGGGTTGTCTTCGAGAACGAGGATGTCGTTGTCGCGGCAGATTTGCAGGATCTCGATGCGGCGTTCCCATGACAGGGTGACCCCGGCCGGATTGTGGAAGCTCGGAATCGTATACAGAAACTTAATGTTGCGTCCGGCGGCCTTCAAGCGAGCAATATGCTCACGCAGGGCCTCGGGAATGAGTCCGTAGTCATCCATCGGCACGTGCTCGACGTCGGCCTGGTAGGACCGGAAGATGACGAGCGCGGTGACGTAGCTCGGGCCCTCGGAGAGCACGACATCGCCGGGGTTGAGGAAGAGCTTGCTGACAAGCTCCAGGGCGTGCTGGGAGCCGGTCGTGACGACGACGTCGTCGGCGTTCGCCTTGATGCCCTCCAGCGCCATGATCTCCAGAATCTGCTCGCGCAGCACGGGAACCCCCTGGCCAGAGCCGTATTGCAGGGCAGCGGGGCCCTGCTGGCGCATGACCCGTTCCATCGCATTGATGACCAGGTCCTGGGGCAGGGCGGCGACGTAGGGCATGCCCCCGGCGAGGGAGACCACCTCGGGCCGGGAGGCTACGGCGAAGAGCGCGCGTACCTCTGAGGCGCGCAGGCCACCGGCCCGTTCTGCGTAGTGGTGGTACCACGGGTCGAGGTTGTTGCTGGCTTGGGAAGAGCCCTGTTTTGTCACGTCACATCCGATCTCAGTTCACTTCATCGTATGGGGTCGGCCCGCACTCGCCCGTCCCGGGGCCGTTGCGGCGGCCGGGCAGATACGCCGAAGCCCCGCACGGCGGGGCCGGGCGGGGCTC
Organism: Cryobacterium melibiosiphilum; assembly: GCF_003602235.1. GTDB lineage: Bacteria > Actinomycetota > Actinomycetes > Actinomycetales > Microbacteriaceae > Cryobacterium > Cryobacterium melibiosiphilum. The sequence continues at coordinate 118,092 of NZ_QZVS01000092.1, forward strand.
TCTAGCGGGCTCGTGTGAGCCGTGAGACCTAGACCAGGTAGTCGGCGAGGTCCTTCTCCAGGGCGGGCTTCGGCTTGGCGCCGATGACGGTCTTGACGACCTCACCCTTCTGGAAGACCTTCATCGCGGGGATGGAGGTGATCTGGTACTTCGCGGCGAGGGCCGGGTGCTCGTCGACGTTGAGCTTGACGATGTCGAGCTTGTCGGCGTGCTCGGCGGCGATCTGGTCGAGGATGGGGCTCACGGCGCGGCAGGGGCCACACCATTCGGCCCAGAAGTCCACCAGAACGGTCTTCTCGTTGTTGATGACTTCCTGGTCGAAGGTTGCCTCGGTGACTGCGCGTGCGGACATGTAGTGCTCCTTAGTTGATTGCTGCAACGAGTGTGGGGTCGGTGATCTCGGCTGACTCGGCGTCGGCCAGCGAGGCTTGGGAGAGCAGCTCCTGGGGAAGCGTGCTGAGGTAGTGCTCGGCGTCGAGGGCGGCGACGGTACCGGATGCCGCCGCGGTGATCGCCTGGCGGTAGCTGGGGTCGATGACGTCACCGGCGGCGAAGACACCGGTCTGGCTGGTCTTCGAGGTGCGGCCGGCCACGGCGATGGTGCCGTCGCTGGTGAGGTCGAGCTGCTGGTGCACGAGGTGGGTGCGGGGATCGTTGCCGATGGCGATGAACACACCGCCGACCGGGAGGTGGCTCTCGGCCCCGGTGACGCTGTTCTTAAGGGTCAGGCCGTCCACCGCGTTCTCACCGGTGATGCCGACGACCGTGGAGTTGTACACGAACTCAATCTTGTCATTGGTGAAGGCACGCTCCTGCATGATCTTCGACGCGCGCAGGGTCTCGCCGCGGTAGACGACGTAGACCTTGTCGGCGAAGCGGGTGAGGAAGGTGGCCTCCTCCATGGCGGAGTCGCCGCCGCCCACCATCGCGATGGTCTTGCCCTTGAAGAAAAAGCCGTCGCAGGTGGCACACCAGGACACACCGCGGCCCGAGAGACGCTCTTCATCGGGGAGGCCCAGCTTGCGGTAGGCGGAGCCGGTCGCGAAGATCACGGACAGGGCTTCGTGCGTCTCACCGTTGCCGAGCGTGACGGACTTGATCGGCCCGGTGAGATCGAGGGACTCGACATCGTCGAGCACGACCTCGGTGCCGAAGCGCTCAGCCTGTTCCTGCATCTTCATCATCAGGTCGGGGCCCATGATGCCTTCGGGGAAGCCGGGGAAGTTTTCGACGTCGGTGGTGTTCATCAGCTCGCCGCCGGCTTCGACCGAACTTGCAATGAGCAGCGGATGCAGCTGGGCGCGGGCCGCGTAGATCGCTGCGGTGTATCCGGCCGGTCCGGAACCGATGATGATGACTTGGCGCACGCAAACACTCCTTGACTGGGCTGACAGGGATACCTAACAGGGAAACCGGCTGAACGAGCGGTAATTGCCTCGATGCCCGGTACAACACATCCTATTCGGTCGCTATTCCATGCCCCCCGAGCGGCCGGGCGGATTACCAGCCGGGCGGCCGGCGACATCCGCTGCCTAACGGCGCAGGCGGGCGCGCAGGGGCGTGAGGAAGGCCGCCAGCTCGGCGCTGCGCATCAGTAGCAGCATGCCGAAGTAGGCTGCCGCCATCACGAGGCCGACGAGGATCATCGTCGTGATCGCCCCGAGCCGCCCGGAGACGGCGAAGCCGCCGTCTTGGGTGCCGCCGAGCAGCCAGACCAGGCTCAGTCCGAGCACAACGGGAATGACGGCGGCGACCAGGTAGGTGACGAGGCTCCGCAGCATCCGTCGGCCGTCGAGACCGCCCAGGCGGCGCCGGAGCAGCGCGGCCGCGAGCACCGTCTGCAGCACGCCGGACACCGTGATGACCCCGGCGATGCCGACCGCAATCCACTCGACCGGCAGCTGGGTGCAGCCGAGCACTCCGAGCAGGATCAGCACGACCTGGAACAGGGTGAAGAAAAACGGGGTGCGGGTGTCGCCGAGGGCATAGAACGTGCGCTGCAGCACGAACAGCACGCAGAACGGCACCAGCCCGACGATGAAGGCGAGGATCACGTTGCCGATGCCGACGATCTGGTCGAAGGGGGAGACGAAGACCGCCGCGAAGGGGTAGGCACAGACGGTGATGACGGCCGAGGCCAGCACGATCAGGAGCGTCGTGCCACGGATGGCGGAGGAGGCATCCATCTTCACGAGGTTAAATTTGTGCAGGGCCGCGTGCTCGCTCATCCGGGTGAAATACGCCGTGGCCACCGAGACGGTGATGACCGAGTGCGGCAGCATGAAGATGAGCCAGGCGGTGGCCAGCACGAAGACGGATGCCTGCCCCGTCGCGAGCGTGGCAACCTGCGTCTCGGCGATTCCCGCGCCGGTGGTGAGCAGCAGCATGCCGAAGGTCCAGCCGGCCATGCGGCCGGTCGCCCGCAGGCCGACGCCGCGAAAGTGGAAGTCGGGGCGGAATCGCAGGCCGATCCGACGCCAGAAATAGAACAGCACGAGGGCCTGTGCGACAACGCCGAGGGTGGCGCTGCCGGCGAGCACGGCGATCATGGCGGGGGTGATCTCGCCGGCGGACCGCGTGCCGGTCGGGTCGGCGCCGAACATGACGGCGAAGACGACCAGGCCCGCGATGGCGACGACGTTGTTGAGCACGGGCACCCAGGTGAAGGGGCCGAACGATTTGCGGGCGTTGAGCACCTCGCCGAGCAACGTGTAGAGGCCGTAGAAGAACATCTGCGGCAGGCACCAGTAGGCGAAGGCGATGGCCAGGGCGAGCTGGTCGGGCGAGAGGTTGAGCCCGATGAAGCCGGTGATGAGCGGGGCCAGGGCCACGGCCAGGATGGTTGTCGCGGTCAAAATGAGCAGGGCTAGGGTGAGCAGTTTGTTGATGTACGCGGTGCCGCCGTCGGCATGCTGGCTGGCGCGCACGATCTGCGGCACCAGCACGGCCGTCAGGATGCCGCCGGCAACGATCGTGTAGACGGTGTTGGGCAGCTGGTTGGCGATGCTGAAGGCGTCGGCGGTGTCGCCGAACGCTCCGACCATGGCCGCGAGCACGATGAGCTTCACAAAGCCGAGGATGCGGGACACGATCGTGCCCGACGCGAGGAACAGGCTGGCGCGGCCGATTCCGCCGGAGTCGCCGGAGCCGGCCGCGTCGGCCGGTGCGCTAGCCACGGGGCTGCACCGTGAGCGGATGCGCTGTCGTGGGCGGTGTCGTGGGCGGCGACGTCGGGTCGGGCAGCTCACCGGCGGCTTCGCGTTCGGCGCGCTCCTTGCGGCGTCGCACGATGTTGCGATAAATCCCGAAACCGAAGAACGCCACGACGAGGGCGGCGAAGATAGCCGCGCCAACGCCCTCCCAGTCGGCGCGCACGTTGACCGCAATCGGGGCGGATTCACCGATCGTCGTACCGGCGGGCGTGAACAGCGTGACGCGCAGGGTGACGTCGCCGTTTCCAATCGCCGCCGACACGGGGATGGTGATGGCCTTCGCCGAGTTCGGATCGATGGTCGTGTCCACGTCGCTATCGACGATCAGGCGTCCGTTCGAGGGAATCACCTGTACGCGCACGGTGACGGCCTGGTCGAAGGTGTTGTTCAGGGTGATCGGAAACGGCACCGTGCTGCCGAGTACCTGCACCGGACCGCGCGTGGTGACGGTGACCGCTTGCAGGGTCTCCGCGGATGCCGCGAGGCTCGTCGTGACCTGATCGCGCCAGTTCGAGGCCTGATCGGCCCAGGAGGAGGCGAGCAGCGCGAGCAGCTCGAGTCGGGCGGGTGCGGTGATCGTCAGGGGGTCGGCGAGCACGCTGGAGAAGGCGGTCAGCTCGCCCTCCCGCTCGAGCAGCGCGCGGGCCGGGCCGAGCTGGCTGTCAGGCTCGACCCCCGCGTTGAACTCCACGTCTTCGGCAGCGGGTGCGCCGAGAGCGGACTGCAACGTCGCCGGGGTTTCCCAGAGGATGCCGCTGAGCGCTTCCAGGGTCTGGCCGACGCGGTCGGCGGACTGCGGCCAGCCGCGGTCGAAGGTGGCCACGAGCGTGCGCGCCGTGCTCGGATCCTCGGCCGAGACGACGGCCAGGCGGGACGCGACCTCGGCCATGGCGGCGGTCCAGGTCGCATCCGTCGTCGCCATCGCCGCGGTGTGCAGCGCGTCGGAGAGGGCATCGTCGGTCACCAGGCCGGTGCCGGTCGGGAGGGCGACGACGGCGTTCGGGGTGGGAATCTCGGAGCGGGTCACGTTCGTCTCGGACAGCACGGTCGTCGTGAGGCCGCTCGCGGCGAAGAAATCGAGGTCGTCGCGGGCTACCGCGCCGGCGCCGGGCCAGGCGATATCGGTGCGGGTGTACTCCCAGGCCAGCAGGTCGGCGCTCGTGGGGGGCGTGGTGGTGGCCTGGGCATCCTCCGCGGCGGGAGCCTCCGACGAGGTGCCGTCCGTGCCGTCAGCGGGCGTCGTCGGCGTCGCGGTCGGGGTGACGAACAGCGACGGGTCGATCAGCGGGTCGAACGAGATCGGGGCGAGCACCGCAGCGGCGCCGGCCTGCGATTGCACGGCGGGGTCGGCATCCGCGTAGCCGAGTGGGAAGATTTCATTGCTGGCGAGGCTGAGACGGTCCAACCAGGCCACGGCGCTGGCCGGCGCGGAGGAACCGAGAATGCGAATCGACGCGATGATCATCGGGTCGATGGCGATCGCCACGGGGCGGTCGATGACGCCGTCAAGCTGGCGGGTCAACAGCCCGCTGTCGTTGGTATAAGCCTCGAGGGCGATGGCCGGGATCAGCCCGGCGGAGCTTTCCGGCGTGGTGATCGGCATCAGCACCGACAGGTTGACGGGTGTGATCTCGTCGTCGAGGAACCAGACGAAGGTGCCTCGACCCTCGATCTTCGTGTCGTTCTCGGCCTCGAACGTGGCAGCGATGCCGCGCGCGCCCCAGCTGTTCAGCGCGCTCAGTGAAACGGATGCCGCGGGCACCGTCACGGGAAAGGTCACCGTCGTTCCGGCCGGGATCACACCGGTGGTGGGCACGCTCGCCAGCCGGTCGCCCCGGGTGGTCGACTCCGCTTCGGCCAGCCAGTCCTCGACGGCCGTGCGGGTGGTGAGTGCGCGCTGGGCAAGGTAGACCTCAACGGTTCCGAGCCCGATCTCGGCGCTGGTCGGGTTTGACACGGTCACCGACACGGCCAGGTCGTCGCCCGGGCGCAGTGGCGTCAGGGTGGCCGGGGCAACCGAGAGGCTGGGCTCGGACGCTTCGGACGCTTCGGACGCGGCCGTGAGGACCGTGCCGCTGGCGGATCCTCTAGTCGGCTCGGACGCGGCCAGTCCGGACGTTGCTGCGGGGAGCAGAACGCTGGACGCGGCCAGCAGAAGGCCGGCGGCGGCGGCTGCCCACGGCATCCGTCGGCGTGGCCGAGCGCCGCGCACGGCTCGGGAAACTGCAGGCCGGCGCGCGGGAATTGACTCGGCCACCATGAACTGAATCTTACGGCGATGACTGGGGAGTCTCGTGCGCGGCACGGTGCCCCGTCGATCCGGGGGCGGCGCCGGGGACGGCGGGGGCTGCTTCGGCAACTAATATAGAGGGATGCAAAGCGTCGCGTCTGCCCTCGCGCGACTGGGTGACCTGGCCGCGTCCCCCACCGTTTCCCGCCTCGCGACCGCGTTCGCGGCGGGCGGCCACGAACTGGCGCTGGTCGGCGGCCCGGTGCGTGACTCCTTCCTGAACCGGCCGGTGCACGACCTCGACTTCACCACGGATGCCACGCCCGACCGCATCCTGCAGCTCGTGAAGCCGCTCGCCGACGCCCACTGGGACATCGGCCGGGCCTTCGGCACCATCGGCGCTCTGGTCGGCGGCGAAACGGTGGAAATCACCACCTATCGGGCCGACAGCTACGACGGTGCCACCCGCAAACCCGACGTGGTTTTCGGCACCAGCCTCGAAGAAGACCTGCTGCGGCGGGATTTCACGGTGAACGCCCTCGCGCTGCGGCTGCCGACGGTCACCCTTGTCGACCCGTCCGGCGGCATCGACGACCTTCTGGGCAAGGTGCTGCGCACCCCCTCGACCCCCGAGGTTTCGTTCGGCGATGACCCGCTGCGGATGCTGCGCGGGGCCCGCTTCACCGCGCAACTCGGCTTCACCCTCGATGCGGAGACCGCCTACGCGATGGAATCCATGCGGGAGAGCATCGCGATCATCTCGGCCGAACGCATCGGCGAAGAGGTTGCCAAGCTGCTGCGCGCGGACAACCCGCGGGCCGGCATCGAAGTGCTGATGGAATCCGGGCTGGCCGACATCGTGCTGCCCGAAATTCCCGCGTTGCGCCTGGAGATCGACGAGCACCACCACCACAAGGACGTCTATCAGCACACTCTGACCGTGCTCGAGCAGGCGATCGGCTACGAAAAGAGCCGCGGCACCCTCGGCGGGCCCACCCATGAACCCGACCTGATCATTCGACTCGCCGCGCTCATGCACGACATCGGCAAGCCGGCGACGCGCAAGCTCGAGCCGGGCGGCGTCGTGAGCTTCTACCACCACGACGTGGTCGGGGCGAAGCTCGCTAAAAAGCGTTTGCGTGCCCTGCGCTATGACAACGACACCATCAATGCGGTCGCGAAGCTGATCGAGCTGCACCTGCGCTTCTTCGGGTACACCGAGGGCGCCTGGACCGATTCGGCCGTACGCCGCTACGTGCGCGACGCCGGCGACCAGCTGGAACGGCTGCATATCCTCACCCGGGCCGATGTGACGACCCGCAATCGGCGCAAGGCCGACCGGCTCGGTTTCGCCTACGACGACCTCGAACACCGCATCGCCGCCCTCGCCGAGAAGGAGGAGATGGATTCGGTGCGCCCCGACCTCGACGGGGAACAGATCATGGCCATTCTTGAGGTCGGTCCCGGTCGCGAGGTCGGCGAGGCCTACCGGTTCTTGCTCGAGCAGCGCTTGGATGACGGCCCACTCGGTGTGCCCGAGGCCACCCGCCGTCTGCAGTCCTGGTGGGCCGAGCGCAGCTGACTCCCGCTCACCTCCCACGAATGAGCAGTTTGTGCACTTCCCGCGCTCGGGAAGTGCAGAAAATGCTCACTCGCGAGATTCCGGGGGCTCCTCCACAGGGCGCGGCCGCGGTGGATTTTGCACAAATCGGGGTTCTTCTGCCCTGAAGCGGATGCATCAGGCCCACTATGAGCGCAGTAGTCGGCGCGGAGGGCGCCGAACGCACGGAATAGTGTTTGGCCCTTTCGTGCGGTAGTCTGGGCAGGTTGTCTGCGCGCCGAACTCTCGGCCTCCGCGTTCGACACATGCACAACCCTCCTGTTGCAGAAAGTCTGCAGCCGTTTTAGTCCGAAGGAGGTGGGTTAGTCATGCATCAGTACGAACTTATGGTTATCCTCGATCCCGAGATCGATGAGCGCACCGTAGCTCCCAGCCTTGACAAGTTTCTCAACGTTGTTCGCAACGATGGCGGAACCATTGACAAGGTTGATGTCTGGGGTCGTCGTCGTCTCGCTTACGAGATCAACAAGAAGACCGAAGGCATTTACGCCGTTGTCGACTTCACCGCGAATGCTGACGCGACGGTCGAGCTCGACCGTCAGCTGAAGCTGTCCGAAGCCGTCATGCGCACCAAGGTGCTCCGCGCTGAAGAGGGCATCGCCCAGGTTGTCGTGGCCGGCAAGCTTGCTGCCGAGAAGGCCGCCCGCAAGGCAGCCAACCCGAAGGTCATTGCTGCCAAGGCTGAGGCCGCTACCGCTGCTGCTGCCGCGAAGATCGCTGCCGCTGCTGCCGCGAAGACTGCTGCTGCAACCGCTGAGGCAACCCCGGCTCCGGTCGAGGCTCCGAAGGTCGTCGCCCCCGCAGTCGTCAAGGCTCCGGCTCCCGCTACGGCCAAGTCTGCCGCTCCGGCAGCCAAGGTCGCCGCTGCTGCCGCTGCTGCGAAGCCTGCCGCTGCGAAGCCGGCTGCCGCCAAGGCCGCCGAGGCTCCCGCCGCGGACGCGTCCACCGACAAGGCAAGCGACAAGTAGCCCATGGCCGGCGAGACCGTAATCACCGTAGTGGGCAACCTCACCAGCGATCCGGAACTGCGTTACACGCAGAACGGGCTGGCCGTTGCCAACTTCACCATCGCCTCCACTCCGCGCAATTTCGATCGCGCAACGAGCGAGTGGAAAGATGGTGACGCACTCTTCCTGCGTGCGAGCGTTTGGCGTGAATTCGCCGAACACGTGGCCGGCTCATTGACCAAGGGTGCTCGCGTCATTGCGACCGGGCGTCTCAAGCAGCGTTCCTACGAGACCAAGGAAGGTGAGAAGCGCACGAGCATGGAGCTCGAGATCGACGAAATCGGTCCTTCGCTGCGCTACTCCACCGCCGCGGTCACACGGGCACCGTCCAACGGTGGTGGCGGCCAGCAGCGAGCGAACACTCCTGCCCCGCAGCAGCAGAACGATGAACCCTGGGCTCCCACCGCCCCCGCCAAGACGGCCGCACCTGCGGCGTCCGGTGGTGACGCGTGGAACAATCCGGGCAACTTCGGCGACGAGACTCCCTTCTAAGCTGCGGCCCTCGGGCCTGGCTCACGACACATTTTAAGAAAGCAAAGGAAATCATGGCTGGAAAGTCGAGCGGCGACCGCCGCAAGCCGCTCCGCGGTGCTAAGGGTGGCAAGAACGCAGCCCCCGCGAAGTCGATCCGGGTTGGTGTCATCGATTACAAGGATGTCCCCACCCTTCGTAAGTTCATCTCCGAGCGTGGAAAGATCCGCGCGCGTCGCATCACAGGCGTTTCCGTTCAGGAACAGCGCCTCATCGCCCGTGCCGTCAAGAACGCCCGCGAAATGGCCTTGCTGCCCTACGCAGGCTCAGGCCGGTAAGGAACCCCAACATGTCGAAATTGATTCTGACGCATGAGGTCTCCGGCCTCGGTGCACCCGGCGACGTCGTAGACGTCAAGAACGGCTACGGCCGCAACTATCTCGTCCCCAAGGGCTTCGCTGTGGCGTGGACCCGCGGTGGCGAGAAGCAGATCGAGCAGATCAAAGCCGCTCGTCTGGCCCGTGAGCACGCAACCCTCGAAGAGGCCCAGGCCTTGAAGGTTGCCCTCGAAAACACCAAGGTCAAGCTGGTCGTCAAGGCCGGCGCTGGCGGACGCCTCTTCGGCTCCGTCAAGACCGCCGATGTGGCCGACGCGGTTGCCGCGGCCGGCCTCGGTGCCATCGACAAGCGCAAGATCGAGCTCAGCGCGATCAAGCTGACTGGCGAGCACCAGGCTACCGTTCGTCTTCGTGACGAGCTCAGCGCAACGATCACCCTCGAGGTTGTCGCCGCTAAGTAGTCGCAACACCCGTTTCACCAGCACCACCAAGTACAGCGTTGTAGCGGAGGACTCCGGAAGGAGTCCTCCGCTACACCTCGTTAACGGCTCATTCGGCAGGCTGGATTGCATACCGAACGGGCCGGTTTGTGCACAGGGCGCCTCGCCTCTGGCTCTCGTCGCGGCAATCCACAAACAAGTTTTTCCACAGGGCTGTGGATTATTTAATAGCCTGATCAGAAGCAATTTAAATTGAATAAATCTTTCTTTATCCACAGGCCCATCCACAGGTTGTGCACACGCTCAGCGGCGTTTCGCCCAGATTCTCCACAGAGTTATCCACAGGCACATTAGGTGGACGCCGCGTGAGGTATCTAGGGTAGGCGAGCGTCACATTCCTTTCGACGATGGCGCTCGGGGAGTGTCAGAGGGTGCTGGTACACCGGAACTACACGCAGGGGCCACGGCCTCACGACAACGGCATCACAACTTAGGGAAGAGGCGCGGAGTGTCAATCACTCATCTGGGTCTGGCTGATCAGCGCGGCACGTCTGAGCGCGGCCTCGAATCGCGCACGACGGAAGCCCCGCGCAGCTCCGAACGCACCCTGCCGCACGACCTGCTCGCCGAGCAGAGCGCCCTCGGCGGCATGATGCTCAGCAAGGACGCCGTCGCCGACGTCGTCGAGACCGTGCGCGGCGGGGACTTCTACATTCCCAAGCACGAGATCATCTTCGACGCGATCCTGTCCCTGTACGCCCAGGGTGAGCCGACCGACGTCATCACCGTCACCGACGAGCTGACGAAGGTCGGTGAGCTCTCCCGGGCGGGGGGCGCCGACTACCTGCACACGCTCACCAGCCTCGTGCCCACGGCCGCGAACGCCGGGTTCTACTCGACGATCGTCGCCGAACGCGCCCTGCTGCGCCGCCTGGTCGAGGCCGGCACGCGCATTGCGCAGATGGGCTATGCCGCCGAGGGCGAAGTACTCGACCTCGTCAACACGGCACAGGCCGAGATCTACGCGGTCACCGGCGGCACCCAGACCGAAGACTACGTTCCGCTGACCGACGCCGTCACGGCGGCGATCGACGAGATCGAGGCCGCCAAGCTCAAAGACGGCCAGATGAGCGGCGTGCCCACCGGCTTTGCCGACCTCGACGAACTCACCAACGGTTTCCACGGTGGCCAGCTCATCATCGTCGCGGCCCGCCCTGCGCTCGGAAAATCCACCCTGGCCCTCGACTTTGCCCGGTCGGCTTCGATCAAGCACGACCTGCCCAGCATCTTCTTCTCCCTCGAAATGGGACGCAGCGAGATCGCGATGCGCCTGCTGGCGGCGGAAGCATCCGTTCCCCTGCAGAGCATGCGCAAGGGCAGCGTCGACGCCCGCGACTGGACCACCATCGCCGCCACCCGCGGGCGCATCAACGATGCGCCGCTCTACATCGACGACAGCCCCAACATGACCCTCGTCGAGATCCGCGCCAAGTGCCGCCGCCTCAAGCAGCGCGTCGGCCTCAAGCTCGTCGTCATCGACTACCTGCAGCTGATGACCTCGGGCAAGAAGGTCGAGTCGCGCCAGCAGGAGGTCAGTGAGTTCTCACGGGCGCTCAAGTTGCTCGCCAAGGAGCTGCAGGTTCCGGTCATTGCGCTGTCTCAGCTGAACCGTGGGCCCGAGCAGCGCGCCGACAAGATGCCGGCCATCAGCGACCTGCGCGAGTCCGGTTCGCTCGAGCAGGACGCCGACATGGTCATTTTGCTGCACCGCGAGAGTGCCTACGAGAAAGACAACCCACGCGCCGGCGAGGCCGACCTGATCGTGGCCAAGCACCGTAACGGCCCGACCCGCACGGTGACCGTGGCGTTCCACGGCCATTACTCGCGCTTCGCGGACATGGTCGCCGGAGGCTGACCCTCCTCGCCCCGCTGACCCTTCTCGCCCGGCCGCTACCCCCGGCTGGGGGTAGCGGATGCCGCCGGCCCGCGTCGGCGGAGCGGTAGGGTGGCAGGACGTGGCTCCCGGTTGGGACCGCGAACAGTGGGGTGCCGCAGATGAGCAGGTGGACGAGGGTCGGTCGCGGCTCGCTGACGGCATCCGTCGCCGTTCTGCTCGCCGCCCTCTCACACCTTGCTGCCGGCGGCACGGCCCCGGCCCTGCTCGGCATCGTCGTGGCACTCGCCTTCGCGGTTCCGGTCAGCGTGCTGCTGGCCGGTCGGACCTTGTCGCTTTTTCGCCTGTCGCTGGCCGTAGGCGTGAGCCAGCTGCTGCTGCACGCGCTGTTCGGGCTCGGTGCCGCAAGCCCGTCCGCGCTGAGCATTGCCGGCCATCACGGTCTGGTGACCGTCGCCGCTGACTCGGCCTCCGTCGCTGCCCTGCATTCCGGCGGCGCCATGTGGCTCGCTCACGGCCTCGCAGCCCTCCTCACGGTCGTCGCCCTGCGGCGCGGCGAACGCGCCGCCTGTGCACTGCTGCAGTTCGCCCAGACACAGCTGCGCACCGTACTCATCGCCTTCAGCGGAAACCTGCCCGTACTCATTCCCCTCGCCGCCGTGCGTACCGCACTGGTGAGCGCCATTGTGCCGACGCTGCTGGCCGTGCTGCTGTCGCCGATGCGCCATCGCGGCCCGCCCCAGGTGCAGACGGCCTTCTAAGCCAGACGGCCTTCTAAGCCGTTCTGCCCGCCTGCACGCCTGCCCGCCTGCCCGCGACGTTCGCGGCGCCGGCGGTCGCCATTCGCTGACGGATAGCGCAGCCCTGCCCGTTCGGCAGCGCTCTGCGCGCGCCAGCAGCGCCCCCGCATCACCGCCGATCCATGTTTCGGAAGGTCGCCATGAGCGCGCCCCTGCCCACCCTTCGTCATCTGCCTGGCACTGTGGCACGCACCCTCGTGTTCGGTGCCGTCACGGCGGTGGCGCTGCTTCTGCCGATGGCGCTGGCCGCCCCGGCCAGCGCGCACGATCAGGTGACGTCAACCGTGCCTGCCGAGGGCGAGCACCTCGACACGGCACCGACCGAGGTGTCAATGACGTTCACGAGCGACATCCTCGAAATCGGAGCGATCATGCTCGTGGTCGATACACACGGCGAGGACTGGGCTGACGGCCAGCCGCACCTCGACGGCGATAGTGCCGTGCAGGCGCTCACAGACGGCGTTCCGGACGGCGCCTACCAGGTGCGCTGGCGGGTGGTCTCGGCCGACGGACACCCGATCTCGGGAACCGTCGACTTCACGGTCGGCATTGCCACGACACCGACGGATGCCGCGGGCACGGAACCAACGTCACCGGCGGCCGCGATCGGTGGCGTCACAACCGGACCTGGCACCGACCCGGTAACCGACCAGGCAGCCGCCCAGACGATCGTCAACGATTTTCCGCTGTGGCTGACCAGCCTGATCGGGGCATCCGTCGGCCTCGGAATCTACCTGCTCACCGTGTTCCGGCGACGCCCGCGAACCACCTCACCCACTCGAAACCCCACGATCGGAAATTTGATTCCATGACACGCACACACACCGCCCCCCGTCTTCTTGTTCTGGCCGCCGCGGCCCTGCTGGCCCTGTCCGGATGCGCGGCGAGCCCGGAGGTCCCCGCGGAAACGGCCGTCGCCACGCCTGCCGCTGACAGCCTCGCCATCCAGGATGCCTGGGTCAAGGCCGCCGAAACCGGCATGTCCGCCGCTTTCGGCACCCTGGAGAACTCCTCGGACACCGACATCACCGTGGTCTCGGCCGACAGCGAAGCGGCGACCATGATCGAACTCCACGAAACGGTCGAAGACGACGCCGGCGCGATGGTCATGCAGCAGAAGGAGGGTGGCTTCGTCGTTCCGGCCAACGGATCGTACGAGTTGGCGCCCGGCGCCAACCACATGATGCTGATGGGCCTCACGGCCGCCCTGCCGGCCGGCACCGAGTCGACCTTCACGCTGACCCTCTCCGACGGCTCCGAATTCGAGTTCGCGGCCCCGGCCAAGGACTATGCCGGTGCCAACGAGTCCTACGAGGGTGACATGGACGCCGACCAGTAATGACCTCCGCAGCCACTGGCGATCCACACCCCGGTCGTCGCCTGAGTCGCCGTCACCTGCTGCTCGCCGGCGCGGCGGCGGGCATCGGCGCGGCATCCGCCGTGGGTATCGACCTGTCTACCCGGCCGGCCCGCTCGGCGCATCAGGCGGCGGGCGCCGCCACCGCGGCGGTGCCGGCCACCGACGGAACCGAGACCGTCACGTTCTACGGCGCTCACCAGGCCGGCGTCGACACCCGACCGCAGGCATCCGTCACCCTGCTGGCGCTGGACCTCAACGCCGGCACCGACGCGGGCGCGCTGCGACGCATGATGCGGGTACTGACCCAGGACGCGGCGCGGCTGACCCAGGGCACGGCGGCCCTCGCCGACTCGGAACCCGAACTCGCCGTCACCCCGGCGCGGCTCACCGTCACCTTCGGGTTCGGCCCGGGCCTCGTCGCACGGGCCGGCGGCGAGCGGCCCAGTTGGCTGCGACCGCTGCCGGCCTTCGGCATCGACCGGCTGGAACCAGCCTGGAACGACGGCGACCTGTTGCTGCAGATCGCCGCCGACGATCCGGTCACCGTCGCCCACGCGACCCGCATGCTGCTCAAGGACAGCCGGTCGTTCACGACCGTGCGCTGGCGGCAGACGGGGTTTCGCCGGACGCCAGCTGTTGAGAAGCCCGGCACGACGATGCGCAACCTGTTCGGTCAGGTCGACGGCACCGTCAACCTGGTCGCGGGCACCGCCGATTTCGACTCGCTGGTCTGGGGCGCCGCCGAAAACCCGGCCTGGCTGCACGGCGGCACCGGGTTCGTGCTGCGCCGCATCCGCATGAACCTCGACAAGTGGGACGGGCTCGACCGAGCCGGGCGGGAGGCATCCGTCGGCCGCACCCTGGCCGCCGGTGCGCCCCTCACCGGCACTCATGAGAGCGACGAGCCCGACTTCGCGGCCACGACGACGATCGGGTTTCCGGTGATTCCGGAGTTCTCGCACATGCGCCGGGCGCGGTCCGAGAACACGGCCGAACGCATCCTCCGCCGCGGCTACAACTATGACGACGCCCCCGCGTCCGGGAGCGTCTCCGACTCGGGGCTGCTGTTCGTGACCTTTCAGGCGGATGTCGACGCCCAGTTCGTTCCCATCCAACGCCGCCTCGACGAGCTCGACCTGCTCAACCAGTGGACCACGCCGATCGGGTCCGCCGTCTTTGCGATTCCCCCCGGGTGTACGGCCGACGGGTACATCGGTGACACGCTGTTTTAGGCGCGCCGCCGGTTCGGGACCGCGGCCGGACGGGGCGAGCGGTACCGCTGCGACCCCGCAGTCACGTACAGGTGGGCCGCGTAGACTGAGTAGGACCTGTCCCGTGATGAAAGGGGTCGTGCGTGGCGAATTCGCAGCCGGCATCCGCTGCCCTGCCGCGGTACTGGACCGTACCGATCGGCCGCGCCGTCGTCGCCCTCGTCGCCACCGCCGTGATCACCTTCAACCGGGATCACTCGGCCGCCTTCGGGCTGCTGGTATTCGGCGGTTACGCCCTGATCAGCGGCCTTCTCCTGATCGTGGCCAGCTGGCGCACCCTGGCCGACGCGCGCGACCGCCAGCTGTTCGTCGTGCAGGGTTTCGTCGGCGTGCTCGCCGGTGCCCTCGCGCTGGGTTTCGCCGGTGGCGGCCTCGGCTTCTTCCTCTACCTGGTGAGCGTGTGGGGTGCCGTGACCGGCTTCCTCGAGTTGTACAGCGGCCTCCGCCGCCGACGCGCCGCCCCCGTCGGAGTCAGCACCCGTGACTGGATGAGCATGGGCGGCCTCACCGCGGTGCTCGCCCTGGCCTTTCTGCTGCTGCCGCCGAACACGGTCGTCGCCGTCGGCCTGCTCGGTGCCTACCTTGCCGTGTTCGGCATTTTTCTTGTCATCGGGGGGCTTTCCCTCAAATGGGCGGCGACGGATGCCCCGCGTCCCGTCGCCCCCGTCGCCAACGAATCGGACTCCCAGTGACCCAGAACCCCCCGCACCAGCCCAGCCGATCCGACCGTTTGAAGCCTGCCGAGCTCGTCGGAATCTCCGGCGTGATGGGACTCTTCGTCGGCCTCACGATCCTGCTCACGACCCGAGAGGTCGTGCTGAGCCTGATTGCGCTCGGCATCACGTTCATCATCGCGCTCGTGGTCATCGCGATGCTCGTGCTCGGCATGAAGCCGAACGCCGCTGAGATCGACGACCTCGACGAGCAGAACAACCACTAGCCCGGCACCTGCCCTACCCCGTCCCTGATGCCGCGAGAGCGGGTGACTCGTCGATTTGAGCGGGTCTCACCGACGAGTCACCCGCTCTCGCGGGGTGGGTAGCGCGGGTTAGCGCAGGTAGTCGACCAGCGGGGACGCGAGGCCGACGTACGTCGCCGGGGTGAGCGCGAGCAGGCGGGCCTTGGCGGCGTCGCCGATCTCGAGCTCGGCCACGAAGGCGACCAGGTCGGCCTGGGTGATGCGCTTGCCCCGGGTGAGCTCCTTGAGCAGCGCGTAGGGGTCGGCGATGCTCGACCGGCCGGCGGACACCTCCGCGCGGATCACCGTCTGGATCGCCTCGCCGAGGATCTCCCAGTTCGAGTCGAGGTCGCTCGCGAGCAGCACCCGGTCGATGTCGATCTCGCCGAGGCCGCGCTCGATGTTGTCGAGGGCGAGCAGCGAGTGGCCGAAGCCGACGCCGATGTTGCGCTGGGTGGTGGAGTCGGTCAGGTCGCGCTGCAGTCGGCTCGTGACGAGAGTCGCGGCGAGCGAGTCCAGGATGGCGCAGGACAGCTCGAGGTTCGCTTCGGCGTTCTCGAACCGGATCGGGTTGATCTTGTGCGGCATCGTCGAGGAGCCGGTGGCGCCGACCTGCGGGATCTGGCGGAAGTAGCCGACCGAGATGTAGGTCCAGATGTCCGTGGCGAGGTTGTGCAGCACACGGTTGGCGTGGGACACCCGGGAGTAAAGCTCCGCCTGCCAGTCGTGGGACTCGATCTGGGTGGTCAGCGGGTTCCAGCCGAGGCCGAGGCCTTCCACGAACTCCTTCGACACGGCGGGCCAGTCCACGCTCGGTTCGGCGGAGACGTGCGCCGCGAAGGTGCCCGTGGCGCCGCTGAACTTGCCCAGGTACTCGTTGTTCTCGATCTGCTTCTGGATGCGCTCGAGCCGGTAGATGAAGACGGCGATCTCTTTGCCCATGGTCGTCGGCGTGGCGGGCTGTCCGTGGGTGCGGGCGAGCATCGCATCCGCTCGAAATTCCTCGGCGCGGGTGCGCAGGGCCGCGATGACGCCGCGGTACTTGGGCAGCCAGACCTCGGCGACGGCCTGCTGCACGGTGAGGGCGTAGGAGAGGTTGTTGATGTCTTCGCTCGTGGCGGCGAAGTGGGTGAGCTCGGCGATGTGGTCGAGTCCCAGGGCGGTCAGGCGACGGCGCACGAGGTACTCCACGGCCTTCACGTCGTGGCGGGTCGTGGCTTCGAGCTCGGCGAGTTCGTCGATCTCGGCCTGGCCGAAGTCGGTCACGAGGGCGCGCAGGGCGGCCTTCTGGGCGGCGTCGAGGGCGACGCTGCCGAACAGGTTGCGGTCGGTCAGCACGATGAGCCACTCGACCTCGACGCGCACGCGGGCACGGTTGAGGCCGGCCTCCGACAGGTGCTCACCCAGCTCGGTTACGGCGGCGCGATAGCGGCCGTCGAGGGGACTTAGCACCTGCGGGGGTAATGAACTCATCGGACTCCTTGTCGAATGGCGGGGGCAAGCTGCTTGAAAAGCGCGGTGTTTGCCCTCTCAATCATGCCCAATACCGCGTCAAACAGTGCATCGTCGGAATAGTAGGGGTCAGGCACGTCCCCCATCGCGGCCTGATCGGCGTCGAAACTGAGCAGCAGGTGCACCTTCATGCGGTCCCGCTCCGACACGGCCCAGTTGCGCAGAATGCGTTCTTGCGTGCGATCGAGCACCACGACGAGGTCGAAGTCGGTGAACCAGGCCGGGTCGAACTGGCGGGCCCGGTGGTGGCTGCCGTCGTAGCCGAGCCGGGCGAGGGCCGTGATCGTGCGGGTGTCGGCCTGCTCGCCGACGTGCCAATCGCCGGTGCCGGCCGAACTGGTGGTGATCAGGCGGCCGAGGCCGGAGCGCGTGACGATGTCACGCAACACCACCTCAGCCATCGGAGAACGGCAGATGTTGCCGGTGCACACGAAAATGATTCGGAAGGGCGTCGCTTCGTCTGGGCTGAGCGAGGCGAAACTCATACTCCCATTGTGAAGCACGCCAAGCCCATAACGAAGCACGAATGCCCGATCGCGCAGCACCGGTAGTGGTCGGGAAGCACGTCCCCTCCCTCCACAGAGTCGAAGGCTGACCGGAGTTTCCACATATAACCGGATCAGCCAACGCCGGGCAGCGGATGCGCGCACACTCGAGCCATCGACTTCGGTGGCGGCCACGTGAGGAGGCACGGTGAAGGATTACCTGATCGGCGTGAGTGGGGGAATGGGGACCGCGGACCAGCTTCACGCCCTGCGCGAGCAGCGACGGCTGCTCGGCGCCCTCCTCGAGGACGTCGGGCACACGCAGCGTCGGCTCGACATCGAGCCTGGGGCGGGAGCCGCCTGGCAGTCGGCCGCACAGAAGCAGTACATGCTGAGTCGTCTCGACCTGCGCAGCGAATTCGGACAGGTCCTGTGGCTGATCGAGGAGGCCCGGTCGGTGCTGGGCGGCACCATCGCAGAGGTGGCCCGCGGGTGACCGGCCGGTCGACGGATTCCGGCGACGGTGCGCCCGTCACCGTGGGCGGCCCGGACGGCGTCGGTGGTGGCCCGCTGATGGTCAGCGGGGGCGGATCGACGAAGGTCGCCACGGGGGAACTTTTCGCCGAGAGCGCGGTGCTGCGCCGGGCCGTCACCGACGCCGACGATTGGCTGGTCCAGCTCGGAACCATCAGCCGGCTGCAGCCCGTCTCCTCGACCGGGTGGTCCTATCTGAACGGTGGGGCTGAGCTGACCGCGGCTTCCGCGGCGATCCGCGAGCTGCGGGACCGGGCCGCCGACCTCGCCGCAGCCCTCGATGTCGTGGCGGAAAACTATGGCGCCGCGGAGCGCGATGTGCAGCGCCTGTTCCGCTCGCTCGGCGCCGATGTCGGTTGGCTGATCGGCGTGACGTCGTACCTGTGGCTGCCGCTGCTCGCCGGTCCCGTGATCGCCGCGAGCGCGATCAGCGGCCTGATCGCCTCCATGATCACCGGCAGGCCGGTGAGCGATCTGCCGGACGAGGCGGTCCAATGGATCGCGGACCATCCCGAGATCTACACCGACCCGGCCTTCGTCGAGCTGGTCGCGGTGGCGGTCGCCTCCGCCGATGACACGGTCGCAGGTCGGCTCGGCGTGCCGCACTGGCTGACGCGGCTGATGGGTGACGACCAGCTCGCGCTCTTCGGGGCGTCGACCTCGGCGGCCGGGCTCTCGCTTCTGCTCGCGCCCGCCGGGGTCGGCCGCCGCACCCCGATCGTCGTCACACCGGTCGGCGCACCGAAACCGGTACAGCCGCCACAGGACTATGAGGACGCCATCGGCCGTATTCCCCCGTCCGTTCCCGGAATCCCGCAGATCCGCATCGAGGAGTATCCAGGCCCCGACGGGCCGGCCTTCTTCGTCTACGTCGGTGGCACCGTCGATTGGAGCCTGATTCCGGGCGACGAGCCCTTCGATATGTCGTCGAATCTGCAGGGCGTCGGGCAGCTGGCACCCGGGTCTCGGGAAGCCGTCGAGAAGGCCATGAGAGACGCCGGCATTCGGCCCGGTGACAGCGTTCAGGCGTTCGGGCACTCGCAGGGCGGACTCCTCGTGGCCCAGATCGCCGCGTCGGAAAAATTCGGCATCGACGGGGTCACGACCTTCGGGGCGCCGAGCGGCCAGGTCCCGGTCTCGGTGTCGACACTGGCCTTTGAGAACACGGACGACGCGGTCGTGGCCACGGGGGGACGGTCTCAGCAACCGTCGCCTGACCGGCTGGTCGTCGGGCACCAGGCCTATCTCGACAAGGAGATTCCGAAGGGCGAGGGCATGCCTGCACACCAGATTCCGGCCTACACCGACACCGCGGGGCTGGCGGACGCGTCAGAGGACCCGCGTGTGCTGGCGAAGAAAGCGGCGACCTTCGATCTCGGTCTGGGGCCGGGCACAGCGGTGGACTGGAGGGCAGATCGGGTCGAACCCCGGCCTGCCGGCGGGGGCGGTGGTGGCGGCGGGAACTGAGGTTACGGTGGTGTTTCAGGTACGGGCGGGGCGCACGATCAGGCCGAGCAACCAGGCGATGATGCCGAGCACGAGGGCTCCCAGCACGCCGGTCCAGAAGCCGTCGACGACGAGGCCGAAGCCGAGAAAGTCGGAGACCCAGGCCACGAGCAAGAGCAGCAGCCCGTTCACGATCAGGGAGAACAGGCCCAGCGTCAGCACGTAGAGCGGAAAAGCCACGATGCGCACGAAGGTGCCGATGAAGCTGTTCACGAACCCGAAGATCAGGGCGATGAGCAGGTAAGTGAGCACCTGGGCGCCGGTATCGGAGGCGTACGCGACGACGTCGACTCCGGAGACGATGAGGGCGGTGAGCCACAGGGCCACGGCATTGACGATCAGGGTGATCAGGAATCTGGCCATGTCTCAACTATGACACTGCAACCCGGGTGCGGCACGGTGCCAGCGCAGCGGAGTTCGACGCGGCAGCGCATACGGCAACGCGAATATGTCGCGGCGTAGAATCGCCGAGTGAGCCCTACAGACACGTCCGGAGTCCGCCTGCGCCCCGAAATCGTCGCACTGCCGGCGTATAAGCAGGGCAAAGCGGCCGACGCCGACGCCTTCAAGCTATCCAGCAACGAGAACCCCTTCGATCCGCTGCCCGGCGTCGTGGCGGCCGTGCAGGCCGAAACCGCCTTCAACCGCTACCCGGATGCCTCGGCGCGGGCCCTGCGCGAACGGCTGGCCGGCAAGTACGGTCGCCCCGTCGACGAGGTGCACGTGGGCTCCGGCTCCGTCGCCCTGCTGGCCCAGCTGATCCTGGCCGCCGCCGGACCGGGCGACGAGGTGCTGTACTCCTGGCGCTCGTTCGAGGCCTACCCGAGCCTCGTCACCGTCTCCGGCGCCACGAGCGTGCGCGTGCCGAACCGTGCCGATCACGGTCATGACCTGCCCGAAATGGCGGCGGCCCTCACCGACAGCACCCGAGTTGTGATTGTCTGCTCCCCCAACAACCCGACCGGCACCATCGTGACGGCGGAGGAATTCACCTCCTTCATGGCCGTCGTTCCGAGCGACCTGCTCGTGATCCTGGACGAGGCCTACGTCGAATTCGTGACGGACCCCGAAGCCGTGAACGGGCTCACCCTGCTCGACCTGTACCCCAACCTTGTCGTGCTGCGCACGTTCTCCAAGGCCTACGGCCTCGCCGGGCTCCGGGTCGGGTACGCACTCGGCGCCGCGGCGATTCTCGATGCCGCCCGGGCGACCGCGATCCCGCTGTCGGTGACCGGCCAGGCCAGCACCGCGGCCCTCGCGTCGCTCGACGCGGAGGTTGAGCTGCTCGCCCGCGTGCGGGTGCTCGCCCACCGCCGAGACGCCGCCTGGCGCGCGCTGACCGAACAGGGCTGGGCCATTCCCCGGCCGCAGGGCAACTTTCTGTGGCTGCCCACCGGCGCCGAGACCGCCGCGGTCGCCGAGACCCTCGCCGAGGCGGGCCTGGTGGTGCGCGCATTCGCGCCCGAGGGCATCCGTGTCTCCATCGGTGAGGACGAGGCCCTCTCAACCCTCCTCATTATTTGCGCAGACATTGTGCAGGGTCTTCTCTCAACCCACGCCGCACGGCAGTTAGGTTAGGACGATGCCAGCGACCCGAAACGAAGCAATCGTGCCAGAGGTGGCGCCCCCGAGCCCGTCCGTGACGGCGACCCGCACCAGCGTCGCGCCGAGCGCCGACGGCCCCACCGTGCGCCTGCTGTCGCCGTCCGGCGCCTTCGCGCCGAGCGCCGCGGCAGAGGAATACCTGCCCTACCTGGATCGGTTGACCGAGGCGGACCACCGCCGGTTCTACCGCGACATGGTCGTCGTCCGCACCTTCGACATCGAGGCCGCGAACCTGCAGCGCCAGGGCCAGCTCGCCCTCTGGGTGCCCAGCCACGGGCAGGAGGCCGCGCAGGTCGGCTCGGCCTACGCCACCCGGCCCCAGGACCACGTCTTCCCGTCCTACCGCGAACACGTGGTCGGCATGATCCGCGGCCTCGACGTCGTCGATATTCTGCGGATGCTGCGCGGCGTCACCCTCGGCGGCTGGAAGCCCGAAGAGCACGGCAACTTCCACCTCTACACGCTCGTGCTGGCCGCGCAGACCCTGCACTCCACCGGCTACGCCATGGGGATGACGCTCGACGGGTCGACCGGAACCGGCAACCCCGAGACCGACCAGGCCGTGATCGTCTACTACGGCGACGGCGCCAGCTCCCAGGGCGACGCCAACGAGGCGCTCGTCTTCGCGTCCAGCTACCAGACCCCGCAGGTGTTCTTCATGCAGAACAACCACTGGGCCATCAGCGTGCCGGTGAGCCGCCAATCGCGGTCACCGCTGTACCTGCGGGCGAGCGGCTTCGGCATGCCCGGCGTGCAGGTCGACGGCAACGACGTGCTCGCGAGCTTCGCGGTGACCGCCAAAGCGATGGACGATGCCCGCGCCGGCCACGGCCCCTCACTCATCGAGGCGCTCACCTACCGGGTCGGCGCCCACACCACGGCCGACGACCCCACCAAGTATCGCGACCCCGCTGAGCTGGCCTACTGGGTCGCCCGCGACCCGATCGAACGCTTCCGCGCCTACCTCAAGGGCCGCGGCGTCGAGCAGGAGTTCCTCGACTCCGTCGATGAAGAGGCGAAAGACTTCGCCTCCGACACCCGGCGCCGAGCCCTCGAGATCGTCGGCCCGGACACCTCGGTGATCTTCGACAACGTCTACGCCGAACCGCACCCGCTGGTCGCCGAACAAAAAGCCTGGCTGGGCCGCTACGAAGCATCCTTCGAAGGGGGTCAGAAATGACACCGACCAGCACAACCGGAACCTCGGCGGCCGGAACCTCGGCGGCCGACACCGCGGCATCCGCTGCGGCGAACCTGCCGATGACCAAGGCGCTGAACGCCGGCCTCCGCCAGGCCATGCTGAACGACCCCAAGGTGATTTTGATGGGCGAGGACATCGGCCCGCTCGGCGGCGTCTTTCGGGTGACCGAGGGCCTCATCAAAGAGTTCGGCGACAAGCGCGTGCTCGACACCCCGCTGGCCGAGTCCGGCATCATCGGCACCGCGATCGGGCTCGCCATGCGCGGATTCCGCCCGGTCTGCGAGATCCAGTTCGACGGCTTCGTCTTTCCCGGCTTCGACCAGATCACCAGCCAGCTCGCCCGCATGCGCAACCGCCACGAGGGCGGCCTGATCATGCCCGTCGTGATCCGCATCCCCTACGGCGGACACATCGGCTCGATCGAGCACCACCAGGAAAGCCCGGAGGCATACTTCGCGCACACTCCGGGCCTGCGGGTGGTCAGTCCGTCGAACCCGCACGACGCCTACTGGATGATGCAGCAGGCGATCGCCTCCAACGACCCGGTGATCTTCTTCGAGCCCAAAAGCCGCTACTGGCCCAAGGGCGAGGTCGTGTATGCCGAAAGCGGCATAGACCTGCATGCGAGCCGCGTGGTGCGCGTCGGCAGCGATGTGACCGTCGTCGGCCACGGTGCCATGGTCAGCGTGCTGCTGCAGGCGGCCGAGATCGCCGCGACCGAGGGCATCAGCCTCGAGGTCATCGACCTGCGCTCGATCTCCCCGATCGACTTCGGCCCGATCCTCGCGTCGGTGGAGAAGACCGGTCGGCTCGTGGTCGCCCAGGAGGCCGCCGGCTTCGTGAGCGTCGGCTCCGAGATCGCGGCCACGGTCGCCGAGCGGGCCTACTACTCGCTGGAAGCCCCCGTGCTGCGGGTATCCGGCTTCGATACCCCGTTCCCACCGGCCGCGGTCGAAACCCATTTTCTGCCGAGCCCCGACCGGGTGCTCGAGGCCGTTGACCGTGTCCTCGCCTACTAGCGCGTTCCTTTTCTCTCCCTATCTTTCTCTCCATATCTTCTAGGAAGGCACCCCATGAGCGTGTCGAAATTCACTCTCCCCGACGTCGGTGAAGGCCTCACCGAGGCAGAGATCGTCGAATGGAAGGTGGCCCCCGGCGACACCGTCGCCATCAACCAGGTGCTCGTCGAGATCGAGACCGCCAAGTCCCTCGTTGAACTGCCCTCGCCCTACGTCGGCGTCGTCGGGGAGATCTTCGTGACCGCCGGCACCACCGTCGATGTGGGCACCCTGATCATTACGATCAATTCGGCAGCGGATGCCGCGGGCGGTTCCCCGACGGACACAACGTCACCGGCGCCCTCCGCAGTGCTCGCCGCCGACCCCGAGTTCACGGCCGCCGCGAGCGACGTGAGCGCCAGCATCTCGGCCGAAGAACCCGAAGAGAAGCCCGAACCGGTGCTCGTCGGTCGAGGAACGGCCGCGACCATGCCCACCCGGCGTCGGCGTCACGTGGGCGCCCCCGTCGCACACGAGGCACTCGCTCCCGCTCCCGCGCCCCGCGTGGAGGCGACGCCCCTCGAACGGATGCCGCGCCGGGCATCCGTCGGCCCGGTGCTCGCCAAGCCGCCCATTCGCAAGCTCGCCAAGGACCTCGGCGTCGACCTGGCGTTCGTCGAGGCGACCGGTCCGATCGGCGACGTGACGCGCGAAGACGTGCTGCGCGGCGCCACCCAGGCCAGTGTGTTCCGCAACATCCAGACCCCGGAGTGGCCGTCTGACCGGGAGGAACACATCCCGGTCAAGGGCGTGCGCAAGGTCATCGCGCAGGCGATGGTGAAGAGCGCGTTCACCGCCCCGCACGTGAGCCTGTTCGTCGACGTGGACGCGACCCGCACCATGGAATTCGTGAAGCGACTGAAGGCATCGACCGACTTCGCCGGCATTCGAGTGTCGCCGTTGCTGATCATGGCCAAGGCCATGATCTGGGCCGTGCGGCGCAACCCGACCGTGAACTCCACCTTCACCGAGGAAGAGATCATCGTGCGGCACTACGTGAACCTCGGGATCGCCGCGGCGACGCCCCGCGGCCTGATCGTGCCCAATATCAAGGAAGCGCAGGACATGAGCCTGCTCGAACTGGCCGGCGCCTTGGAAAAGCTCACCCAGACCGCCCGCGACGGCAAGACCAGCCCGGCGGAGATGTCCAATGGCACCATCACCATCACCAACATCGGCGTGTTCGGGATGGACACCGGCACGCCGATCCTCAACTCGGGCGAGGCCGGCATCGTGGCCCTGGGCACGATCAAGCAGAAGCCGTGGGTTGTCGACGGCGAGGTGCGGGCCCGCTTCGTGACCACGATCGGGGCGAGCTTTGACCACCGAGTCGTCGACGGCGACGTGGCCAGCCGGTTCCTGGCCGACGTGGCGAGCATCATCGAGGAGCCCGCGCTGCTTCTGGAATAGCAGCGCCCGTCCGAAACCCCTCGAAGGTGCCTAGATGGTTTTGACAATCATTATCATCAGGGCTACTTTGGGGGGATGCACAAACGATATTTCGCTGCCCCCGCCCTTGTCGCTGCGGCCGCCCTGGCCCTGTCCGGTTGCGCGTCGACCCCCGCCAGTAGCAGCGCCGCGGACGGCGACCTGCGCGTCGTCGCGACGACGACCCAGATCGCCGACTTCACCCGCAGCGTGGTCGGCGACGCCGCCGGTGTGTCGATCACCCAGCTGGTGCAGCCCAACCAGAGCCTGCACAGCTATGATCCCTCGGCCGCCGACCTGACGGCCCTCGGCGCGGCCGACGTGCTCGTCATCAACGGTGTCGACCTTGAAGAATGGCTCGACGACGCCATCGACGCGTCCGGCTTCGACGGCGTGACGATCGACTCGGACGAGGGCATCGACATCATCGAGAGCGAGGTCGACGAACACGCCGAGGACCACGCCGACGAGACCGACGAGGAGCACGCGGCCGAAGAAGCCGCCGCTGCCGCCGAGGAGGCCGAGCATGCCGACGAGACCGAGGAAGAGCACGCCGCCGAAGACGACGGCGAGCACGCACACGACGGTGGCGACCCGCACATCTGGACCGACGTGAATAACGCCATGAAGATGGTCGGCACCATTGCGGGTGGTCTCGAAGAGGCCCTGAGCGCCGATTCCGCCGACACGGCGGCGGCCATCGAGGCCAACGCCACGGCGTACAGCCAGCAGCTGTCCGAGCTCGACTCCTGGATTCGCACCAACGTCGACACCGTTCCCGCCGCCGAACGCCTGTTGGTCAGCAACCACGACGCCCTCGGGTACTACACCGCCGCCTACGGCATCACGTACGTCGGCGCCGTCATCCCGAGCTTCGACGACAATGCCGAGCCCAGTGCCGCCGCGATCGACGAACTCGTCGCCGCGATCACCGCGACCGGCGTGCAGGCCGTCTTCTCCGAAGCCTCGCTGAACCCGAAGACCGCCGACACGATCGCCTCGGAGGCAAACGTCACCGTCTACTCGGGTGACGACGCCCTCTACGTGGACTCGCTCGGCCCCGACGGCAGCGCCGGCGCGACCTACATCGCGGCGCAGCTGCACAACACGACAGCGATTCTCGAATCCTGGGGCGTCACACCGACGGATGTCCCCGCCGACCTCGAAAAATAGGCAATAGTTAACGAGTGAACGAGAATCCTTCTCAGCAGTCGACGACTGCGCCGACTGCGACCAATACTGAGACCGCCCACGCCCCCGCACTGCGGGTGGCGGGGGCGTCGTTCGCGTACGGCGCCGTACCGGCCCTGGCCGACATCAACTTCGAGGTCGCGGCGGGAGCGGCCGTCGCGATGATCGGACCCAACGGGTCGGGCAAGTCCACGCTGCTCAAGGGTGTGCTCGGGCTCATCGCCCGCACCGCGGGCACCGTCGAGGTGCTCGGGGTCTCACCGGCACCGGCCGGAACCGTCGGCTACGTGCCGCAGACCGACGAACTCGACCCGCAGTTTCCGATCACCCTCGAGCAGGTCGTGATGATGGGGCGGTACCGGGCCCTGGGCTGGCTGCGGCTGCCCGGCAAGCGTGATCGGGCATCCGTCGCCCACGCCCTCGAGGCCGTGGGCCTCAGTCACCGTGCGAAGACCCGGTTCGGCGAGCTGTCGGGAGGCCAGCAGCAGCGCGGCCTGCTGGCCCGGGCCATCGCGTCGAGCCCGCGCCTGCTGCTGTTGGACGAACCATTCAACGGGCTCGACCAGCAGAACCGCGACGCGCTCATTGAGACCGTGAAGCGCCTCAAGCGCGACGGTGTCGCGGTGCTCGTCTCCACCCACGACATCGAACTCGCCCGCGCCGTCTGCGATTCGGTGTTGCTGCTCAACGGCGAACAGGTCGCGTTCGGCCCGCTCGAACAGGTGCTCACCCTCGACAACGTGCAGCGCGCGTTCCACAACGTGGGCATCGAAATGGACGAGCACACCGTTGTGGTGCCCGGCCACGGCGGCCACTAGGCCCGTCATCATGGATCTCAGCCCCCTCATCGACGCCTTCGCGCTGCCCTTCATGTCCCGGGCGCTCGTGGTGCTCGTCGTGCTCAGCCTCGTCGCCGGCCTCGTCGGCGTGCTCGTCAACCTGCGCGGCCTCGAATTCATCAGCGACGGCCTCACCCACGCCGTCTTTCCCGGCATCGCCATCGGTTTCGTCTGGGGCGGCCGGGACGGCCTGTTCCTCGGCGCCATGATCGCGGCGCTCCTCGCGGCCGTGGTGCTCACCCTGATCGTGCGCAGGGCCGTGACGACGGATGCCGCCATCGCCATCGTCTTCACGGCCATGTTCAGCGTGGGCGTGATCGTGGTTTCACGGGAAACGAACTACGTCGGACAGTTGGAGCAGCTGCTCTTCGGCCGGTTGTTGACCGTCAGCCCGACCGAGGTCGTGCAGACGATCGTCATCTGCGGGGTCGCCCTGCTGCTCGTCGGGCTGACGCTCAAGGAGCAGGTGTTTCGGGCCTTTGATCGGTCATACAGCGCCGCCGCCGGCTTTCGCCCGCTCATGCTCGACATCGTGCTGAACGTCGCGATCGCCCTGGTGGTCGTCGCGGCGAGCAATGCCGTGGGCAACCTGCTCGTGCTCGCCGTGCTGATCGTGCCCGGTGCGTTCGCCCGGCTGGTGACCCAGCGGGTGTGGTGGCTGTTTCCGCTCGCCGCCGGTTTTGCCGGGCTCGCGGCCTGGTTCGGGCTCGCGCTGGGGTACGAGGCATCCGTCAACAACGGCATCGACCTGCCGAGCGGAGCGACCGTGGTGCTCGTGCTGGTTGCCGGCTATGCGATTGCGCTGGTCGTGCGCCTTGCACTCGACCGGGTACGCGGGGGTAATCGCACCGTGTCTCGAGAGGCTGGACAACCGGCTCCTGGCGCNACTCGACCGGGTACGCGGGGGTAATCGCACCGTGTCTCGAGAGGCTGGACAACCGGCTCCTGGCGCGGGACCTGCGCCGCTGCGCGGGAAGCGTGCGACCCGCGCAGCGGCGCAGGTGGCGCGTACCGCCGCCACCGACGGGCTCGGTCGCTGATGGGCTACTTCGAACAGGCCCTGCTCGCCGCGGTGACGATCGGCGCCCTCAGCGGGCTCGTCGGTACCCTCGTGGTGCTGCGCCGCCGCACCTTCTTCGCCCAGGCCCTCACCCACGCGACCTTCCNGGGCTCGTCGGTACCCTCGTGGTGCTGCGCCGCCGCACCTTCTTCGCCCAGGCCCTCACCCACGCGACCTTCCCCGGTGCCATCGGGGCCGCCATGCTCGGCTGGAGCATCCCGCTCGGCGCCGCGATCGCGAGCGTCGTCATCGTGGGCATCATGACCCTCATCGGCCGCGTGAAGCGGCAGGGCAGCCAGGTAGCGTCGGGCATCCTGCTGACCGCGGGATTCGCCCTCGGCGTGACCCTGCAAGCGCTGAACCCGTCGCTGCCGGTGCACGTCGACTCGTACCTGGTCGGGTCGATCCTCACGGTCACGACCGGCGACCTGGTGCTGGCCACGTCGGTGCTCGGTCTCGCCGTGCTGGTGCTCGCCGTGTTCGGCAAGCAGATTCTGTTCTCGACCTTCGACGTCACCGGGTACCGGGCTGCCGGGTACCGGGAATGGCCGATCGAAGTGCTGACCCTGGCGCTGATCACGGCGACGGTCGTGACCGCGATGCCCGCCGTCGGCGCGATCCTCGCGATCGCCCTCATCGCCGCTCCGGCCGCCGCGGCACGGCTGGTGACCCGCAGTGCGAGCCACATCTTCGTCGTCGCACCGGTGCTCGGCGCGGTCTCGGGGGTCTCCGGAGTGCTGCTTTCCCGCAGCCTCGACGTGGCCGCGGGCCCCGCCATTGCGCTCTGCGCGGCGGCCCTCTTTGTGGTGGCCCTGCTCGTTCGCTCGCTCGAACGAATGTGGCTACGGTTAAAGACATGAAGCGAAACACCTGGCAGCGCGAAGCGGTGCGCGGCGCGCTCGACGCGAGCGGCGGATTCGTCAGCGCCCAGGGCCTGCACTCCGCCCTGCACGCGAGCGGCTCCCCGATCGGACTGGCCACGGTCTATCGCGCCCTCGCCGACCTCGCCGTGGGCGGCGACGCCGACTCCCTGCAGTCACCCGACGGCGAAAGCCTCTACCGGGCCTGTAGCACCAACGAGCACCACCATCACCTGATCTGCCGCAACTGCGGGCTCACCGTTGAAATTGAAGCGGATGCCGTGGAAACCTGGGCGAAGAACGTCGCCTCCCAAAACGGCTTCACCGACGCCGCGCACGTGGTGGACGTTTTCGGGCTGTGCGCCGCCTGCACGGCCACTGCGGCGGCATCCGCTGCCCCCGCCTAACGCCTTGTTTCTGGTCGCGACGCGGGAATCGTCGGTCAGCCAGCGTCTAGCGACGAATCAGCCGCTCTCACGGAAGGTGGGGCCGTCGTCGGCCAGTGGATTTGCGGGTCGGGGCCGCGCCCTGTAGTGTGGGACGCTGCTGCGCCTCTGTGCGTGCATTGCGTTCTTCCCCTCGGGGTGAACGCCGACAAGGGATCTTGGGAAGAGCATTCGCTCTTCGGTAATGGAGGAAAACTATGGCATCTGTATGCCAGGTGACTGGAGCTGTTCCCGGCTTCGGACACAACATTTCGCACTCGCACCGACGCACCAAGCGTCGTTTCGACCCGAACGTGCAGAAGAAGACGTACTACGTGCCGTCGCTTCGTCGCAAGGTCACACTGACCCTGTCCGCAAAGGGCATCAAGGTAATTGATGCTCGTGGCATCGAGAGCGTCGTCAAGGACGTTCTCGCCCGTGGGGTGAAGATCTAATGGCTAAGGCACATGACGTACGTCCGATCATCAAGCTGCGTTCCACGGCTGGAACCGGTTACACCTATGTAACCAAGAAGAACCGCCGGAACAACCCCGACCGTCTCGTACTCAAGAAGTACGACCCCGTAGTGCGCAAGCACGTTGACTTCCGTGAGGAGCGCTAAAAATGGCGAAGAAGAGCATGATTGCCAAGAACAACCAGCGCAAGGTTATCGTCGAGCGCTACGCCGCGAAGCGTCTTGAGCTCAAGAAGGCCCTCGTTGACCCGGCCGGCACCGACGAGTCGCGCGAAGCGGCTCGCAAGGGCCTGCAGAAGCTGCCGCGCAACGCGAGCCCGGTGCGCCTGCGCAACCGTGACGCCGTTGACGGTCGTCCCCGTGGCCACCTCTCCAAGTTCGGCATCTCGCGCGTACGTTTCCGCGACATGGCGCACCGCGGCGAGCTGCCCGGCATCACCAAGTCCAGCTGGTAACACCCGGCTGTTGACCGTCTAACAGCACGATGGGATGTCGACTTCGGTCGGCATCCCATCGCGTCTTTAACGAGATCTCACGGGCGGATGCCCCGCTCGGTTTTCGCGGACAGCGAAAATGACGGCGAATCGCCCGGGAAAAGCGCCACAAAGCGGCGGAAATCCGCGGAATCCTGCGGATGTCTGTTAGATTCAACGCGGTCGAACCGACCAACGGAGCGCCTTATGGGCGCGCCCGCTTCATCAATACTTTTCTGTTAACACAGACGAAGGTCCGAGGAGGACACTCAATGGCTGACAAGTCGCTGAACAAGACCGAGCTCGTTGCCAAGGTTGCCGCTGACTCCGGACAGAGCCAGGCCACCGTTGACGGCGTGCTGAACGCATTCTTCGCAACCCTTGCCGAGACCGTTGCCGCTGACGGCAAGGTCACCATCCCGGGCTGGTTGGGCGTCGAGCGCACCGCAACCGCCGCTCGCACCGGCCGCAACCCGCAGACCGGCGAAGAAATCGCCATCGCCGCTGGCCACCGCGTCAAGCTGACCGCCGGAAGCAAGCTCAAGGCTGCCGCAAAGTAGTCTTCCGCACTGCCTGCATTTCTGCAGAACCTGAAAGGGCGTCGACTTCGGTCGGCGCCCTTTTTCGTGCCCGGGCGGTCGTGCAGGCCGGAACCGTTAAGATTGAGGCGTGCCTCGCCTCGTTCGCCTTCTCGGACCGGCAGCCCTGCTGCTGGTCGCCGTGCTCTCGACCCTTGGCGCCCTCGCCTACGGCGGCGGGGCCGCGGCCCAGCTGCTTGCCGACCCCGGCCCCGTCGTGCGATACGGCCTGCCGCTCGCGAAGCTGCTCGTCAACATCAGCGCCGCCGGCACGATCGGCGCGCTCGTGCTCGCCCTGTTCGCGCTGAGCCCGAAGGAACGGGAATTCGGCACCGCCCTCGACTTCGCGGCGGGCTCCGCAGCGGTCTTCGCCGTGGCATCCGCCGTCACCGGCTTCTTGACCTTCCTGCTCGTGACGAACGTCTCGATCAGCTTCGACGACCGCTTCAGTGCCACCGCCGGCCAGTTCTTCGGACAGATCGAGATTGGCCAGGCCTGGTTGGCCACCACCCTCATCGCCGCCGGGGTCACCGTGTTGTGTTTCGCGGTGCGCAACCAGACCGCGCTCATCTTCGTCACCCTGCTCGCGCTGACCTCCCTGCTGCCGATGGCGCAGCAGGGCCACTCAGCCGGCGCTGAGGGGCACGACGCGGCGATCACCGCCCTGGGGCTGCACCTGGTCTTCGCGGCCGTCTGGCTGGGCGGGCTGCTCACCATCGTGGTGCTGCACCGGCAGCTGGGTGCCGACCGGCTGCGCACGGTACTCGGGCGGTACTCGACCCTCGCCCTGGTCAGCTTCATCGTGGTCGCTGCCTCGGGCTACGTCAGCGCCGAACTGCGGGTGGGCACCCTCGAGAACCTCATGACGCCCTACGGGCTGCTGGTGCTCGTGAAGGTCGCCGCGCTCATCGTGCTCGGAGGCTTCGGCGCGCTGCAGCGTCAATTCTTCCTGCGCAGGATCGCCGCCGAAGCCCAGCAGAACGCGCGGGCCGCTCGGGTGCCGGTGGCGGACGGGCGGGCATCTGCCGCGTCTTCCTCGGCGGGCGACGCCGAGCGGATGCCGCGGTCGGCGCCCGCCGCACGCCCGGCCACCGCAAACCCCGCCGGCAGCACTCCCGGCCGGTACTTCTGGTGGCTTGTTGTGACCGAGCTCGGCTTCATGGGACTCGCCAGCGGCGTCGCGGCGGCCCTGGCCCGCACCGCGACCCCGGTCGCCCAGGTCGTCACCACCGAACAGCTCACCTCGACCCCCGCTCAGGTGCTCACGGGCCAGGTGCTTCCCCCCGAACTGACGTTCTCGCGCTACTTCACCGAGTGGAACTTCGACATCGCCTGGGCCCTGTTCTGCGCCTTCGGCATCTTCTTCTACCTCGCGGGGATCTGGCGGTTGCGGCGTCGCGGCGACACGTGGCCGTTGCACCGCACGATCCTCTGGGTGGCCGGCCTGCTGGCGCTGTTCTACATCACCAACGGCGGCGTGAACGTCTACGAGAAGTACCTGTTCTCGACCCACATGCTCGCCCACATGATGCTCACCATGCTGGTGCCGCTGCTGCTCGTACCCGGGGCCCCGGTCACCCTGGCCGCCCGCGCGATCGCGAAGCGCCAGGACGGCAGCCGCGGCGCCCGCGAGTGGATCCTGCTGGCCGTGCACTCTCGCTTCGCCGGCATCATCGCCAATCCCCTCGTAGCCGCGGGCCTTTTCGCCGGGTCGCTGTACGTGTTCTATTACTCCCCGATCTTCAGCTGGGCCACGACCGACCACCTCGGCCACATGTGGATGATCGTGCACTTTCTGATCACCGGGTACCTGTTCGTGCAGTCCCTGATCGGGATCGACCCGGTGCCGTTCCGGCTGTCGTACCCGTTCCGGCTGCTGCTGCTGATCGGCACGATGGTATTCCACGCCTTCTTCGGGCTCACCCTGATGATGGGCACCGGACTGCTGCTGGCCGATTGGTACGGGGCCATGGGGCGCACCTGGGGCCTCAGCGCGATCGGCGACCAGCAATTCGGCGGCGGGATCGCCTGGGGTGTCGGCGAACTGCCCACGATCGCGCTGGCGATCGTGGTCGCGATCCAGTGGAGCCGCAACGACGAGAAGGTCACCAAACGGCTCGACCGCAACGCGGACCGCACCGAGGACGCCGAGCTGAACGCCTACAACGAACGCTTCGCCAAGCTCGCCGCGCACGACCAGCACTGACCATCACGGCCAGCCCTGACGGCTGGGATCAGCCCTTGCGGGCACGACCGGCACCGACGACCGGGCCGTGCGGGTCAGCGCAGCTGGATCGCGAGGTTGCCGTCGGACTGGATGGTCACGCTCAACCCGATCAGGAACGACACGTCCTCGTCGCGGGTGCTCTTCTCGCCGTCGAACAGGGACTGCACCTCGACCACGATGTGCGCCAGACCGGTCGTGGACGCCATCTCGAACGATGACTCACCGGCCTCCAGCACCACCGGCGGATATTCGGCGATCGACCAGACCGGAGCGCTGAGCACTCGGTCGTCGATCGTGATGCCGAACGGGCAGTTCGAGGGCTGCAGCACCTGGTCCACGATGCACTTGTCGAGAAAACTGTTCAGCTCTGCCTGCACCTGGCCGGTGAACGTCTCGGTCGGCATGGCGTTGATGGTCACATCGGTCGGACCGGAGGCGGCAACGGGCACGCTCAGCGGTTCGGCGCTGAGCATGGTCGACTCGTGTGCGAAGGTGTATCGGGTCGGGGCAAAGGCCAGGTAGGCGGCCTGAGTGGAGAAGGTGTCGGGGGCATCCGTCGCCGCCTGGGCACGGGTGTCGAGGGCGAGACCGTTCACCGTGAAACTGCGTTCGTGCAGCACGGTGACCTGCAGCACGGCGAGCGGACTGGTCGCGAATGTCCAGCCGTTGAACACTCCGGCGAAGGTTCCGGTGCTCTGCACCGTGAACTGCATGCTCGAGGCCTCCCCGTCGAGGCTGAAGTCGTAGACGACGGTGTGCAGGCCGGGAGCGGTTTCGATGTCGCTGACCTGCTGCAGGTCGGTCAGGGCGCCGAGAACGGATGCCCGCAACAGGGTGTCGGGCAAATCCTGCGGGAGTGAGGCGGCGGCGAGGTCATCGTTGGTCGGAACGACTCCGGGCAGGGCGAGCGCCCCACCCGTGTCGTGGCGGGCGAGGGCATCGAGGTAGCTGCCGACGAAGCCGCCGGCGCTGTACACGCCCCGGTTGAGGGCGGTGACCGCGGCGAGCAGCGCTCCGCCGAGCAGAACGGCAATGACGAGGGTGGCGATCACGGCCCGCAACGTGCGGGTCCGCGTGCGGGTTTCCGGCGTGGCCGGGGCGGATGCCGGTGTCGTGGGCGGGCGCAGTGCGTCGCGGCGCCGAGCGCTTGATTGCGGCTGTCCGCCCCCGTTGGTCACCCCAACAGCTTACGGGGGCGACTACAGTGGAATGTCCGGCCGCGCCTGCGACTACGCCCACCTTGCCCCGAACTGAGAGGGCCCCCTTGACCGAGATTCCGCTGTCGCGTGAGCAGGCCGAGGTCTTCGCGGCCATCGAGGGAACCAAACAGAACGTGTTCGTGACCGGACGCGCCGGCACCGGCAAGTCCACGCTGCTGAACCACCTGTCCTGGCACACCAGCAAGCAGATCGTGATCGCTGCGCCCACCGGCGTCGCCGCGCTGAACGTGGGCGGACAGACCATCCATTCCCTGTTCCGCCTGCCGATCGGGGTCATCGCCGACAGTCCGATCGATCAGAACGACCAGGTGCGCAAGCTGCTCAACACGATCGACACGCTCGTGATCGATGAGGTGTCGATGGTCAACGCGGACCTCATGGATGCGATCGACCGCAGCCTGCGGCAGGCCCGCCAGCGCCGCCACGAGGCGTTCGGCGGAGTACAGATCGTGCTGTTCGGCGACCCGTACCAGCTCGCGCCCGTGCCCGGCGGCCCCGACGAGCGCGCGTATTTCGCCGACCACTACCGCTCGATGTGGTTTTTCGACGCGAAGGTCTGGCAGGGCGCCGACCTGCGCATCTTCGAGCTGACCGAGATTCACCGCCAGCGGGACAACGACTTCAAGGTCATGCTCAATGCCGTGCGTCACGGGCAGGTCACGCCCGAGATCGGCGGAGCCCTCAATGGTGCCGGTGCGCGCACGCCTCCGACCGAGGGAGTGATCACCCTGGCGACCCGCAACGATTCGGTGAATCGTATCAACGCGGCGGCGCTGAAACGCCTGTCGGGCAAGTCCCTGACCGCCAAGGCCCAAGTGACCGGCGACTTCGGCGGCCGCAACTTTCCGGCCGATGCGGAGCTGGAGCTCAAGGTCGGCGCCCAGGTCATGTTCCTGCGCAACGACTCCCCGCTGGACGGCGGACCGCGCTGGGTGAACGGCAGCATCGGCACGGTCACGAAGGTGAAGGACACGGTGTTCGTGGACATCGACGGTGACGTGCACGAGGTCGAACCGACGGTCTGGGAGAAATACAAGTACACCTACAACGCGGCCACAAAGAAGCTCAGCCGGGACGTCGTGGCCGAGTTCACGCAGTTCCCGCTGCGCCTGGCCTGGGCCGTCACGATCCACAAGTCCCAGGGGGCGACCTACGAGCGGGCAATCGTGGACCTGGGAACCCGAGTCTTCAGCCCCGGCCAGACCTATGTGGCGCTCAGCCGGCTGACGAGCCTCGACGGCCTGTACCTGACCCGTCCGCTGCGACCGAGCGACATCCTCGTCGACGAGAACGTCATCCGCTTCATGACGGTGCTGCCCACGCAGTGATCCCGCGCTCGTCGGGATGCGCGCTGCTCCCACTAAACTGATCCCACGAAAGCGGGTGAGCCGTCGGTACGGAGCACCCATACCGACGGCTCACCCGCTCTCGCGGCGCGGGGCCGTTTCAATGGCCGCCGTGGGAGGTGCCGTGCGGAACGGCGAGTTGTCCGGCATCCGTCGCGGCCAGGGCCGGTGTGGTGAGGCCGGAGAAGATCGCGCCGCCGAGCGCGAGGGCCGTCACAAAGCGCCAGCCGCCGGCGACGGCCGGGCTCGTGCCGGTGCGGGCGACGGATGCCGCGCCCGTGGCCGATGAGGCGGCCTCGTTCGACCGGCGTCGCTGGTGCACCGCCATCACCACGGCCAGGAAAAGATTGAAGAGCGAGGCGATGGCCATCGAGTAGAACGGCAATCCGGTCGCCTCGGCCGAAACCCCGAGGCCCGATCCCAGGGCCGCGGTGGCGCCCCACACGAAGACCGGGATAAGCGCTGCGCCGGAAACGGCACGCGGCACCGGCAGCCGCCCGAGCGCGAGGGCCGTGACTCCCCAGGCGAGTTCGGCGACGCCGAAGCCGATCAGGAGGACAGACAGCGGGAATGGAGCGCTCGCTCCGACCGCGACGTGGATCATGCCGGCGCCGAGTGCGGCGAAGCCGAGCCAGAGACGTGTGACGGCGCTCATGAGCGCTCCATTCCGTGGGTGCTGCGTGGGTGTTGCGTGGACGTGCGTGGGAGACCGGGCGGGCCGGGCGATTAGACGCTGGCCTTGGCGCCCACGGTCTTGTCCGCGGTGAGGCCGACTCCGAGCAGCACGATGGCGCTGGCCAGGTGCAGGAAGTGGTCGGCCGTGTTCAGGGCCAGGATGTTCAGTGCCGAGTCTGCGATGAAGAAGCCAACAAGCCCGAGGAGCAGGTAAACGGCTCCGACCGTGGTGTTGGTGGCCTTCGCGGCGGACGCGCTGGACAGCCCGGCGATCAGCAGTGCCGCACCGATGAGAAGGTGGGCGACGTTGTGCAGTGGGTTGACCTCGAAGATTCCGAGGAGCAAGCCACCCTCGGTGGCGATGAAGCCGACTCCGCCGGTGACGGCGAATCCGAGCAGTCCGACGAGCACATACACGGCACCGAAGACGGTGCCGATCAAACGGTTGGGTGAAGTGCGCATTGCTGGTGCCTCCTGTTGGTTTCACGGTTGACCCGTGCCTGTGGTTAGTTATTCGTTCCTCCCGCTGTTTTGGATTGGAACTCGCCCGACACCGCTTTTGTCGAATGGGCGCGCCGCGTCTCGGCGCCTTCGCAGGAGCTTCCTAGCGAAGGATTTTAGCGAAAGTGGGAGGTGACCGAAAGGTGCACGTGACCTTACTGGGAAGTGCCCACGCAAAACCCCGGAGCGCCCGCTGTGCGGCGCTCCGGGGTCGGTGGTGCGGGTGTGTTGACGGTCAGGCGGTGGTGCGCCGCGTGACGGCGCCGTAGATCAGCAGCACGATCAGGGAGCCGGCGATGGCGAGCAACCAGGTCGAGATGGAGAAGAACTCGTTCAGGTTGACGCCGAAGATGAGGCCGCCGAGCAGCCCGCCGAGCAGCGCGCCGACGACGCCGAGCAGCAGCGTGACGAACCAGCCCCCGCCCTGCTTGCCCGGCAGAATCGCTTTCGCGATCGCGCCGGCGATGAGGCCGAGGAGGAGAAATCCGAAGAAGCCCATGGGGGTGTTCCTTTCTGGTGAGGGATCAAATCTGGTGAGGGATCATATCTGGTGAGGCAAGGCGCTGCGTGACTAGTCCTTGAAGGTGTCCTTGACGGCATCCTTCACGTTTTCGCCGGCCTGCTTGGTGTGGGCGCCGGCCTGGTCGGCCTTGCCTTCGGCGACCTTCGAGTCGTCGTTGGTGGCCTTGCCGACGGCTTCCTTGGCCTTTCCGGCGAGGTCCTGGGCGGCATTACGAATCTTGTCTGATGCACTCATACGGGAGTTCTCCTTAGGTGGGTTGTGCGTGTGGATGGTGAGGCCGGTGAAGTCTGGGGGTGGTGCGGTGTCCGGTAATCGGCAGGCCCCAGTCGGACAGGGCCAGCAATGCGGCTGCGGAAGCCGCCACCGATCTGGACTAGTACGGGTATCTCGGTGCCCAGCGTGTGGTCCAGGCCGCGAACGGCTTTCTCTACCGTGGAGATAACGGCGAGCGGTGCCGCGCCTCGCCGGGTGGTAATCCCCACCCTGAGCATTGAAGCGCCGTTTACCCGATATGTCGAGGCGTGCACGCCGAGGAATTCGGCCTGACCGGCCAGAGCCTGCTCGAGCGCCTGCTCGGCGAAAGCCGCATCCACGCGGGTCTGGCCGTGGTCGGTCGGCGTCGCGTCGAGCAGGTGCGAGGTGCTGCCGCGTCCCTGCCGCACGATGAAACGCCCCAGTCCGACGACGAGCAGGGCGATGACCACTAGAAGCACCAGCCACATCCAGCTGACACCGGACGCCGCCAGCGGGGTCGCCGACAACATGACCTCGGTGCGGGTGACCACGGCGCCGGCGAACTCCCGCCACCGATCCGGCGCTTCCGGAATGATCGCGACCAGGGCCGCGGCGGTTCCTGTCGCCAGCAGCAGGATGCCGCTGAACGCGAGCAGCAGCCGATTCAGACCGCGGTTCGTGGAGGTCATGCGCCGACCCGCCCGGCAGCGGCGATGAAAAGTCTGGGGTGGATGCTCGGACGCAGCGCGATCTGGTCGAGCGCGGCGACGGCCGCTTCGCTCAGGCGAGCTCGGTGAAGCTGAATCCCGGAGGTCGGCGTCACGTGGATACTCGCGGACCGGCGGCCGACCGTGACGCGCACCGCATCCGGTGCAACACCGGCGGCGATAGCCGTCGTGCGGGCAAGAGCGGATGCGATCACCTCATCGTCGATCACCACCGCGAGTCGGGCGGTGGACAGGGTGTGACGCATCCGGTGCCCAGGAAGCAGGGCGGCGAGGAGCAGAACCAGGCCGAGCAGGGCTACCCCGATGCCGGTGGGGATGGCGAGGCGGCGGAGAACCTCGGACGGCGCCGCCGCCGCATGCACGGCCTCCGTCGGGGAGAGCAGCACCGGGTCGCGACCGATCAGCTGCAGGACAACCTCTGTTGCGAGGTACAGGCTGGCCACGATGAGCAGCAGGGCGATGCCGATCGCGAAGCCGGAGCGCGGTGAGTGCGTTTCGCGGCGAAGAACACGCCGATCGCGTGTGGCGGGGGTGGTCACAGGACTCGCCGTCCTTCGGCTCGAGGTGCTCGTTGGGGTCGACGGGGAGTCGAACGGATCAGCGCGCCGGTCACCTGCACGACGACCCGGACTACGTCGGTTCCCGTGAGGCGGGCGGTTTCGTGACGGATGTGTTTCTGGGCGCGCTCGGCCCGCTCCAACACTGTCGCACCAGTGCTCGGCCCGGTCAGTGCGCCGATGCCGATGGGGGCGCGCACGTGCACGGAGAGCCGACCGGCGGCATCCGTCAGCCCGACGGTGACCTGGTCGGCCGCGACCGCGAGAGCGTCGGCGGTGACCCGGGCGATGAGCCTGGTCAATGCCCGAGTCGTGATGCGGGTGCGGCCACGGGGCACGTCGCCGGGCGGGGCGGTCACGAGGAACTGCGCTTGCCGCGGAAGACGTCGACGAGGGCCGACACGTCCAGACGCCCGTCCACGACCCGACCGATGAGGCCGCCGATCAGCATGGCGACGGCGACGAACGCGAAGACCCAGAAGCCGAGCAGCGCCCAGGTGAGGGCCAGAACACCGCCGACGGCGATGCCGAGCGTCGTCATCGCGTGGGTCGGGGTCACTGGACTCGCGCCTCGGCCGGGTCGGTGTCGTCGTCGTCACTGGCCATGTGCACGTCGTTGATCGTGATGTTCACCTCGGTCACCTGCATGCCGACGAGGGTTTCAATGGCCGTGATGACGGCGAACCGAACGTCGTCGGCGACCTTCTGCAGTTCGATCGGGTACTCGGCGACGAGGGAAATATCGACGGCGACCTGGGTTTCACCGACCTCGACGCTGACGCCCTGCGAGAGGTCCGTGGAGCTGATCGCGTTACGGATGGCGCCGAGGGCGCGGGCAGCGCCGCCACCGAGGGCGTAGACGCCGGTGACTTCGCGAGCCGCTATTCCGGCGATCTTGGAGACGACGCTGTCGTGGATGACCGTTTTTCCCGTTCCGGTGCTGAGCCCGTCGATGACGGTGGAGGTGTGCGGGGTGGGATCGATGTTGGTCATGGAGGGCTCCTTGTGTCGGTGTAGACGAGGTCGGTAACCACGGGTAGTAAATCCGAAGTGGCCATGTCATAGTCATTCCGGATGGTTACAGGTGAGACGTGCCGTCACCCCGATTCGTCACACAACCGGGCCAACTATTTATCGGGCCACGATTTTTCTGCACATGGCCCAGATCCGATCGGCACCGTATGACTCTGTCCGACCGCTCCGCTCCCCGGCAGCTCGACCCACCCGCGGTCGCGCCGTTCGCGCTCAGCGACGCGCCCGACGGCATTCTCGCCGGTCGGGCAGCGGATGGCGACGCTCGCGCTTTCGAGGTTCTCGTGCGTCGTCACGGCCCCCTGATGCGCGCCTACGCCACCCGCATGATGGGCGGCACGAGCGAGTCCGACGACATCGTGCAGGAGAGCTTCATCACGGCCTGGGAGCAGCTTCCCACGCTCAAGGACGGAAACGCCGCCCGGGCCTGGCTTATGCGCATCACCAGCCGCAAGGCGATTGATCGCATCCGTGCCCGCAAGCATGACGAGCCGCTGCACGACTGGGATGCTGAGGCCCCGACCTCACAGTCTCCGGCGCACCGGGTCGAGGTCGCGTCGCAGCGGGAACGCCTGGCCGAAGCCCTCGCGGGTTTGACGCCGCCGCAGCGACAGAGTTGGCTGTTGCGTGAAGTGGGTGGCTGCAGCTATGAAGAGATCGGTGAGCAGCTCGGTATTCCGCTGTCTACCGTGCGCGGGCTTCTGGCCCGGGCGAGGCGCACACTGGTAACGGAAATGGAGGACTGGCGATGACGCACTCAGAAGACGCCGGCGGTCGCTCCGTTGACCCGGTTGCGCTCGACGCCGATCTCGACATCATCGAGGTGCTCACTGACTACCTTGACCGCGGTGTGGATCCGCCCCGCGAGCTGCTCGACGGCTCGCCCGCCCACCACCTGGCCCTCGACGCGCTGGTGCGCTTCCGTCGCGTGACGAGCGTGCTGCTGACCGAGGACATCGCCGCCGAACCCGAGCGCGACGACGGATGGGTCGCCACCATCCTCGCGAACATCCACAGTGAGGCGCGGGCCGGGCGATCGATTCCGTTGGCGCATCCGTCGTCGATTGCCGATTTGAGCATGTCGGAGGGGGCCGTTCGCGGGCTCGTGCGCGCTGCCGGGGACGCGGTCTCGGGCACCCTCATCGGTGCCTGCCGGCTCGAGGGTGACGTGACAGATCCGGGGGCGCCGATCACCGTTGCCGTGGAGGCGAGTGTGTTCTGGGGCGAACGCATTCCGGCGACCGCGGAGCACATCCGCGCGGCGGTCGAGTCTGCCCTGCTGCTGCACACCGAACTGAACGTGGTGGCGGTCAACGTGACCGTCACCGACGTGCACCTACGTCGCACAGAACAGGAGGGACGCTGATGTCTGACCCATCACAGCAGGAGGATCTGGGGCGGGACGAGCTCGTGGATGCCGGTCTGGATCGAGTCGAACTGCGGGACAACCTGAACCGGGTGCTGCGGGAGGTCGACGGGGTCACGGACCTCTACGACGCCCGGCCGACCGCGCTCGCGGCCGTGACGGCCGTGGCGACGCGGCTCACCGGGCGGCCTCCCGTCGAACCCGTCGTGGTCGCCTCGTCGAGGGAGGGCCTGACCGTCAGCGTGAGTCTGGCCGTCAGCGAGAATCTGCCGGCCGCCGATACCTGTCGACGGGTGTTTGACGTGGTTCACGACTTCGTCGCCGCGCATGCCCCGGAGGACACGCTGCGCGCGGTGCGGATTCGTGTCAGTCGTATCGGGTAGCCTCGGGGCGAACCGGTGCCGACGCCGGTAGCTGGAAGATATGACATGACAATCGCCACGAACCTGACCGGGTCAGCCCTGACCGGGTCAGCCCTGACCGGGTCAGCCCTGACCGCGTCGACCCTGATCGCCGATGTTCCCTCCCTCTGCGTCTTCGACCTCGAAACCACGGGGGTCGACACCGACGAAGACCGCATCGTCACCTCGTTCATCGGCCGCATCATGCGCGACGGCCAGGTGAACGGGTCCTACAGCTGGCTGGTCAACCCCGGCGTGCCCATCCCCGAGGGCGCCTCGGCCATTCACGGCATCACCGACGAGGTGGCGCAGCGCGACGGAAAAGCCCCCGCCGCGGCCATCGCCGAGATGCTCGTGGTGCTGCGGCGCAGCATCGCCGCCGGCCGGCCGATCGTGGCCTACAACGCGAGCTTCGACCTGTCGATGCTCAACGCGGAGGCACGTCGCTACGGGCTCGAGCCCATCGACGACTTCGGCCCGGTTCTCGACCCCTATGTCATCGACAAGGCCATCGACAAATATCGCAAGGGCAAGCGCACCCTGATCGTGACGAGCGAGTTCTACGGCGTCACCCTCGAGGGTGCCCACGACGCCGAAGCGGATGCCGTCGCCACCGGCCGGGTCTGCTGGGCCGTGCTCGCGAAGTCCGAGGAGCTCGAGCTGCAGGCGCTGCACGCCCGCCAGGTGGTCTGGGCGGCCGAGCAGGCCGCGAGCCTGCAGACCTATCTGCGCCGGTCCAAGGCCGACGACCAGATCGTGATCGACGGCTCCTGGCCGGTGCGGTAGTCGGCACGGGTAAGCGCGGGCCCTGATTAGCTCAGGCCCTGATTAGCTCAGGCCGCCGATGCGTTCCAGCACCTTCTGCATGATCTGTTCTTCGGGGCTCAGTGAGGAATGGTGGTTCTCGTAGAACGCCTCGAACCACTGCAGAACCTCGGATGCCTCCAGGCCGACGGCGGCCCAGTCGACCCCCGCGGATGCCGTGACGACGGTCGCTCCGGTCTCAAGGTCTTCGGAGGCGGTTGCGATGATGCGGTCCTCTTCCGGGCCGTCGGGGTTCCAGAGCAGGGCGATGCTGTGGTTTTCATCGTCGCCGTGGGCGTGTTCGATCTCGCCGGATCCCAGCCACGGCAGGGTCATCAGCTCACCGGTGATGAGCACTTCGATCAGCTCGAGGGCGACTGGTTCGGTCTCGGGCACGAAGATCAGCAGGCCACTGTCGTACCAGTCGGCGGCGTCGTCGACGGTGTCTTCGAGGTCTTCCAGCTCGCGCACGAGCGCGGTCAGGCGCATCGCCCAGGCGACGATCGCGGCGGTGTCGCGGGTTCCCCACGGCGACTCCGACTCTTCGCCCGGGCCGTGAAAGTGGAACGCCGGCTCGCCGTTTTCGATGATGACGTGGAGTTCGCCGCTGTCGAATCCCACGGTGATGCCGAGGGCGTGGTCTTCGTCCCAGTCAGCCATCAGG
The DNA here is from genome assembly GCF_003602235.1 of Cryobacterium melibiosiphilum. Taxonomy (GTDB): domain Bacteria; phylum Actinomycetota; class Actinomycetes; order Actinomycetales; family Microbacteriaceae; genus Cryobacterium; species Cryobacterium melibiosiphilum. The sequence goes on from NZ_QZVS01000092.1 coordinate 161,202, forward strand.
GTCGGGTTCTCGAAGCCCCGCGGCAGGGCCCGCGGAGGAAGCGCTGTGACGTTGCCGAGGTCGAACACGGCCCTAAAGCGCACCGACGGCATCCGCAGACTCTCATCGGCCATGGCGCACGCTCCGTTCGCTGGGGGCTTCGGTGCGACGGGTGTGGCTGCGACGTGTGGACATGGTCCAAAGTTTACTGGGGCCCTCGGACACGCTGAGCGCGGCAGCGGGCCCTGCTGCCGCGGCTCGGCGGGTCAGGCCGAGGTGAGCGAAGCGGCGGTGAGGGTGACGCGCAGGGTCTCCTCAATCTCGGACTCGCTGATCGGCTTCGTGCAGAAGAACCAGTCCTGGCACTCGATACCCGACGTCTCGTCGGTGGAGTCCTGCATCCGCTCTTTGGCAGTGCCGCAGGATCCGGGCAGCGGAACGATGACCGGTTCGCCGGGCACCCAGTCGGCGGGGGTGGCGACGTCGAACGTGTCCGCGGTTTGCAGGGCCTTGATGACTCGCAGCAGCTCCGGAAAGTTGCGGCCGGTGCTGAGCGGATAGTAGATGATGGTGCGAATCGTGCCGGTCGGATCGATGATGAACACCGCGCGCACGGCCGAGGATGCGTGTTCGCCGGGCATGATCATGCCGTACTGCATGGCGATGCTCATGGTGTGGTCGTCGATGAGCGGGAATTTCACCTGCACGCCGCTGTGGCCGCGGAAGGTGATCTTCTCTTCGATCGTGCGCAGCCAGGCGATGTGGCTGTACAGGCCGTCGACCGACAGGCCGACGAGGTCGGTGTTGTACTCGGCAAATTCGGGGTGCATCACGGCGAAGGTCATGAACTCACTCGTGCAGACCGGTGTGAAGTCGGAGGGGTGGCTGAAGAGGATCACCCAGCGGCCGGCGTAGTCCTCGGGAAAGGTGATCTCGCCCTGCGTGGTGACGGCGGTGAAGTGCGGTGCCGGGTCGCCGAGGCGGGGCATCGAGTACGGGGCGGGTGTGGTCGGGGTGATGTCGGGCATAGGTGCTCTTCTCTTGTCGATGAGTCGACGCAAGAATCCGTGGACTCGAGGCCCACTATACCCCTTGGGGTATCAAGTAGTAATGCCACAAAGTGGGCGACCCGCCTGCCCGCTCTAGCTGTCGAGGTGGAAGGGTGATTCGAGGTGGAGTGCGGTTTTGCTCTGCAGTCGGATTGGGGTGTGGTTGGGGTCTGCTTGTGTGGGTGGGATGAGCCAGTATTCGTGGTTGGTTCCGTCGGGGGTGGTGGTGCGGGTGATGGTCCAGCCGTCGTTGTGGAGG
>NZ_QZVS01000081.1 GCF_003602235.1 Cryobacterium melibiosiphilum
GGCCGGGCCCGCACGAGCCGGTGCCCGGTGCCAGCCCAGAGCGCCATGCCGTGCGGGTCCCCGGCGGCCGCGGCCGCGGCGCGCAGCGGGCCGGTCAACCGGTTGACCTCCGGGTAACCAAGCGGCGCGGTGGCGTGCGCCTGCAGAAAACGGTTGACCAGTCCGCGGGCGGCGCGGCCCGAGAATGCCCGGGTCACGGCCGTGTCGACGAACTCCGCCGAGCCGAGCGCGGCCCGGTGGGCCGGTTTGGTGCCGGCCTCGGGTGCCTGCAGAAACGCGGTTCCGGCCTGCGCGGCGACGGCGCCGTGGCTGAGCACGCGGTGCACGTCGGCGCTGCTGGCGATTCCGCCGGCAGCGATGATCGGCAGTTCGGTCAGCGCGACCAGGCTGTCGAGCAGGCGTTCGAGCGGCTGGGTGGCCAGTGTTGCGGCCGGGTCGAACGTTCCCCGGTGCCCTCCGGCGCCCGGGCCCTGGGCGCAGAGCACGTCGACGCCCACGTTGACGGCCTGCACGGCCTCGGCAACCGAGGTCACCGTCGCGACGACCACGATTCCGGCGGTGTGCAGTCGTTCCACGACCGCGATCGGCGGCAGCCCGAAGGTGAACGAGGCCACGGCCGGGCCGCTCGCTTCGAGAACGCTGAGTTTGGCGTCCCAGTCGTCGTTGTCGACGCCATCCGCTTCGGACGCCTCGAGAACGAGCTCGGGAAGCTCGACCCCGTAGCGGGCGGCCTCCGGCAGCAGTTCGAGACGGTAAGCCTGCAACTCGGCGATCTTCGCGACGGAAGCTTGCGGCACGAACAGATTCACGCCGAAAGGCGCATCCGTCAGCGTTCGCGTGCGGGCGATATCGGCGGCCAGTTGCGTGGCGCTCAGGTACCCGGCGGCGAGAAAACCGAAGCCGCCCGCGGCACCGACCGCGGCAACGAGCTCGGGGGTGGAAGGGCCGCCGGCCATGGGAGCCTGCACGATGGGCAGGGGCAACTCGCGAAAAGTGAACACCCTCCAGTATGGAGGACGCGCGCCACGCCACGCGCGATCACGCACGCGATGGAGGGCGAGGGGTCTCTCCTGTCGTCGACCGCGCTGTCGGCGACAGGAGAAGTGCTCAGCTGGCCTGGCGGTGCTGGCCCTGCTGGCTCTCCTGCAGGGCCCGACTCGCCCGCAGGGCCTCATTTTTCTGGCGGCGCGGGCTCGCCGCGATGGCGGCAGCGCGGGCAGCCTCGCGCAGGGCGCGGCGCACGGCGGCCGGGGTCGGGGGTACCGGGATGATGGTGCGTGAGCCGGGGCAGTCCATCGGCGGGTTGCCCACCGAGTGATACGTCGCGAAGCGCGTGTCGGACGTAATCCACACGGTCTGCTGGCACTTGGGGCATTCAGCTTCGAGCATTTTCACGATAGTCCGTCCTATCGCCGACACGGTTGGTGCGGAACGATGGCTTCAGGTTAGTGGGGATAGACAGGCTGATGTCCTCCCCATTCCGTGGGGTAGCCAACCGCGGGCGAAGTGTGGTAGGTGAGGGATTCTCTGCTCTTGCCCCGCCGTCAGGGCAGATGGCCCCCGGTCGGGAGGGCCGGATTTACACGCTTGTAACACGCGAGGGTGGCCGTCGACCCGACCGTGTGGTTACTCTGAAGCAACACCATTCACTGACAGTCAATTCCAACATCCAGGAGAGACCCACGAATGACAATCCTCGCCGCAGTTCACGACCTATCGCCTGCCCCGGTCGCCGCGCCGGCCGTGCTCTCCCTGCGTGAGCGCGCCGAGGCCGACGGCGTGCGTTTCATCCTCGCCGTCTTCGTCGACATGAACGGCAAGCCGTGCGCCAAGCTCGTGCCGACCGCCGCCGCCGACGAACTGCAGGAGGGCGCCCTCGGTTTCGCCGGTTTCGCGGCCGGCCTGATCGGCCAGCGCCCGCAGGATTCGGACCTGATCGCGATCCCCGACCTCGACTCCTATATCCCCATCCCGTTCGTGCGCGAGGGCCTGGCCATCGTGCACTGCGACCCGCACGTGAACGGCGAACCCTGGCCCTACGCCCCGCGCGTTATTTTGAAGCGGGCGCTCGCCGCGCTCGCCGAGAAGGGCTTCGAGGCGAAGGTCGGCGCCGAGGTGGAGTATTTCCTCGTCACCAAGGACGACAATGGCGATATCGTCACCGCCGACACCCGTGACGACGGTGCCCGCACCTGCTACGACGCCCGCGGCGTGACACGCATGTTCGACCACCTCGCCGCCGTCAGTGACGCCATGAACACGCTCGGCTGGGGCAACTATGCCAACGACCACGAGGACGCCGCCGGCCAGTTCGAACAGAACTTCACCTACGACAACGCCCTGATCACCGCCGACCGCGTCGTCACGCTGCGCTACCTGATCAGCGTGCTGGCCGAACAGCGCGGCATGACGGCGACGTTCATGCCCAAGCCCTTTGCCGACCGGGCCGGCAGCGGCCTGCACTTCCACTTCTCGCTTTGGGCCGACGGTGACCCGGTCTTTCCCGATGAGACGGATGCCCGCGGCCTCGGCCTCTCCGACACCGCGTACAACTTCATCGGCGGCATCCTCAACCACGCCTCGGGCCTGCAGGCGTTCCTCGCCCCCTCGGTCAACTCCTATAAGCGCCGCGGCGCCTCGACGAGCGCCTCCGGGGCGACCTGGTCGCCGAAAAAGGCCACTTTCGGCGGCAACGACCGCACCCACTTCATCCGGGTGCCCGACAACAAGCGCCTCGAGCTGCGCGCCGGCGACGGCTCGGCCAATCCCTACCTCGCCATCGCGGCGACGGTGTCGGCCGGAATCGACGGGCTCGACTCCCACACCGACCCGGGGGACCCGTGCGGCCCCGGGGAGTCGCGTGCGACCTCCGCCATGCTGCCGCAGACCCTGTTGCACGCCGTCGAGGCCCTGCGCCGCGACCGGATGCTGCTCGACAGCTTCGGCACCGACCACCCGGTCGGCGAGTACTTCGCCAACGCGAAGGAAGAGGAGTTCCTCAGCTGGCACAACACGGTCACGGACTGGGAAATCCAGACCTACCTGACCGCGTACTGACCCCCCCCGCTTCACACCAGACACAAGACAGGACACCGAATGTGCGGAATCGCTTCTCTTCAACTGCGTGACCCGGCGCTGCGCGGCAGCCTCGGCGAGCTGATGCACGGCATGCTCTGCGGCATCGTCGACCGCGGCCTCGACTCGGCCGGCATGGCCCTCTACGGCGACCCGGGACTCACCCCCACGGGCACGAGCACCGTGACGCTGCTCGACGTCACGCTCGAGCCCGAGGAGCTTGCCGCCGCCCTGCGCGGCGCGCTGCCCGCCGGCACCGAGGTCGCCGTGCGGATGTTCGGCGAGACGACCCTCGTCAACGCGAGCGTCGCATCCGCTGCCCTCGAAGCGTGTGTGGCCGAGTTGCTGCCGACCGCCCACGTCGCCGGTCGCGGCGAACACGTCGCCGTGCTCAAGGGCACCGGACACCCGCTCGACCTCGCCGCGCAGTACGGCCTCGAGGGCATTTCGGGCAGCCAAGGCCTCTCGCACACCCGGATGGCGACCGAATCGGCCGTGACCGCCTCGGGCGCGCACCCCTTCACCGTCGCGGACGACCTGTGCCTCGTGCACAACGGATCCTTCAGCAACCACGCCACCATCCGCCGCCAGCTGCGCGCCGAGGGTGTCACCTTCGACAGTGAGAACGACTCCGAGGTCGCCGCCCGCTACATCGCCTGGCGCATGGCTGACGGCGACTCGCTCACGACCGCGCTTGAGAAGCTCGGCACGGTCTTCGACGGCTTCTACACCCTGGTCGTCACGACCCCGACGAGCATGGCCGTCGTGCGCGACCCCATCGCGTGCAAGCCCGCGATCATCGCCGAAACGGATGCCTGGGTCGCCATGGCCAGCGAATACCGCGCCCTGGCGCACCTCCCGGGCATCGAGAACGCCCGCATCTTCGAGCCCGCCCCGGGCATCGTCTACACCTGGACCCTCGACTCGACCAAAGAACTGGTGACCCTGTGACAATTTTGAGCGCGACCCTCGCCCCGACCCAGACCGTCGACCTCGCCGCCAGCACCGTGCGCGAGCTGAACGCGGCCCTGCACCAGGCCGCTGATGCCACCAGCTGGGTCGTCGACAACCCTGCCGGTGCTCACAACATCGCCGTCGGCATCGACCGTGAACTCGAGGTGACCGTCAACGGGCACGTCGGCTACTACTTCGCCGGCATGCACCAGCGCGGAAAGGTCACCGTGCACGGCAGCGCCGGCGTGGGACTGGCCGAGAACATCATGTCGGGCACGGTGCACGTCACCGGGGATGCCTCCCAGGCGACCGGCGCCACCGGACACGGCGGCCTCGTGATCGTCGACGGCAACACCGGCGCCCGCTGCGGCATCTCGATGAAGGGCGTCGACATCGTGGTGGGCGGCGACATCGGCCACGCCTCCGCGTTCATGGCGCAGGCCGGCCGGCTCGTCGTCTGCGGAGACGCCGGCGAAGGCCTCGGCGACTCCATCTACGAGGCCCGCATCTACGTGCAGGGCGCGGTCGGCTCCCTCGGTGCCGACTGCATCGAAAAGCCGCTGCGCGCCGAGCACCTCGCCGAACTGGCCGAGCTACTGCTCGCCGCCGGCCGCGACGACGACCCGGCGCTGTTCAAGCGCTACGGCTCGGCCCGCACGCTGTACCACTTCGCCGCCGCCAACTCCCACTCCTACTAACCGCACTCGCACCCAGAGGACACACCATGACTTCCAGCTACGCCAGCCAGGGCCTCCGCGAGTCGGCCACCTTCGACCGCGCGGTCATCAACGACATCCAGCGCGCCGCCGAAACCGGCATCTACGACATTCGCGGCTGGGGCGCCAAGCGCGCGCTGCCGCACTTCGATGACCTGCTCTTTCTCGGCGCGAGCATGTCCCGCTACCCGCTCGAGGGCTACCGCGAAAAGTGCGGCACCGACGTCACGCTCGGCGGGCTGAACGCCCTCGAGCCGATCAAGCTCGCCATCCCGATCACGATCGCCGGCATGAGCTTCGGCGCTCTCTCCGCCAACGCCAAGGAGGCCCTCGGCCGCGGCGCGACCGAGGCCGGCACCTCGACCACCACCGGCGACGGCGGCATGACCCCCGAAGAGCGCGGGCAGTCCAAGAACCTCGTCTACCAGTACCTGCCCAGCCGCTACGGCATGAACCCCGACGACCTGCGCAAGGCCGACGCGATCGAAATCGTGCTCGGCCAGGGCGCCAAGCCGGGCGGCGGCGGCATGCTGCTCGGCCAGAAGATCACCGAACGCGTCGCCGGCATGCGCACCCTCCCGGTCGGCATCGACCAGCGCTCGGCCAGCCGCCACCCCGACTGGACCGGGCCCGACGACCTCGCCATCAAGATCGCCGAACTGCGGGAGATCACCGATTGGCGCAAGCCCATCTACGTGAAGATCGGCGCGAGCCGCCCCTACTACGACACCGCGCTCGCGGTGAAGAGCGGCGCCGACGTCGTCGTGCTCGACGGCATGCAGGGCGGAACCGCCGCCACCCAGCAGGTCTTCATCGAGAACGTCGGCATCCCGATCCTCGCCGCGATCGGCCCGGCCGTGCAGGCCCTGCAAGAGCTGGGCATGCACCGCAAGGTGCAGTTGATCGTGAGTGGCGGCATCCGCTCGGGCGCCGATGTGGCCAAGGCCATTGCGCTCGGCGCCGATGCCGTCGCGATCGGCACCGCCGCGCTCATCGCCCTCGGTGACAACAGCCCGCGCTACCAGGCCGAGTACGAGAAGCTCGGCTCCGCGGCCGGCTTCTACGACGACTTCCAGGATGGCAAGGACCCGGCCGGGATCACCACGCAGGATCCTGAGCTGGCCAGCCGCCTCGACCCGATCGAGGGCGGCCGTCGCCTCGCCAACTACCTGCGGGTGCTCACCCTGGAAGCGCAGACCATCGCGCGGGCCTGCGGCAAGGCGCACCTGCATCACCTCGAGCCCGAAGACCTCGTCGCGCTCACGGTGGAGGCCGCCGCCATGGCCCGGGTGCCGCTCGCCGGCACCTCGTGGATCCCCGGCAGCACCGGCTACTAGGTCTTCGGGGTCCCGCCGTCATGCATCCGAGCAGTGTGCACCGCCTCGCCTTCGCGAGCGTTCCGGTGACGGCGTGGCAGAACGGCGGCGGCTACACCCGCGAGTTGGCGACCGGGCCGGGCTCTGCGCCCCGGCCCGGTGTCGGCCCGGTCCCGTCAAACCCGTCGGGCCAGGCAGCGGATGCCTTCGGCTGGCGCCTCAGCATCGCCGACCTCACCCAGACCGCGCTGTTCTCCCTGTTTCCCGGGGTCGACCGGCACTTTCTCCTCACCTCGGCTGCCGCGCTGCAGCTCGACGTCGACGGCACCGCGCACCAGTTGCAAAGCGCCGTGGTGCTGTCCTTTCCCGGTGAAGCCCGCGTGGTGTCGACTCCGGCGGTCGGCGGCGGCCGGGCGTTGAACCTGATGACTCGGCGCGGCCAGTGGCAGGGCGAGCTCACGGTCGTCGAACTGGACGGCCCCGTTGCCTGGGATGATCCCGAGCTGGTCGCCGTCGTTGTGCTCGGCGGTACCATCACTCCGCGCTCCGGCCGCACGCTCGGCCGCTACGACTCCCTGCACTGGAACGCGCCGACCCGCGGCATCCGCTGCACCGCGCACTGCTCCGCCGCCACCGTGGCGGAAGTCCGAATTCGTCCGACCCGCTAGCTAGAGTGAAACCAACGTCAAGGAGCATGCCCGCATGAGTGCCACAACGAACGCATCGAAATACGTCGTCATCGGGGCCGGCCTCGCCGGTGCGGCCACCGCCTGGCAGCTGGCCAGCCGCGGTCACGAGGTGACGATCGTCGAACGGTCGCACCCCGCCAACGATGCGGGCAGCTCGCACGGGTCCGCCCGTATTTTTCGCTATGCCTACCCCGACGAGTTCTACACCGGCCTCGTACAGCAGTCGAAGATCGGCTGGGACGAACTCGCCCGCCTCGGCGGCACCCCGCTGATCACCCCGACCGGGTCGGTCGACTACGGCGCCGACCGCAACCCGGCGCAGCTCGCGACCATCCTCGAAGCCCGCGGCATCGAACACGAACTGCTGAGCGCGGCCGAGGCACGCTCGCGGTGGCCGCAGATCGCCTTCGACACCCCGGTGCTGTGGCACCCGGGGGCCGGCGTCATCGACGCCGAGACCGCCGTGACGACCATGGTGCGGCTCGCCGTGGAGCACGGGGCTCGGTTGCTGAACGACTGGCCCGTGGCCGCCGTGCAGAGCACGACCGGCGGGTACCGGGTCGTCTCGACGACCGGGGCGACCCTCGACGCCGAGAACGTCATCGTCAGTGCCGGCGGCTGGCTGCCCCAGCTTCTCGAAAACCTGGCCCTCCCGGCCGGCTTCCTCGCCCAGATCCCGGCCTTCGAGGTGCGGCAGGAACAGGCCTACCACTTTCCCTACCGCGACCAGCCGGCGGCTCCCGGATCGACGCCGGCCTGGCCGACCTTCATCCACAAGATGCCCGGCATGCAGGTCTACGGGCTGCCGGGCGGCCGCGACGCCGGCTTCCACGGCCAGAAGGTCGCCGAATACAACGGCGGCAAACGCCTATCGTCGGCCGCCGACCAGGACGGCCTGATGGATCCGAGCAACCGCGCCCGGGTCGTCGACTACGTCAGCCGGTACCTGCCCGGGGTCGTGCCGGAGCCCTACGCCGAAACAACCTGCCTGTTCACGAACACCCCCACCGAGGACTTCATCCTCGACCGCGTCGACGGCATCACCGTGCTGTCGCCGTGCTCGGGCCACGGCGCCAAGTTCGCCCCCGAGATCGGCCGCCTCGCTGCCGACCTCGCGACCGGAATCGGCGAGGTTCCGGCGCAGTTCCGCGTCGCCGGGCTCGCCGCCGCCGGCCGGGCCGAATAATGACCGAAACCCGCGAAGCGGATGCCGCTGCTGCCCCCGCCCTGCCAGTAGCCGGTGGGGACACCGTCACCGGCCTGCTCGCCGAAATCGCCGCAATCGGCGTCGACCGGGTGCGCGGCGGTTACTCCCGACCGGTGTTCTCGTCCGCCGAGCACGACCTGCGAGCCTGGTACCTGGCCCAGGCGAGCAAGCGCGGCCTGCAGGTCGACACCGACCGCAACGGGGTGATCTGGGCCTGGTGGCCCGGCGAGCCCCCGGTTGACACGTCGGCGCCGGCGGTCGTCACGGGCAGCCACCTCGACTCGGTGCCCGGGGGCGGCGCCTTCGACGGCCCGCTCGGGGTTGCCTCGGCGCTCGTCGCCGTCGACCTGCTGCGGGCCCGCGGCGTACGCCCGGTGCGCCCGTTCGCCCTCACCGTGTTCCCCGAAGAAGAGGGCTCGCGCTTCGGGGTCGCCTGCCTCGGCTCCCGACTCCTGGCCGGCACGATCGACCCCGACCGTGCCCGGTCGCTCACCGACCTGAACGGTGACAGCTTCGCCGAGGTCGCCGCCCGCAACGGCCTCGACCCGCGTTTCGTCGGCGCCGACCCCGAGGCGCTGGCCCGCATCGGTACCTTCGTCGAACTGCACGTCGAGCAGGGCCGCGGCCTCATCGACGCGCACCAGCCGGTCGGCATCGGCAGCGCCGTGCTCGGCCACGGCCGCTGGAAGCTGAGCATCTCGGGGGAGGGCAACCACGCCGGAACCACGCTGATGGCCGACCGCAAAGACCCGATGGTGGCCGCGGCCCGTCTGGTCGTACTCGTGCGCGATACCGCCCGCGCGCACCCGCGGGCCCGCGCCACGGTCGGTCGGCTGCAGCCCGTTCCCGGCGGCACCAACGTCATCGCGAGCAGGGTCGACCTGTGGCTCGACGCGCGGCACATGGACGACGCGGTCACGGCATCCGTTGTCGCCGAGATCCATGCCGGAGCAGAGCTGATCGCTGCCGAGGAGGGCTGCACGGTCACCCTCACCGAAGAGTCCCTGAGCGCCACCGTGCACTTCGACCCGGCCCTGCGCGATCGGTTGGCCACCGTGCTGCCGGGGGCCCCGGTGCTCGACACCGGCGCCGGCCATGATGCGGCCATTCTCAGCGGCTTCGTGTCGACCGCGATGCTGTTCGTGCGCAACCCGTCGGGGATCTCGCACTCACCCGAGGAATACGTGGAAGACAGCGACGCCGAAGCCGGCGCCGCGGCCCTCGCCGACGCGCTCGAGGCCCTGCTTATATCGCCTGTCACCGACACTGCTCGGGAGACTGTCTAAGATCGGAGGGTGTCAGACATCGTCGATTCTCAGACTCTTCCCGGTGCCCTGGAGCGCGTCATCGCCACCCAGGTGCGTTACTACCGCAGTGAGGCCGGCCTGTCCTCGGCCGACCTGGCCGTGCGTACGGGCTTGTCGAAAGCGATGATCAGCAAGGTGGAGAGCGCGAGCACCTCGTGCTCGCTGACGACCCTGCAGCGCCTCGCCGAGGGACTGAACGTGCCGGTCACGGCCCTGTTCCGCGGCGCCGACACCGATCGCGACGCGACCTTCACCAAGGCCGGCGAGGGTAGCCTGAGCGTGCGCAGCGGCACCCAGCACGGCCATGAATACCGGGTGCTCGGCACGTTGAAGGGCCGGTCGGATGCGATCGAACCGACCCTGGTCACGCTCACGGACGCCTCAGACATCTTTCCGCTGTTCCAGCATCCGGGCACCGAATTCCTGTACATGATCAGCGGGATCATGGTCTACGGCCACGGCGCCTACGAGTACACGATGCACCCCGGCGACTCCCTGCTGCTCGACGGTGAGGGCCCCCACGGCCCCCTCAAGCTGATCTCGCTCCCCATCACCTTCCTCGCGATCACCGCCCCCTAAGCCCCCGCACACATTCTCGCGAGTGAGCAGTTTTTGCACTTCCCGAGCCCGGGAAGTGCACAAACTGCTCACTCGCGGAAGAAGTACGGCTCAGGGAGCGAGCAGCCAGGCGGCGGCCTGATGGCGAAACCGGGTGAGGCCCTTATAGTCGGCCATGTCCTCGGGCAATTCCTCGAGCACCCGGCCGACCCGTTCCCGCCAGGCCGGCACGGTGGCGATCTCGGCGAGCGAGATCAGGTAGGTGCGCACCAGAAAGAGAATGGCACCGGATGTCGGCAGCCGAATCAGGTGCTGCACCTCCACGCGCAGATGCATCCGCTCAGCGAAGTTCGGGTCGTCCTCGACCAGGCGACGGTCACGCCCCCACTCGGGATAGACATCGGTGCTCGTGTCGAGGCGACGGTCCACCGTCATGCTCCAGTTGGTGCGGCGATACTTCTCGCCCGGCTGCAGGTGCATCAAAAACTGTTCGGCCCGGCTCACGATTCGCTCCGCGCTCACCCGCGGCACCGGCCCGTGGATCTCGGCGAAGCGCATGCCCACGTCGAAGCCGAGGCACCAGTCGGCCGCGAAGGTGACCACGCCGGCGTCGAGCCAGAGCGCTCCCTCGCGTTCGTCGAGCAGGGCGATGTCGTCCTGGATCTGCCCGCTGATGAATTCGAGCGGGTCGACGCCGAGGGTGGAATCGTCGCCCACGGTGAATTCGAGCTGCAGGCCGAGTAGGTCGTTGCTCCAGGTGCAGTGGCTGCCCTCTCGCGTGTACGCCATCACGTCGGGATATTCCGCGGCGAGAATGGGCAGCAGCATCGTGATGGTGTCCCATACCGCGGGACGCATATGGGGGAGCGTCTGGCATCGACTCGGGTCGTGCTGCAGAATCCGGCCTCGCTCGGCGATTTCCTGCTGGTAGTCCCCGTCGATGTCGATGATTCGGGATCCCCAGCCACCGGCTTCGGTGGGCACGAATCGCGGCGCCGCCTCGACGTTGGTGCCGTACCGATACTGGTCGGCGGGAAACGGGAACGGCAGGGTCACGGCCCGCGCCGCGATCGGTCGGTCTGAGAAAGCGGATGCTGTGGTTCCGGCGGATGCTGCGGATGCTGCGGGCGCGGCGGGCGCATCCGTCGGCGCGGTCGTCGGCAGGGGCGGGGACAGGGTCACAGGTCGAGCTCCAGTTCGTTCGCGTGGCCGCGACTGACGCAGCACATGATGGTGTCGTTGGCGGCTTTGTCTTCGGGGCTCAGGTACAGGTCCCGGTGCAGCGGCTTTCCGGCCACCACGGGCAGGGCGCACTCCCCGCAAATTCCGCGGCGGCAGAGGTTCGGCACGGCGGTACCCGCCGCTTCGAGGGCTTCGAGCAGGGACTGCCCGGCGGCGACCGGCAGCGTGCGGCCGCTGCGCGCGAGCGTGACGGTGAACGGGTCGCCCGGGTCGAGGGCGGCGGCCCCGAAGAGTTCGAAGTGCACGCGTTTGTCGGGCCAGCCGGCCTCCGCGGCCGCGAGCAGCACGGCATCCGTGTAGCCCTGCGGACCGCAGATGTACAGGTGCGTGCCGACCGGCTGCGAGCGCAGGTGTTGCTCCAGGGTGCGGCGAAAGTCGTCCCTGGTGGTGCTCTCCACGAGGTGCGGGGCGCTGAGCGCGCGCACGGCGTCGAGGTGCGCGCCGGCGCTGGCACGGTAGGAGTAGAGCACCGAGACCGAACGGTTCCATTCCCGGGCCGCCGCGAGGTGCGACAACATCGGGGTGATTCCGATGCCGGCCGCGACCAAGAGGTGGTGCTTCGCGGTGGCGACCGGAGCGAAGGCACTGCGCGGCGGGGACACCTGCACGGTGTCGCCCGGCTTCAGCGCGTGCAGGGTGAGCGACCCGCCCGCCCCATCGGGCAGCCGCAACACCGAGATCGTGTATTCGAGCGGATGCACGCCGGTCCCGGTCAGGGAGTAGGCGTTGGTGAGTTCGCCGCAGCGAACCAGAATGTGGCTGCCGGGCACGAACTCGGGCAGCACCGCGCCGTGCGGCGAGCGAAAGGTGAATGCTCGAATCTGCGGGGTGAGATCGTCGATCCGGGACAGCGTGAGGCCGAGCGCGTTCGGAATGGGGGGAGCGAGCGGGTGCGTCGCGGGGGCCTCGCCGGCCAGGACCGCGCTCATGCGAGCTCCTCCGCGTTGACCATGAAACCGAGATATGACGCGGTGCGCCGGGAGTAGTGGTGGTAGATCAGCATCAGGGCGTCGCAGCCGGCACAGCGCACGGTGCCTCCGATCGGTTCGGTGGTCTCGGTCAGGGTTTTGCAGTGGGCACACAGCACCTGGCGCTCGTCACTCGAGGTGACCACCAGGGTGAGCTCCTCGTCGAGGGCGCCGCAGTCCAGGGCGGTCGCCCGGGCAAGGTAGACATCCGTTTCGGGGCCGGCCAGTAGCAGGCGAAAGCCCACCGTGGACGTGGCGAGCATGCTGCGCAGCCGGGTGAGGGCCGCGGTGTCCGCCCGGGCGGCCGCGAACTCGCACCAGCGCGCGGCGAGGTGCGAGCCGCGCGGCCAGGTGTCCATCGCGGCCGCACGGCCGTCGTCTCCGAACGACACCACGAGCAGTTCGCGGGCCGTGGCGAGCAGCGCGCCCGGAACGGGACGCGGAACGCTCGTGAAGGTGGAGGTCATGGGGGAATCGTTACGGGGCGAAGGTGCGGGCGCCGACGTAGAAGCCGAGGGCGTAGTCATCCGTCTCGAACTTGACGGTGGTGCCCTTCGGGAAGAAGAGCACGTCCTTGGCCTTGGCGCGGGTGGTCTCGCCGGTGGCCTGGTCGGTGAGGATGAACTCGCCCTCGACGACGACCTTCATCTCGTCGTAGGTGTAGGTATAGACGAGCGGGGCGGAGGCCTTGAGTTCAAAGAATCCCGAGCAGATGGTGGCGCCTTCGGGGTTCGCGAGGGCGTCGCCGATGAACGCTTCGGAGCCCGGCTCATTCATGCTCGGCAGTCCGATGAAAGCATTTTCGACCTTGTGGATGCCGCCGGCCCTGGTGAGGGTGCCGTTGAGTTCGGCGGTGGGGAGCGTGGTGTCGAGTGTCATGCGTGGTCTCCTTCAGACGTGATCGGTGGAAACACCGACCGGTTGAACTTGCGTAACCAATGATTACTCTCAGGAAACTCGGCGTAGGTTTCCACCGTGTTAAATCCCCTCGATTCAACCCGATTCCTGCTCGAACGGGGGTGGTCGCCGGTGATTGGAACCCCGAATTTACCTCGGTGAAACATCGAAACGTTGAATAGCAGTAAACATAGTTGCATGACACTCATCGTTCATCCGCCGGCCCGCAGTCTCCCGCAGTGGCCCAGTGCAGAGCTCGACAGCACGGGAACCGCGCACACCATCGTCTGCCTCGGAGGCCCGGCCGAGGCCGCCGCCGCCGCCGTCATTGGGCGGGCCCAGGCCCTCGCGCCGACAACGGTGCTGTCCTTCGCCGAGTTCTGCGCCGAACCGGCCGCCGCCTTGGGTGCTGCCCTCAGCGCCAGCCGCGTCGGAACGCGCGTCTACATCGTCGGCGGCCAGTACGACGTGCTGCAGGCCCTCGCCCTCTCGCGCTCCCTTGGTGTTCTGCCGCCCGAGCTGCGCTGCCTGGTCACCCACACCCGCGACCTGCCCCTCTACTGCGCGCACTGCCGGCAGACCAGCCGCGTTTCCGGCACGCCCGGCGGTGAAGTGACCTGCCCCGGCTGCGAGCGCCTCGTCGAGATCCACGCGCACAGCTCCGAGATTCGCGGCAGCTTCCTCGCCTCGATGGTGGCGCCGGCGCCCGTCGAGCTGCGCCGGGAATTGGCCGTGGCGGCATGAGTCTGCTCGCGCCTACGCCGTCGGTCCACGCGCATCCGTCGTCGGAGACCCGGCTGCGCGAGCTCACCGTGACGGCGATCACCCGCCTGACCGACACCATCACCCACTTCGAGTTCGCCGATCCGAACGGTGGCCGGTTGGTGTCCTACGAACCCGGCAGCCACCTCATCGTGACCGCCGGCGCCGTGCGCAACACGTACTCCCTCGTCGGTGACGGCGTGAACCCCCTCGGCTACGCCATCTCGGTGCTGCGCCGCGACCCGGGTGAGCCGGACGCATCCGGCGGCTCGGCCTGGCTGCACGACACCCTCAGGGTCGGCTCGAGCGTCTCGGTCGAGGGCCCGCGCTCGCTGTTCGCGCCGCTCACGACCGCCCGAGCGTCCCTGCTCGTGGCCGGCGGCATCGGGGTCACCCCGATCCTCTCCCACGCGCGGGCCGCCGCCCGCTGGGGCCGGCCCGCCGAGGTGGTCTACGTCTACCGTCCCGGCCACGGCGCCCACGTCGACGACCTGCGCCAGCTCGCCCACTCCGGTGCCATCACCCTCTTCGAGGCGCACAATCAGACGGATGCCGCCGCCCTGCTGCGAGAGCGCCTCGCCGCCCAGCCGATGGGCACCCACGCCTACGCCTGCGGACCGGTGTCGCTGCTCGACACCTACCTCGAGCTCGGCGCCGAGGCCGGCTGGCCGTTCGAACGCCTGCACTCCGAACGTTTCGAGGTGCCGCCGCAGGAGCCGGGCCTGCCGTTCACCGCGACGATCGCCTCGACCGGAGCCCGCCTCGAGGTTGCCGCCGGCGTCAGCCTGCTCGAGGCGTTGCTCGAGCACGGCGTGCCGGTGGCGAACCTCTGCCGCCGCGGCGTCTGCGGGGAGTGCCGCATCCCGGTGCGCTCGGGCACCATCGAACACCGCGACTACGTGCTCTCCGAACAGGAAAAATCTGCCCACACATCCATGCTCTGCTGCGTCTCGCGCGGCGACGAAATCGAGGTCGACCTCTAATGACCACCGCACCCGCCCTGCACCCCGTCGTCGCCGCCGAACCGGCCGTCGATCACCTGTCCAACCTGCCGTGGCCGTTCCCCGACGACCTCACCGCCTTTCGCTACTCGGTGAACGTCGAGCCCGGCCGCACCCCGCACCGGACCGCCGCCGGCGTGTGGGGCGTGCACCTCGTCGACCTCGGCGGCGCCGACTACCCGGTGATCATGGCCGAACGCCGCCGCATCCTCGACGCCGACCCCGGGCGCGCCCAGATCCTCACCGGCATGATGCCCGCCTGCTGGGACCTGCTGCTGTACTACCTGCGCGACCTCGCCGTGTCCTATCCCGAGATCATGCACCTCGAGGAAGACCCCGACGGCGCCAAATTCCATTGGACCAACACCGTGCTCGGCACCGACCAGCACTTCGTGCTCGGCGACCTCACGACCCTTTCGGTCGATCCGCTGACCTTCCTCGGCCGCGAGGTGCCCGATGACCTGCTGCTCGTCAAGGAACGCGACGGCCAGCTCTTCTTCGACGCCGGCCTGGTCACCTTCGCGGCCGCCTGGTCGGTCACCTTCGACGTCGGCATGAACTTTCGCGAAATCCACGGTCCGGTGCCGCGCATGACCGGCGAGGGCATGACCAGCCGCGCCGAACAGTTTCTGATGCAGCTGCCCGCCGACAAGCTCTACCGCCGCGCCAACTGGACCCTCTCCGCCTCCGGCTCCCGCAAACTCGACATCAGCCTCGAAGAGTTTCCCGAATGGACCGACGACCTGCCCCAGCTCGTGCAGCGCCGCGACTTCGGCACGCTGCAGCTGCGCATCGAGCTCGAGCATTTCGTGCGGCTGCCGATGTCGGGTGCGATCACCTTCTGCATCCGCACCTTCATGGCCTCCCTTGCCGAGATCAAGACCGTGCCCGTATGGCGCGACCAGCTCGCACAGGTGCTCGCCGAGCTTCCCGACGACATGGCCGCCTACAAGGGCTTCCTCGGCCATAAAGCGGATGCCGCCGCCTGGCTTCGCTCCTAACCCTTCCCATCCTTTTGCCCCGTTCACACAACTGGAGATGACAATGCCTGCAGCCGACCTCGCCTGGCTCCTCGCCGCTTTTGCCCTGGTCTCACTCATGTTCCCCGGCCTCGCCATGTTCTACGGCGGCATGCTCGGCACCAAGAACATCCTCAACATGCTCATGATGGTCATGAGTTCCCTCGCCGTGACGAGCGTGCTGTATGTGCTCTACGGCTACAGCATGGTGTCCGGAAACTCGTGGGGAGGCCTCGGCATCATCGGGGACCCGCTCGAATTCTTCGGCCTGCAGACCTTCGTCACCGACCTCGAGACCGGCGGGGCCGAGGGCCTCTACTGGGCGGCGTTCTTCATCCTCTTCGCCGCGATCACCATCGCCATCGTCGCCAGTGGCGCCGCCGGCCGTATGAAATTCGGCGCCTGGATCCTGTTCTCCGCGCTCTGGCTCACGCTCGTCTACTTTCCACTGGCCCACCAGGTCTTCACCTTCAGCGACCCGGAGTCCGGCTACGTCGGTGGCTGGCTGCGCAACGTCATCGAACTGCACGACTTCGCCGGCGGCACCGCGGTGCACATGAACGCCGGCGTTGCCGCCCTCGCCCTCGCGATGGTGCTCGGCAAGCGCAAGTCCGCCGCGCACCGCCCCCACAACCTGCCGATGGTCGTGCTCGGCGCCGGCATCCTCTGGTTCGGCTGGTACGGCTTCAACGGCGGCTCCGCCGCGGGAGCGAACTTTCTCGCCCAGTACGTCGTGCTCACCTCGCTGCTTGCCGGGTCGGCCGGCATCATCGGCTTCTGCCTGATCGAAAAGATCCGCAACGGCAAGGCGACGACGCTCGGCATGGCATCCGGTGCCATCGCCGGGCTGGTCGGCATCACGCCCTCGGCCGACGCGGTCGACCCGATCGGCGCGCTGCTCGTGGGCATCGCCTCCGGCGCCGTGGTCTGCCTCGCCCTGACCTGGAAGACCAAGCTCGGCATCGACGACACCCTCGACGCCTTCGCCGTGCACGGTGTCGGCGGCGTCGTGGGCGTCATCTGCGTCGTGCTCTTCGCCGATTCCGCCGCTCCCGCCGGCATCACCGGCATCCTGTTCGGCGGCAACCTCGATATCGTCTGGCGCGAACTCGTCGCGATCACGGTCACCTGCACCTACTCCTTCGTGATGACCTATGCCATCGCGTGGGGCCTGAACAAGACGATCGGCCTGCGCGTCAGCGAGGAAGATGAGTACGCCGGTCTCGACGTGACGCTGCACGCCGAGACGGCCTACGTCTCCGAGCGCGTCTAACCCCACCCCGAATCGTCCGGCCCTTTTCTTCAGACAGGACTCACCATGAAACTCATCACCGCGATCATCCAGCCGCACCGCCTCGACGCCGTGCACGAAGCCCTCTCCGCGATGCACGTGAACGGGCTCACCGTCACCGAGGTCAGCGGCTACGGCGCCCAGAAAGGCCACTCCGAGATCTACCGCGGGGCGGAGTACAACATCGCCTTCCGCCCGAAGGTGCGCATCGACGTCGTCGTCACCGAGGATGACACGGACGCGACGATCGACACGATCATCGCCGCCGCCCACACCGGCAAGATCGGCGACGGCAAGGTCTGGGTGACCGAGGTCTCCGAGATCGTGCGGGTGCGCACGGGGGAGCGCGGGGTCGCTGCGGTCTGAGCCGGCGCACCCACGGGTCCTGAAATCCGCTCCGCAGCGCCGGAGCGGATTTCTGGCCGTTCGGGGCCGAGCATATCGAACAGCGCAGAACTGTCGAACCGGGCCTGTGAGGCGGTTCCACGCACTGTGCACGTCCCCAGCTCCGACCTTGAAATGGGGGTAGAAGAGCCCCATAAAGCCATATCCTCCAACGGTATTGTCCTGCCACAATGGGGTTCTACTGATTGGAGATCAAGCCATGATGATGACCTGCCCCCACTGCCAAGCTCGCTCCGAATTCCGCCGTAGCGGGATTCACCTCCGGGCTGCGCTACCGTCTGACATGCTCCGGTTGCGCCGAGACCACGGTGGGCAACCCGCGAACGCCGCGGTCGGCATCCGTCCGAAGATTTTCTCAGCGGTCTGAAGAGCCCCTCAAGCCCCCGTCCCGCGCTGCCGGTCGGGCAGCGCAATACAGGGGACACGATGGGCACGCTCCTCTGCGTTCATGCGGGGATTGTCATCAGCGCCAAGCTGCGCCGCAGGGAGAGCTTTGTGTTCTTTTGGATCGCCGCCCTGATGCCCGTCGGCCAACGAACCCACACGTCCAAAAGACTACTCACCGAGAGGGGGCGCTGCCCTGTTGGAACATTCGAACGGCCTGCGGCGCGCCATTGTCCGATCGAGCGCGCGGCGCGGCATCCGCGTTGTCGCCGCCGCGGTCGCCTATGCGGTCGTGTTGGGCGGGTCGGTATCGGCTGCCGCCGCGTTGCCTGCCCAGTTCGACACCTTTGCCGAGGTTGGTATTGCTGCCGCGGGGGTTTCCGAGGCGCCCCGCCAAGTGTGGATCGAGTCCTTCGAACAGGGACTGACGAACGCCGCCAGCGGACTTCCCGCCTACTCCGGGGGCCAGTACACGGCGTCGACAGGCTGGAGAAACGGACCCAGCTGCACGGGAGTTCTTCTGAACTATCTGGCGCAATACCCGAACTCTGCGTTCTGCCCTACCCAACAAATCGGGGGCTCCGGGCAGTCCTCACTCGCTGCACGCGACACTCGACGCATGGCCGACGTGCTCGGCCAGGTCTCGGCGGGTGTGATCGGCTCCACTTCCGCTTCATCACCGGCTAACGGTTCCACCGCCTCCGGCACACAGGGCAACCACGCGCTTGTCTCGCTTCCCTACGCCACGGTCTCGGGCGGCACGACCGTGGTCCAGTCCACGGGCGGAATCGGCGTGAGAGCCCCGGACTCGCGGTACTACGCGCTGGGGATGAGTGCCGTCGGCACACGGTGCGGCACAAACAACGCGTCGCTCTCGCTGAACCTGGTCTCGGGTACGACGACACTTCTGGCCGGTTTCCCGTCTCCCGTCGTTCCCTGCACGAGTACGGGCAGTGTCTTCTACACGTCCCCGACCCTTCCTACTTTTGGTACAGTCTCTGGCATCGTCGACCCCGCGTGGTCGGCCTCCGTCCGTGCGGCGACCTACAACGGTTCGAACACCGCACTCCTCACGCCCGCGCAGATCTCCGCCTCTCAGGTGCAGCTCCTGGACACGGTGACGGGTACGGGCAGCGGGTTCGGCGTCGATAACATCCGGGTGCTCGATGTCACGCCCGCCCTCGACGTTGCCTTCGATCCGGCGGCAGCCACCGCGACGGTCCCGACGACCCTGACCTACACGATCACCAACACCACGGACCTGTTCGCCAAAACGGACTGGGGATTCTCGACGGCGCTCCCTCAGGGGCTTGCGGTGGCACCGAACCCGACGGTCGCGGGCACGTGCACGAATGCTGCCGGTAGCGCGTTCAGCGTCACGGGCGTGGCGGGTTCGGGCAGTATCGCGGCAGTTGGTGGAGACCTTCCTGCGGGCGCAAGCTCGTGCACGATCTCCGTCGCCGTGGTGGCAGGCGGTGCCGGAACGTACGCCAGCGGGACCGTGACCCCCTCGGGACTCATCACCTCACCGCCGACCAGCCTCACAGTCGCGGCCGCGACGACCATCACAGTGCGCAAGAACCTGCCGGCGCGCACGGCGACGGCCGACCAGTTCACCCTGTCACTGCGAACGGGAACGACGGTGCTCGCATCGGCCACAACCACCGGCACCGCCACCGGAATCCAAGCCGCGCAGATCAGCCGCTCGGTTGTGCAGCCCGGTTCGACCTACACAATCCACGAGACACAAACCTCCGGCGCAGGCCTCGGCTACTCCAACGCCTACGAGTGCACCCGGGCTGGCACTGTGATCGCGTCCGGCTCCGGAGCATCGGGCACGATCACCGTTCCCGACGAAGTGGGGACCGAAGTCGTCTGCACCTTCACAAACATCACACAGACGGCACGCCTTGTTTGTGACACGAACCACTTTTACTCGATAACGGCCGCCGGTGCACTGGAGCAGGGCGACATCGTCTCGGGGCTTCTCGCTCCGGTCGGTACCTGGGCGGGCGCAACGGCGGCCAACGCCCTCGGCGTCGGCTCGGACGGAAATATCGCCTACGCGCTCGACCGGTCGGCCGATGGGAGCGACGTGGCTTCGATTCTCAAGTGGACTCCGGGCTCCGGTTATCAAAAGCTGGTGAACACCTCTTATACGACCGTGGCGGGCGGGGCTCAGGTCGATGGCAGCATCGTCGCCGGCGCGATCGACCTGGCGAGCGGCCGCTACCTCTTTGGCACTTTCGCTAACTCGCAGTTCTACCTCTGGAGCTTCACCGAATCGAACCCTGCCGCCACCCGCTTCGCCTTCGTCGGTGCAGTCCCCACCGGCGCAGCCCCGAACGGCAACGGTGACATGGCATTTGACGCTCGCGGAAACCTGTACGTGGTCGGCGCGGCCACGGTCAACTCCACGAGCGGCGCAACGATCTACACGGTCACCGCCGAGACGCTCGCCGCGGCATCCGGCGGCACGCTTGTGGTGAGCGCGTCGACGACCAAGCCGTTGACCGGCACGGACGCGGCCTTCGCCAATGTCAACGGTATCGCGTTCTCGCCACGCGGCACCGTCTACCTGTCCAACGCGGGCAGCGTCTACGAGTTCGACGCCACGACGTGGCGCCGGGTGAACGGCACGCCGCGCGTCGCCGTCAACTCCGTCGACCTCGCGGGCTGCTCATCGCCGCCGACGATCACTGTGCAGAAGAACGTGGTCGGGCGTCAGGCTGCGAGCGACCAGTTCACGCTGACGGCGTCGGCAGGGTCGCCGCTGACAGTGTTTGCCACGGCAACGACGACCGGCACGACCACCGGGCGGCAGATCGCGCAGATCGGGCCCTTCCCCACCTCGATCGGCAACACGATCACGATCTCCGAAACCATGGCTGCCGGCTCCGCCATCAGTGCGTACACGACAATCTACGAGTGCTGGGTCGACGGTGTGCGACTGAGCGCAGGCACCACCACCACCGGCACCGTCACGATGCCGAACAGGCTCAGCGCGAACGTGAACTGCACGTACTTCAACTCTCCGTCTCCGGTCTCGAGCGTACGGATCACGAAGACCATCCGAGAGTTCTCGGGCCTCACCCGCCCCGGCGTCGACTGGAGCGTGGGCACGACGGCGGCGGCGACCACGGGCACCGCGACGGTCCTGCCGAGCGGGGCGTCGAGACAGCAGACGGATGCTGCCGGCCAGGCTAGCTGGACGGTGCTGTTCGGCGGGGCGGCGTCACGGGCAACGGTCGTCGTTTCGGAGGTCCAGCAGGAGGGCTTCGCATTCGTCAGCGGCTCGTGCACGGTGAACGGCGCGACCCGCCCGGCCACCTTCACTCAGGCCGGGTCGATTTTCAGTGCCAGCCTCACGGCAATAACCCCTTCTTCGGTGATCGAATGCACGATCGTGAACCGGCCAACGGCATCCCTCACGCTCGTGAAGGAGGTGGCCTTCGGGTCCGCACTGCCGACGGACTGGACCCTGAGCGCCACCGGCCCCACTGGTGCACTGCCCGGGCCCTCCGGGCGCTCGGGCACGGCTGCAGCCTCGGGAATTCCCGTCACTCCCGGTGTTGCCTACCGCTTGGCCGAAGCCGGCGGTCCGCGAACCTATGTGCAGACCGACACCTGGCAATGCCTCACGGGAACGGGCGCCACAATCGACGTCACTGACGCGGGAGACGTCATCCCGACCACCAGCGCCACGATCACCTGCACGGTGACGAACGCGACGGCATCCATCACCCTGCTCACTCAGGTGCAGAACCCACAGACGGGCTTCCAGGCCCCGGACTGGAGGGTCACCGCGACACCGGCAGCGCTGACCGGCGGGGTCTTGGCAACGGAGAGCCGGCTCGGCGCCGAGTACGTCACCGCCGGCAACCCGGCGAACACCTTCGACGTGAGACCGCTCCACAGCTACACGTTCTCGGAAGCCGCCGTCGATCCGGCAGGGCGGCTCGCCTACCAGGAACTCCGTCTCGAACAGCTGACAGGGTCGGCGTGGACCCCGGTGTCGTCACGAACGATTTCCGCTCCGGCGGCCGGTCAGACGGCGGTCTACCGCTTCGTCAACGCCCCCGTGGAGCCCACACGATTGCCCCTCACCGGCGGCACGAGCGCCGACGCGTTCTACATCGGAGGGGGATTGCTGCTCATTCTGGCATTCGCCCTCTCGATGTGGCACAGGCGTCGACGAATTCGAGGCACCTTCCGGTGGACGCACGCTCCCGCCCTTCCCGTCTGACGTTCCTGCTCTTTCTACGCATTCCCACTCACCTCACCTTTACGACCCGCACCTCACTCATAGGAGAAAGCACATGTCCAACCCCATCCTCCGGCGGCTTTCCGCCGCTGCCGCCGTGCTGGCGCTGACTGCAGCGGCGGCCCTCGTCGCTGTCGCGCCAGCGACAGCCGTCACCCAGCCGGGCAACATCGACCCGACGATCTCCCGCACCCTGACCATCCACAAGTCCGCGCTGGGCCCCGATAACGGTCAGCAGATCGGCACCGGCCAGGAAGTCGCCGTTTCCGGCACGCCGCTCTCAGGCGCGACTTTCACCGCTGCCCTGGTTCAGGGTGTCGACCTCACCACGTCGGAAGGCTGGACCGCGGTCTCCGCCTTGACTCCTGGCACGGCTGCCTCACGCGTCACCGTTGCCGATACCTACACGGCAACCACCGGCGTCAACGGTGTGGCGGTATTCAACGACGGTGACACCCTCCCGCTCGGTCTCTACCTCGTGACGGAGACCGCGCTGCCGGCTGGGGCGACCAACCCGGCCGCGCCGTTCCTCGTCACGCTGCCGTTCCCGACAGGCCCGGGCGGCGCACCGGCGAACCAGTGGATTTACGACGTTCACGCCTACCCCAAGAACGCTGTCACCGATCTGACGAAGTCGCGGGTTCCGGCACCGGCTAACTCGATCGAGGCCCAGAACCCCGACCTGATTCGCTGGGCGATCAACTCCGCCGTGCCGACGCTCGCCGGCGGCGACACCCTCGACATATTCACGCTCACGGACACGCTGCCCGCGGAGCTCGACTACCTTGCGACCGGCCCGACCGGGGTCGCTCCGACAAGTGTGCGGGTCGAAAACGCGGCCGGCGTCACCCAGAACTTCCTCGCGGGCACGGACTACACCCTCGTGTACGACGAAGTCACACGTAACCTCACCGCCACCTTCACCCCTGCCGGCCTCACCAGCCTGATGGCCCTGCCCGGGGGAGATGTGACGCTTACGGTGCTGAGCCGGGCGGTCACAATCCCCGCCAGCGGCATCATCACGAACACGGCGACCAGCGTCGTGAACGGTGCCACCGAGACGGTCACCGGCAGTACCCCCATCGGCCAGCTCACCGTTTTCGCCTTCCAGAGCGAGAACGGCGTACGGGTCCCCCTCACGGGCGCCGAGTACCAAGTGTTCCTCAACCAGAACGACGCCAACCTGGGCCAGAACGCGATTCTCATCGATGGAATCCAGAAGTGGACAACCGGGGCGAACGGCATCGTCGAGATTCCCATCATCACGCCGGGCAACTACTACGTGCGTGAGATCACCCCCCCGGCCGGATTCCAGCTCCCGACGCCGAGCCAGGTGCACACTCAGGTCGTCGCCGGTCCGAGCTCGACCACGGCGCCGGTGCAGAACTACGTCGAGTTCGAGCACGACCAGGTTCCGGCCTTCGCGCTCCCCCTCACCGGTAGTGACGGCGCCCTGTGGTTCACCGTCGGTGGTGTTGGGCTCATCGCAATTGCCCTCGGTACCGGAATCGTCGGCTCGCGTCGTCGTGCCACCCTGGCACCTGCAGGCGCCGTAATCTAGCACTGTGAAGGCAAAGGCGGGGCGTCAGAAGGGCGCCCCGCCTTCGCACGGCTCCGGCGAAGAATCCCGAACATCTGCCACCGATCCACCCTCGGTTCCGACCAGGCGCACGGGCAGCCGACAACGTCGTTGGCGGCTGCCCGTGCTGCCACTGCTGGTGGCGCTGGCGATCATCGCCGGCACCGCACTTCTGCTCTACCCGGCCGCGGCCGCGTGGTTCAGCTCAATCGAGCAGTCGCACGAGATCGACAAACTCACCCAGGCAATCAACGACCTCGGCGCCGAGACCCTGCGCGAGAGGCTCGACGAGGCAGGCGAGTACAACCGGGGCCTGAGCGGGGGCGGAGCAGCCGTCGCCGCGAACGAACGGCTCCCACTCGCCAATGAACCTCGTCCCGGTGACGAGCGACAGTACCTTGCCATGCTTCGCGGTGATTCCGAGGGCCTCATGGCGCGGATCAAAATTCCCTCGATCAACGTTGACCTGCCGATCTACCACGGCACGAGCGACGCTGTCCTCGAACACGGCCTCGGTCACCTCGAGGGCACGGCGCTCCCCGTTGGCGGGCCGTCTACCCACTCCGTGATCACCGGACATAGGGGCCTTGCGACCTCCGAGCTCTTTACCAACCTCGACGAGGTCATGGTCGATGACACTTTCACCATCGAGGTCTTCGGCGAGATACTCACCTACCGCGTCACCGAAACCCTCGTCGTCGAGCCTGACGACACCGAGAGCCTCCTCATCCAACCCGGTAAAGACCTCATGACCCTCGTCACCTGCACTCCCCTCGGAATCAACAGCCACCGCATCTTGGTCACGGGCGAGCGTGTGGTCCCCACCCCTCAGACCGACATCGACGCAGCGGGCGACCCGCCTGACGTGCCCGGCTTTCCGTGGTGGATGTTCATCGCCGGCGGCGTGATCGTGTGCGCCGGCACGTATATATGGGTTTCAGGACGGCCGCCGCGGCCGATTCCTCGCGGAGGAGGCAGTGATGGCGAATGACAGGGCGGTCATAGCTTTGCTGTGCGCGGGGGACGCAACCATAACCCGCTTGCTCACGAGCCAGCCCGTCTCCGCCACTGAGGTGTCTAGTCGGGCCATTCGGACCTCCCGCGGGGCCCGGCGATCTGCTTGACTGGCGCCATGACTCCCAGGGGAACACACTCGATGACGACGACGACCGAGATTGAACGCAAGTACGACGTGGATCGCCAACTTCGGCTGCCCGACCTGCTGCAGATCCCCGGCGTTGCCGGCCTCGAGTTTCCCGGCACGGTCACCCTCGTCGCCGTGTACTTCGACACCGAAACCATGAACCTGGCCCAGAACCGTATTGTGTTGCGCCGCCGGGAGGGCGGCGGCGATGCCGGCTGGCACATCAAACTGCCCGCCCGGGAGGGCCGCACCGAAATGCAGTGGCCCCTCGACGTCGAAACCGGCTCGGGTTCGGGCATTGACCTCGACGACAGCACCGGCCCGGGCGAGGCGATCGATGGCGGGGCGACGGATGTCCCGGGTCGAGTTCTCGACCCGATCCGCACGATCGTGCGCGACCGGCCGCTGACCCCGTTGGCGCGCATCACCACCATCCGCACGACCGTGCTGCTGCTGAACGACGAGGGCGACGCCGTCGCCGAAATCGCCGACGACGACGTCTCGGCCTCGGACATGCGCGGCGGCGTCTTTCGCAAGTGGCGCGAGTGGGAGGTCGAACTGTTCTCGGCCGCCCCCGACAGCCGCAAGGCGCGCACGGCGCTGCTCGATGCCGTCGAAGCTGCGCTGCGTGCGGCCGGGGCGCAGCCGTCCACCAGCATCGCGAAGATCGCCCGGGCGCTCGGCGCCGACGCGCTCACCGAACTGACCCCGTCGGCTCCGCGCACGACGAAGCGCGCCGAACCGCACGCCGGGAGCGCGGCATCCGTCGTCGCCACGTTGCGGGAGCTGGGTGCCCGGCTGCTCGAGGCCGATCCGCGTGTGCGCGCCGAGGAGCCGAAGGGCCTGCGCACGATGACCGCGACCGTGCAGCGCCTGCAGAGCGTGCTCGCGGTCTATCGGAGGCTGTTCGAGCGCGACACGATCGAGGCCCTGCGTGCCGACCTCGATGTGGTCGGGTCGGCCCTCGAAGCCGCGGCGCACGCCGAGGCCCGCGCCGGCCGCGTGCAAAAAAGCCTCGACCACCTCGCTGAACCGCTTCGGGACGAGGCCGCCGAGACCCGGCTGCTGGCCGAGACGCGGGCCGACTCCCTGACCGCCCACGCTGAACTGCGCCGGATGCTCACGAGCCGACCGTATTTCGGGCTGCTCGATCGGCTCGACGTCTTTCTGCTGCACCCCGCGGTGACACCGGAGACCTACGAGACCGCCGCCCGCGAGGTCACGAAATCGCTCGGGCGCGGGGGCAGGCGTCTGCGGGAAAGCACCGATGTCGCGCTCGCGGCCCGGGCATCCGCCGCCGGTGCGGTGCCCACGACCCCGGGTGAATCGTCGGCGCTCGCCGGCATCGACACGGTCGCGGCCGCACTGCGGGAGGTGCACACGGCCGCCCGTCGACTGCGGCACGCGGCGGAGGCGGTCACGCCCGCGGCCGACGGCGGCAAGAAGTATCGGCGCCTCGCCGCCGCGGCGAAAAAGGTGGAGAAGGCCCTGGACGCCCATGGGGACGACCGGGAATTCAGCGTGTACGTGACCGGTGCGGCGACGCGCGCGCATGCCGCCGGCGAGGCGACCTTCGTCTACGGTGTTCTGGCGACCCGTGCCGAGGTCGAACACGACGACGTGCTCGCCGATATGCGTGGGGAGGTCAAGCACATTGACCGCCTGAGCCACAAGCTCTGATGTTCCTGCACGCTCTGGCGTTCCTGCAGGCTTTGGCGCTCCCGACCTGATCTCGGGAAATTCTGAAGCCCGCCGGGTACGCTCGCTGAGTGGATATTGACTGGCAGTTCAACGGCTTGCCGTTGCATATTCTGTTCATACACGTCGTCGTCGTGCTCGTGCCGCTCGCGGCCCTGGCGGCAACGATGACCGCGGTCTGGCCGGCTGCCCGACGCCGTATCGGTATCGTCGCGCCGATCCTGGCCCTCGCCGCCCTCGTGATGGTGCCGATCACCGTCGAGGCCGGGGAGTGGCTGGCTCAGCGGGTCGCGGCGACACCGTTGCTCGGCACGCACATGGACCTGGCGCGCATCCTGCTGCCGTGGGCGATCGCGCTGTTCGCACTCACCACGATCCAGTGGGGCTGGCATCGGTTCGTGGCGACACCGGATGCCCGCTGGTCCGGCCTGCTGCGCAGTGCAGTCACGAGGACCGCGATCACCACGGTGATCTCGGTCCTCGTGGTCCTGGTGTCACTAGCTGCGACGGTCGCCGTGGTGGCGATCGGCGAATCCGGCACCCGCGCGGTCTGGCTGAATTCCTTTTCCTAGCCCGACTGGCGACCCGGTCCTACCGGGTCGCCGTGCGGCGCGGCGGCTGCGGCTTCTGCACGGCGAGTTCGCCACCGACCCGTCCGCCGAATGGCCGGCCGTGGTCGGCGAATTCCTCCCGGAAGTACGCCATCCGCCACGGTCCCATCTCGATTCGGGCGCCGGTGCGCAGAATCTGACCACGACCCCGAGCGAAGGTGTCGTCATCGGACTCGCGCACATTGCCCGACACTTCTCCGAGCGGATACAGCACGTATTCGTCGTTCTCATCGTGACGAATCTCGGCGTGGAACGATTTCAACCCGCTCAGCTGCAGGCTCGCCTCGGCTGCCGAGCCAATCGTTGTGGTCGTCGGCAACAGGTTGAATTCCCGCGGCGGCGTGCCGTCCCAGTTCTTCGACCCCACCACGAAGATCAGGCGCGGACGCCCGCTTCCCGGGGTGTAGTGCGTCGTGGTCACGCGGCGCCGATTCTTGCGGTCCAGGGTCGGAACGAGCGGAAACAGCGTGGCCGGCGGCAGCGATACCGCGACCGGCCGTGTCGCCGCCCGACTGCGACCGAGCAGCAGCGGGGCAAGGGCGGATGCCGCACCCAGCGTGATGTGCGGCGACTTGGTCACGAGGCGCTGGAGCAGAGGGGCGTCGACGGCGCCGATCTTGGCGATCAAGCCCGCGGGTCCGGTCAGGGCAACGGTCAGGCCCTGCTTGGCGAGTTCGTCGGCGATGCCACGCACCTGACCGAGGTCCAGCGCGCGACCCTGCGCGAGCAGCGCGGGGTCACTCGTGTAGACGGTGACTTCGGTGCCGTCGGCGGTAATCGTTCCGGTCATGGTGTCCGGCGCGGCAGCTGCCGGCGCATCCGGCTGCGCGGGGTCCGGCAGGGCCGGCTCCGACAGCGAGAACGCCAGATCGACCTGCAGATGCACGGTCGAGGTGGTGGCGGGGCACATGACTACGCGCGGTGCGGGTCGGAGCCGGCGCTGTCGGCGTCGCTCGTGGTGACGCGCAGGGTGCCGTTGAGCTTCCACGTGGCACGCGGGGCGTCGGGGCCGATGTCGCGCGGTACCTCGACGTGCATGTCGATGAAGCTGTAGTTGATCGCGGCGCCCTTGCCGGTGAGGTACGACCACATTTCCTGGCCCAGGTCGGTCCAATCCTGGATCGTGTGCTCGGTCGGCTCGGGAGTGCTGTCTACGTTGCCGAGGTAATTCTGGTGTTCCGTCACGGTAGGTTCCTTCTCATCATCATTGGTGCAACACGTTCGGTAACCAGGTTAGGTATGTTGTAACTCTAGTGGGCATATTCCGGCCCGAACCGGCGGTCAAAGAAAAGCAGGCACTGCATCGGCCGCGAACTGACTCGCGTACCTATCGGTCGAGGGCATCGTTCGGTATCGTTGTCTATCGTTCGGTGTCGTTGTCTATCGTTCAGTATCGTTGTGTATCGTTCATAAGAACCTGCATACGTCACCGACAGGCACTGGTTAGTCACGTTCACAGGTCACTCACGAGGAGGCAATCATGGGCAACACATTCACGACCGGCGGGTTCAATGCTGGCAACATCGACGGCATCTGGCAAGCGATGGAGCAATTTCGCTCGCGATTCGAGAAGCAATCAGGCGCGGGCAGCCGGGCCGGTCGCGGCGAGGTGCGCACGGCGGTGCTGGCGCTGCTCGCCGAACAGCCGATGCACGGCTACCAGATCATCCACGAAATCGAGGAGCGCAGCGGCGGCAGTTGGAAGCCCAGCGCCGGATCGGTCTACCCGACACTGCAGCTGCTCGCCGACGAAGGCCTGATCAGCGCCGAAGAGTCCAACGGCCGCAAAATCTACTCCCTCACCGAGGAGGGTCGTGCCGCGGTCGCCGACTCCGACACGAGCGCGCCGTGGGCATCCACCGGCTCCGCCGCCGGTCACGGCTACGCGGCATTGCCGAAGGCGGGCGTCGAGCTGGCCCAGGCGGCAGCCCAGGTCGGACGAACCGGATCCCCGGAGCAGGTGCAGCAGGCCGTCACTGTGCTCGACGAAGCACGTCGTCGGTTGTACTCGATCCTCGCCCAGGACTGACGGGGTGCCATCGGCTCGTCGGGGCAGAAACGACTCGAATCCGGGCGCGGGAAACCTGCGCGCCCGGTACCGCCGCATCCTGCGTTTTGCCAGTTGGTATCTCGCCGTCACGTGGTGGTTCGAACTGTTTCTGCCCCGCATCGGGCTGGTGAAGATCGCCGAGCGCACCCGATCGAAGCGGATGCAGCGCTTCGCGAAGGGATTTCACTCCCTCGCGGCAGACCTCGGCGGCCTGATGATCAAGGTGGGGCAGTTCATGTCGTCGCGCCTTGACGTGCTCCCGCCCGAGATCACCAAGGAACTCGAAGGCCTGCAGGACGAAGTGGCCCCGGTGCCGTTCGCGGCCATCCGGACCGCGGCCGAAGCGGAGTTGGGCATGCCTCTCGAGCGGGTGTTCGCCTCGGTCGATCCGACCCCGGTGGCCGCAGCCTCCCTCGGGCAGGCGCACCGCGCCATCCTCTTGCCGTTTGATGCGGCCGAAATCGGCCTTGAAAACGTCGTCATCAAGATCCAGCGCCCGGGTATCGACGAGATCATCGACGTCGACCTGGCGGCCCTGCGCAAGGTGGGCGGATGGCTGAGCCACGTCAAGCTCGTCTCCAACCGGGTTGACATGCCGGCCCTGGTCGAGGAGTTCGCGGCGACGAGCCTCGAAGAGATCGACTACCTGCACGAGGCGGCGAGCTCGGAGCGCTTCGCGGCCGCCTTTCCCGACGACGACCGGGTCAGCGTGCCCGCCATCGTCTGGGAACGCACGAGCCGTCGGGTGCTCACGCTCGAGGACGTGACGGCGATCAAGATCACCGACACGGACGCCCTCCGGGCTGCCGGCATCGACCCCGCCGACGTGGCGCCGGTCTTCGCCGAGGTGATGTTCGACCAGATGTTCACCAAGGGCTTCTTTCACGCCGACCCGCACCCCGGTAACATCTTCGTCACCCCGGTCGCGCCCGGGACCCCCGGCGCCAGCGACCGCGGGTGGAAGCTCACCTTCATCGACTTCGGCATGATGGGCGAGGTTCCCACCAGCACCCGTACGGGCCTGCGCAAGATGCTGATCGCCGCCGCGTCCCGTGACGGGCGCGGTCTCGTCAATGCCATGAGCGACGTGGGCGTGCTGCTGCCCTCGGCGGAGACCACCGAGCTCGAGCGTGCCATGACGACCCTGTTCGCCCGGTTCGGAGGCATGGGTTTCGCCGAGCTGCGCGAGGTCGATCCGCGGGAGTTCCGCGATTTCGCGGTGCAGTTCGGTGATGTGGTGCGTTCGCTGCCGTTCCAGCTGCCCGAGAACTTTCTGCTGATCATCCGAGCGATGTCCCTCACCTCCGGCGTGGCCAGCGCGCTCAATCCCGCCTTCAACCTGTGGGATTCGGTCGAACCCTACGCCGCGCAGCTGCTGCGGGACGAGAGTGGCAATCTGGTGCAGGACGTCGCGAAGCAGGCGATGGAGACGGCCGGTATCGTTTTCCGCCTCCCGAAACGACTCGACGGTCTGATCACCCGACTCGAAGACGGCTCCATCACGGTCGCCAGCCCGGGACTGGAGAAGCGGGTCGCGCGCCTGGAGCGCACCGCCCGCCAGGCGGTGTCGGCCCTGTTGTTCGGCGCGCTGCTCATCGCCGGTGTGCTTCTGCGAGCGGATGACGTGGTGCTCGGCACGGTACTGATGGTCGCCTCCGTCGCCCCGCTCCTACACGCCCTGCTCGCGGGTCGCCGGTGATGGCCTGAACGCACCACACGCATCCGCAACTTGCACTGTTTGAATAGCACAACGTTGTGCTAGGTTTGCAGTACAAGCCCGCGACGCGCGCGAGCGATTCAGGTTGGGGAGACCTCGATGCTCTGGTCCTTTGTGCACGCCCTTCAAGATTTGCTGCCCCTCGAGGTGGCCGTCACCTTCGGCCTCGTGTTCTTCGCGCTGTCGTGGATTCGCCCGCGCCGCATCGTATCGCTGCCGCAGACCGGCCAGCGCACGGCGCCACTGGTCTGGGCCGCCGTAGCGGGCTCCGTGCTCGTGGTCACCGTCGCGACGGCGACCAGTGCGCTCGCCGTGTCGACGCCTGACGCCTCGGGGTTTGATGGCTGGTGGCGTCGGCCCGCTCCACTGGTCGCTGCGACGCTGGTCGTGGCCATCGCGGCACTGGCACTGCGACGGATGCCCCTTCCCGCTCCTGGCGAACGAGCGCTCGTTCCCCGCCGCCGGTGGCATACCTTTGCGCCGCGAACGTTGCTGTGGATCTCCGGGATCACGGTGACGCTGCTTGCGCTGACCGCCCTGTGGCAGATCGCCATCGCGACGACCGCGCCGAAAGACGGGCGCTTCCTGGGTAACGTTCCCTCCTACACCGAGCTGCCGATCTACATGACGTTCAACAGTGGCTACGGCTATCTGGCCGGCGCTGGCTGGCCGAACCACCTCGCCACCCTCGTGGCGCTCGCCCTGTCCGTTCTCGTGCTGGTCGCCGTGCTCCAAGCGGATGCCAACCGGCCGCTGTTCGCGCGGGCATCCGCTGCCAGCGTGCGCTCGGAACGTGAATTGACGGCTCGACTGTTCACGCTCATTCTGTTGGGCGGCCTGATCACCACTCTCGGGGCGGTCTGGATGCACACCGGTTCCTCGGGGCAAGCCCTGGTAATGCTCGACGACCCGCAGATTTTGGTTGCCGGCGGCTACGACACCATCGCCCGGCCGATGAACCTGCTGGGGTACGGCCTGCAGGGTGCCGGGGTTGCGCTCCTGCTGCGGCTGGCGGTCGACTCGGCCCGTGCCGCGCGCGCGGCGGGACGCTCGCGGCGCGGCGAATCCGACCCTGTTGCATCCGCTGCCGAGCCACGCCGATGACCACGTCGACGCCGCGGTCTGCGGACGAGATCGACGCCCTGTTTCGCGGCGCGATCCGCTCCGGACAGCTGGGAGACGGCGAACGCCTGCCGACCGTGCGCCAAACTGCTCGGGACTTCGGCGTTGCGCAGGCCACGGCCGCGAAGGCCTACAAATCGCTGGAACGTGACGGGCTCATCGTCACCCGCACCGCCGCCGGTACCCGGGTCGCCCCGGGCGCGTCCCGGGCGCCGCAGGCCGTCATCGAGCGTGCCCGGGCGTTCGCAGAAGCCAGCGAGGGTGCCGGTGTTTCGCTCGAGGACAGCATCGCGATCCTGCGCGCCGTCTGGCGAGTCGAGGCAGTACCTCCGCTCGAATAACGGGCCCGGAGGAGGCGCCGGTGACTGCAGCGTGTCGGTGGTCTCCGTTAGCCTCGACGTGTCTGAGATTCCACTTCTGCCAGGAGGCCGCGTGTTTCTGCTCGATCCCGCAACGGTTGTCTATTCCGCGAGCGACCTGAGCGCCGCCGCCACCTGCGAGTGGGCGCTGATGCGGCGCCTCGACGCCCGCCTGGGGCGCATCTCGGCCACGGCCGAGCCGGCCGACGCCATGCTCGAACGCACCGCCGTGCTCGGCGACGTGCACGAGCACCGCATGCTCGAGCGCCTCCGCGGCTCGCACACGGTCGTCGAAATCGAGCGGCCCGCGATCAGCGAGATCGCCAGGGCCGCCGCGCAGAGCACCGCGGCCCTGCAGTCCGGGGCCGACGTGGTGTTTCAGGCCGCGTTTTTCGACGGGCGTTTTCTCGGGTACGCGGACTTCATCATCCGCTCCTCGGAGCCGGGCGAGACGACCCCCACCTACGAGGTCTACGACACCAAACTGGCCCGCCGGGCCAAGATCACCGCGTTGCTGCAGCTCGCCGCCTACAGCGAACAGCTGCAGAAGATCGGCGTGAACACGGGGGAGAACGTGCACCTCGTGCTCGGTGACGGCCGCACGAGCACGCACCGGCTGCGGGACATCTTTCCCGTCTATCGCACCCGGCGCGCGCGGCTGGAACGCCTGATCGACGAGCGCCTCGCCGACGAGAACGCCACCCCCTGGGGCGACCCGCGCTACACGGCGTGCGGGCGCTGCACCCTCTGCGCCGAGCAGGTGCAGCTGCACCGCGACCTTCTGCTCGTGGCCAACCTCAGGCTCAACCAACGCCTGCGGCTGCGCGCGGCCGGCATCGTCACCATCGATCAGCTCGCCGCGACCGGCGAACCGGTGCCCGGGATCAGCGCCGCGACCCTCGGCACTCTCAGCCAGCAGGCCGCGCTTCAGGTCGCCTCGGCCGACGGCCGGCCCGAGTGGCGGGTGATCCAGCCCGAGGCCCTCGCCGCGCTGCCCGAGCCCGACGCCGGGGACATCTTCTTCGACTTCGAGGGCGACCCGCTCTACCAGGAGGGCGCCGACACCCCCGATGCCTCGACCGTCTGGGGGCTCGACTACCTTTTCGGGCTGGTCGAAAACGACGACACCTTCGTGCCGTTCTGGGCGCACACCCACGCCGACGAGCGCCAGGCACTCATCGACTTTCTCGCCTACGTCGCCGAACGCCGGGCCCGCTACCCGAACCTGCACATCTACCACTACGCCCCCTACGAACGCACTCACCTGTTGATGCTCGCCGCCCGCCACGGCGTGGGCGAGGAGGCCGTCGACGACCTGTTGCGCGACAACGTGCTCGTCGACCTCTACCCGGTCGTGCGGCAGGGGCTGCGCATCGGCAGCCACAGCTACTCCCTCAAGAAACTTGAGCCGCTCTACATGGGAGCCGACGAGCGGGAGGGCGTCGCCAACGCCGCCGACTCGATCGCCGAGTACGCCCGCGCCCGTGCGCTCGCGGCTGCCGGTGGAGCGGATGCCGCCGCCGCGGTTCTCGACGACATCGCCCGCTACAACGCCTACGACTGCCGGTCCACCCTGCGGCTGCGGGACTGGTTGCTCGCCCGCGCCGCCGAGAACCCGGTGACGAGCCTGCCGGCGAGCACCGAGCTCGACCTCGCCCCGACCGTGCGCGAAGCCGACCCGGTCTACCTCGAGCTCGAGGCACTGCTGTCGGGGGTGCCGCGGCTGCAACGCTCGACCGGCCAGACCGCGCTCGCGCTGGCATCCGCCGCCATCGACTACCACCGCCGAGAACAGAAGTCATTCTGGTGGGACCACTTCAACCGGCTCGCCAGTCCGGTCGAGGACTGGGCCGACACCCGCGATGTGCTCGTCATCGACTCTGCCACGGTCGAGGTCGGCTGGCACAGGGAAGGCCGCCAGCTGCTCGACCGCCGCCTGCTGCGCGTCACGGGAACGCTCGCCCCGGGCAGCTCGCTGAAGGTGGGGTCCCAGCCGTTCCTCGTCTACGGGTTGCCGTACCCGCCGATCACCGGCAGTCGCACCCCGGGCGCCCGCACCGCCCACAACAAGGCGACGGTCGTTGATGTCGTCGATGAATCGGTCTATCTCATTGAGGAGCAGCTGGAGCGCGGCGCGCCCAGCCACGAGGCCGTTCCCATGGCCCTGACGCCGGGCACACCCCCGAACCCCGGCACCCAGGTCGAGGCGATCTCGGAGTGGGGCCGCACGGTGCTCGACGCCCAGCCGCAGAACGTCCCCAACGCGGCCTTCGACATCCTGCGCCGGTGCCCGCCCCGCAGCGGGCCAGCGGGAACGTCACCACTGGCGACCGTTGTCGACGGCGACGTGCAGGCGGCCATCCGCGACACCCTGCTCGGGCTCGGCGACTCCTACCTCGCGGTGCAGGGCCCGCCCGGAACCGGCAAGACCTACGTCGGATCGCGGGTCATCGCCGACCTCGTCGTCAACCACGGCTGGACCATCGGCGTCGTCGCCCAGAGCCACGCCGCCGTCGAGAACATGCTGCGCGCCGTCATCACCGCGGGCGTCGAGGTCGGCCTCGACCCGCAGCGGGTCGGCAAGAAGGCCAGGAGCGGCGATGAGAAGAAGCCCGTGCCGTGGACGCCCCTCGAAGCCAAGACCTTCGCGCCGTTCACCCACCAGTCGGGCGGCTTCGTGGTTGGTGGCACGGCCTGGGACTTCAGCAACGCCAAGCGCATTCCCCGGGGCTCACTCGACCTGCTCGTCATCGACGAAGCCGGGCAGTACTCGCTCGCGAGCACGATCGCGGCGGCCGTCGCCGCCCGGAGGCTGCTGTTACTCGGTGACCCGCAGCAACTGCCGCAGGTCAGCCAGGGCACACACCCCGAACCCGTCGACGAGTCCGCGCTCGGCTGGCTCAGCGCCGGCCACCGGGTGTTGCCGCCCGCGTTCGGCTATTTTCTCGCCACCAGCTGGCGCATGCACCCGGATGTCTGCGCGCCCGTCTCCGCGCTGTCCTACGACGGCCAGTTGCGCTCCCACGCGTCCGATCGCAGCCTGGACGGGGTCGTGCCGGGACTGCACGCGGTGCCGGTCGTTCACGCCGGCAACTCGACCTCCTCGGCCGAAGAAGCGGCCGCGGTCGTGCAGATCGTGCGCGACGTGCTCGGCCGGCCGTGGACATCCGCCGGCCTGACCGCGCCGCTCGCGGCCGACAACGTCATCGTCGTTGCACCCTACAACGCGCAGGTCGAGCTGCTGCGCGAACATCTGCGGGCGGCCGGATTCGACGGTGTCCCGGTCGGCACGGTCGACAAATTCCAGGGCCGGGAGGCGATGGTCGCCATCGTGTCGCTCGCGGCGAGTTCGGCCGAGGAGGTGCCCCGCGGGCTCGAGTTCCTGTTGCTCGCCAACCGGCTGAACGTCGCCATCTCGCGCGCCCAGTGGGCGGCGTTCCTGGTCTACTCGCCGGCGATCACCGACTACCTGCCCACCAGCGTCGACGGCCTCACCCAGCTGAGCGCGTTCATCACGCTCACCGAGTAGCCGCCCACCAGGCACGAGCGCGCCCCAAACGGGTGACCGCTACGGCAACGTCGGTAGCGCTCACCCGTATCGGGCGCGGTCATTGTGTTGTGCGGTCACAGCGGCGCGGTCACAGCGGCGCGGTCACGGCGCTGAACCGGCGGCGCTGGGCTACTCGGCGTCGAGGTCGGTCTCGAGGATCTTGACGAGGGCATCGAGCGCCTCGTCAGCGCCGTCGCCCTCGGCGCGCAGCACCACGACGTCGCCGTGGGCGGCACCGAGGCTCATCAGCGAGAGGATGCTCGACGCGTCCATCGCGTCATCGGCCGATTCATCCTCCATCGCGATCGTGACCTCGAGGGGCAGCTCGGCGACGGCCTCGGCGAAAATACCGGCGGGGCGGGCGTGCAGGCCGACACGGCTGGCGATGGTTACTCTACGTTCGGACATGGGTCCTCCTGGGTCTGGGGATGAAAGATCGGAAAAACGGGCGCGAAACGCAGGCTACAGGCCGAGTTCGGCCAGGATCGGCAGGGCGGCGCGCACCCGTGCCTTGGCCTCGGTGGCCGTCGGAGCGGTGAGGGCCAGCGCGGCGATGTCGCGGGCCTCAGCGAGGGTGACGCTGGCCAGCACGGCGCCGACCGCGCTCAGCGACCGGGCGGTCATCGACAGGGTCGTGACGCCGATTCCGACGAGCACCACGGCGAGGGCCGGATCGGCCGCGGCCTCACCGCAGACCCCGACGGGCTTGTGGTGGCCTTCAGTCTCGCTGCCGGCCGCCGTCAGACGGATCAGCTGCAGCACGGCCGGCTGCCACGGAGTGTTGAGCTCCGCGAGCGGGCCGAGCTGGCGGTCGGCGGCCATGGCGTACTGGGTGAGATCGTTGGTGCCGAGGCTGACGAATTCCACGTGCGTGAGGATGCTCGCGGACATGATCGCGGCGGAGGGGACCTCGACCATGACACCGGGAATCGTGAGTCCGGCGGCGGCACACATCCCGGCGAAATGTTCGGCCTCATCGGTCGTGGAGATCATGGGCGCCATCACCCAGACCAGGGCTTCGGTGCCCTCGGCGGCGAGGGCGATGGCCTGCAGCTGGCGCTCCAGCACTCCGGGGGAGGTGAAGTCGGTGCGGTAGCCACGCACGCCGAGCGCCGGGTTCGGCTCCGAGGCATCCGTCAGAAACGGCAGCGGCTTGTCGGCGCCGGCGTCGAGGGTGCGCACGACGACCTTCTTGCCGGGGAAGGCATCGAAGACGCCGCGGTAGGCCTCGACCTGTTCGTCGATCGTGGGTTCGGTGTCGCGGCCGAGAAAGCAGAATTCGGTGCGCAGCAGGCCCACGCCCTGGGCGTTCGCGGCGGCGGCTTTGACGGCGTCTTTCGCGCCGCCGACGTTGGCGAGCAACGGCACGAGGTGGCCGTCTTTCAGGCGGCCCTCT
Organism: Cryobacterium melibiosiphilum; assembly: GCF_003602235.1. Lineage (GTDB taxonomy): Bacteria > Actinomycetota > Actinomycetes > Actinomycetales > Microbacteriaceae > Cryobacterium > Cryobacterium melibiosiphilum. The sequence continues at coordinate 37,282 of NZ_QZVS01000081.1, forward strand.
CCGTCGAAGACCGAGAGAATCGCGCTCGTGGTTGCCCAGGCCTCGGCGGCCGTGCGCTCGGTGGTGCCGGGGTTCAGGGTGATGGTTCCGGCGGCACCGTCGACGTAGATTTCGGTGCCGTCGGTGAGGGTTTCGACGCCGGCCGCCGCGACGATGGCGGGCAGGCCGAGCGCCCGGGCGATGATCGCCGTGTGCGACTGCGGACCGCCGCTCGAGGTGACGAGGGCGAGCACGATCGACGGGTCGAGGGTGGCCGTGTCGGCCGGTGCGAGGTCCTCGCCGACCAGGATGAAGGGGGTATCCGAGAGGGGGATGCCGGGGGCCGGCATTCCGCGCAGTTCGGCCACGATGCGGGCGCGCACATCGAGCACGTCGGCGGCACGTTCGGCCATGTAGCCGCCCAGGTTGTGGAGCATTTCGGCGACGGATGCTCCCGCCTCCCAGATCGCGCGCTCCGGCGTGAGGCCGGAGTTGTTGATGAGCTTGATGCCGCCCTTGATCAGCAGCGGGTCGGCGGCCATCAGCGCCGTGGCCTCGAGAACGGCCTTGCTGGCACCCTTGGCGCCATCGGCCCGGTTCTTGAGTTCGGAGTGCACGGCCTTTGAGGCCGTGCGCAGGGCGGCGACGGCGTCTTCGGGGGCGCCGCTGAGCTGCTCGCCGACCGTGGGTTCGCTGACGGGAGAGGGCATCTTGCGGATGACGCCCACGATGCGGCCGGGGGTCACTCCGACACCGGAATAGGACCGCGCCGACGTCGGTTCGGACTGCGCCTCGGTGGACTTCGTCTGTTCTGAAACGGTGGGCACGGAACATCCTCGATTCTTCGCAATGCTGTTGAAACGTGCTGGCTTCCGGGTGTGCCGGAACTGCTGGATTGTGCTGGATACTACCCGCGTCGCGGCCTCGGAGTGGGGCCGCAGCCCCACTCCGAGGCCGCGGCCTGACTCTAGGTTAGGCGGTGGCCAGTGCGGCCTCGTCCACCTTCGGCTTACGCACGACGTAGCGCTTCAGCGCGACCACGGCGAAGGCCGAGATGACCGTACCGATCACGATCGACAGCACGAACAGCAGGAAGTTGTCGATGGCGAAGAAGACGAACACTCCACCGTGCGGGGCCTTGCTGGTCACTCCCCACATCATCGACAGCCCACCGGTCACGGCGGCGCCGAGCATGCTTGCCGGGATGACGCGGAACACGTCGGCGGCGGCGAACGGAATCGCACCCTCAGAGATGAAGGAGGCGCCGAGCAGCCATGCTGCCTTGCCGTTTTCACGCTCGGCCAGGGTGAACAGCTTCTTGTCGAGCACGGTGGCCAGGGCCATCGCGAGGGGCGGAACCATGCCGGCGGCCATGACCGCGGCCATGATCTGCCACGGTGCCTGGTTGGCGAGGGTCGCGGCGCCGAGGCCGGCGACGGCGAAGGCGTAAGCGACCTTGTTGACCGGTCCGCCGAGGTCGAAGGCCATCATGAGGCCCAGGATGACACCGAGCAGGATCGCGGAGGCACCGGTGAGGCCGTTGAGGAAGTCGCTGAGGCCGACGGTGAGCAGGGCGATGGGCCCGCCGAGCACGAGGAACATCAGTCCGGAGGCCACGATCGACGCGACGAGCGGGATGATGACGACGGGCATCAGGCTGCGCAACCAGCGCGGCACACTGAGACGGCCAATGGCCGCGGCGACGACGCCGGCGAGCAGGCCACCGACGATACCGCCGAGGGTGCCGGCGCCCATGAAGCCGGCGACGGCACCCGCGACAAAGCCGGGCGCGATCCCGGGGCGGTCCGCAATGGCGAAGGCGATGTAGCCAGCCAGGGCCGGAACCAGGAAGCCCATCGACAGGGCGCCGATCTTGAAGAAGACCGCGCCCAGGTAGATGAGCAGGCCACCCTCGGGGAGGTTGCCGAAGCTGTTGTTGNAACCAGGAAGCCCATCGACAGGGCGCCGATCTTGAAGAAGACCGCGCCCAGGTAGATGAGCAGGCCACCCTCGGGGAGGTTGCCGAAGCTGTTGTTGAGGACCACGTCGTCGGCGACATCGGTGATCTGGTAGCCGCCGAGCAGGAAGCCGAGGGCGATGAGCAACCCTCCGCCGGCGACGAACGGGATCATGTAGCTGACGCCGGTGAGCAGGGCGCGCTTGACCTTCTGGCCGAAGTGCTCACCGGCCTCGGTGGATTCGTCGGCCACGGCGCCGGAGCCGCCGGCGACGCGGCGGGCGTTCGGGTTCTCGGAGGCGGCGAGGGCTTCCTGGATCATCTTCGCGGGTTCGTCGATGCCCCGTTTGACCGGGGAGCTGATGACGGGGAGTCCCGCGAAGCGTTCGCGGCCACGCACGTCGACGTCGACGGCGAAGATGACGGCGTCGGCGGCGGCGATGATCGAGGCGGCGAGCGGCGTCGCGCCGGCCGAGCCCTGGGTTTCGACCTGCAGGTCGACGCCGGCCTCCTTTGCGGCGGCAACGAGGGCATCCGCTGCCATGTAGGTGTGGGCGATGCCGGTGGGGCAGGCCGTGACGGCCACGAGGCGCTTGGTCGCGGAGTGGGCCCCGGAGGAGGTGCCCGTTCCGGTGCCCTCGGCGGGCACGCTGCCGGCGGCGACCGGGACCGGGGCGACGACGGCGCTGACGAGCTGCACGATCTCAGCGGCGGAACCGGCAGAACGCAGCGACGCCGTGAAGTCTTTCTTCATGAGCGAGCGGGCCAGCTTGGCGAGCAGCTTCAGGTGCTCCTGGTCGGCGCCGTCGGGGGCGGCGATGAAGAAGACGAGGTCGGCGGGTCCGTCTTTGGAACCGAAGTCGACGGGGCTCGCCAGGCGGGCGAAGGCCAGCGTCGGCTCGGTCACGGCCGTGGAGCGGCAGTGCGGGATGGCCAGGCCGCCGGGGATGCCGGTCGCGGTCTTGGCTTCACGGGCCAGGGCGTCTTTCAACAGCCCGTCGACCTCGGTGGCCCGGCCGCTGGCGACCACGAGCTCGACGAGGTGTCGAATCACGGTCGACGGCTCGGCGCCAAGGTTGCTGTCCAGAGCGACAAGCTCCGGGGTAATCAGTGCACTCACTGGTCATCCTCCTTTGGATGGGTGGGGTACGCCGCCACGGTGACGACTTCGTTGTTACTGGGTTCTGTATGGGTACTGGGTTCTGTATGCGTGTTGCGTTCTGTATGGGGCTGGGGGAATGCCGTCACGGTGACAGCATCGGGTCTGGTTTGTTCGAGGGCCGGCACGGTCGAGCCGGGCAGGGCGGCGGCGGCGGCGCCATGCGCGGCGGCCTGGCGCAGACAGTCGGCGGGGGAGGCCCCGGCGTTGCTGCTGAGCAGAAAGCCGGCGAGGGCGGAATCGCCGGCGCCGACGGTGCTGACGGCCACCATCGGCGGGGTCGTGGCAAGCCAGTACCCGTCCTTCGTGACGAGTAGTGCGCCCTTGGAACCGAGGGTCGCGAGCACGGCGCCCACGCCGGCGGCGATGAGCGTCTGCGCGGCGGCCGCGGCGAGCTCGGGGTCGGCTTCGAGGCTGTCAGGGTTGGAGATGCCGGTCAGTTCGGCGAGTTCGTCGGCGTTGGGCTTCAGCAGGTCGGGCGCGGCGGCGACGGATGCCGCGAGCGGCGCCCCCGAAGAATCGATCGCCACGCGCGGCGCGGCCGCACCAAAACGTGCGCGCAGGGTGCGGGTGACGTCCGCATAGAACGTCGCCGGCACTCCGGGCGGCAGCGAACCGGCCAGAACGACCCAGCGCGCGCCCTCGGACTGGCTGAGCACGAGTTCGACAAGGGCGTCCTGCTGTTCACGCGTCAGCGCGGGGCCGGGCTCGTTGACCTTCGTCGTCGTGCCGTCGGGCTCGGTGATGGCGACGTTGCTGCGCAGGGCCGTCCCGATCGGCAGACCGAGGTGCGGAACGCCCTGAGCGGTGAGCGCGACCAGCACGGGGTCCTCGGGGTCGCCGGGCAGAATAGCGAGGCTGCGCACCCCGGACACTTCGAGGGCACGACAGATGTTCACGCCCTTGCCGCCGGGTTCCTGGTGCGCCGAGACGGCCCGCTGCACCTCGCCGCGGGCGAGGGCGCCGGGCAGGGCGATGGTGCGGTCCAGGCTCGGGTTGGGGGTAAGCGTTACGATCATGCGATCACGACCTCTACGTCGGCCGCGGCGAGGGCTGCGGCGAGTTCCGGATGGGGGGCGGCGTCGGTGATGAGGGTGTCGATCTCCCCGAGCGTCGCGAAACGCACGAGGGTCTCCTCACCGAGTTTGGAGGAATCGGCCAAGGCCACGACCCGGCGGGCCGAGCGCACGATGGCGCTCTTCACGGCCGCTTCGACGGAGTCGGGGGTGCTGAAGCCGAAGTCGGGGTGCACTCCGTTGGCGCCGATGAAGGCGATGTCGGGGCGCAGGGCCTCGAGCTGTTCGATCGTGGTGCGACCGACGATCGCCCGGGTGAGCCCGCGAACGCGGCCGCCGAGGATGTGCAGCTGCACGGCATCCGTTCCCGAGAGCTTGTAGGCGATCGGGATGGCGTTGGTGATCACGAGCAGCGGGTCGGCGCCGGGAGCGGGCACCCAGTCGCAGAGCAGGTCGGCGAGGCGCTCGGTGGTGGTGCCGGCGTCCAGCACGACCGAGCCGGTGCGGCCGAGCGGCATCATGGCCAGCGCGGCGGTTGCGATGCGGGACTTCTCGTCGAGGCGCTGGGTCTGGCGCTGCTCGAGGCTGGGCTCGGACAGACTCTGCCGGTCGGTGGCGACGGCGCCGCCGTGTACGCGGCGTAGCTGGCGGTTGTCCTCGAGGGTGGACAGGTCGCGGCGCACGGTTTCGGGGGTGACATTGAACCGGGCGGCGAGGTCGTTCACGGTGACGCGGCCCCACTCGGTGACGAGTTCGGCGATCAGTAACTGACGTTCTTCGGCGAACATGATGCCTCCTCGACTTTGAGTGGATGTGCGGTGACCCGGGGCGTGAAACGAAGCTGAACGGGGGTGAATCAGGCTTGTGACACTGACTGTAGCTTCGTTTGCCTGTACATGCAAGAGAAAACACAGACAAACAAAGAAAATTTCTGGCGTTCGGGACGGGCCACGGGGTGGGCGGCGGGGAGTGTCGGTGGGTGCCGTTAGCGTGGAACGCATGAAGATTCTGCATACCTCGGACTGGCATATCGGGCGCACCTTTCATACCCACCCCACCCTCGACCACCTCGGCACGGTGCTCACCGCCCTCGTCACGGTCGTGCGTGACCGGGGCGTCGACGTGGTCGTCGTCGCCGGTGACATCTTCGACTCGGCCATGCCGTCCAAAGACAGCCTGAGCGTGCTCACGACCGTGCTGCGCCAGCTGAAGGATGCCGGCGCGGTTGTGGTCATGACCAGCGGCAACCACGATTCCGCCGCGCGGCTCGGCTTCCAGTCCGAATGGGCCCGGCTCGCGGGCATCCATATCATCACCGGGCCGAGCGAATACCTCGAGCCCGTCACCGTGGAGGATTCCCACGGTCCCGTTCACTTCTACGGCATCCCGTACCTGGAGCCGGTCATCGTCCGCCATCACCTGCGTGCCCTGCAGAGCCCGGAATCTGGCGATGTGGAGCTGAAGACACACGAACAGGTGCTCGGTTTCGTCATGGGGCAGGTGCGGGCCGATGCAGCAGCGCGCGGCGGGCGCAGTGTGGTGCTCGCCCACTGCTTCGCCGCCGGGATCAAACCCGCCGCCGAAGCCAGCGAGGTCGAGCGGGACATCACCGCCGGCGGACTCGACGTGGTGTCCACGAGCGTGTTCGACGGCCCCGACTACGTTGCCCTGGGTCATATTCACGGCCGGGCGACACTCAGCAACCGGGTGCGGTACTCCGGGGCGCCGCTGCACTACTCCTTCTCCGAGGCGGGCAAGCCGCGCGGGGCCTGGCTGGTTGAGCTGGGGACGGTGGATGCCGATCCGATCGTCGAGTGGGTCGATCTACCGGTGCCACGCCGCCTGAGCGAGATCACCGGCACGCTGGAGGAGTTGCTCGGCGACGCTCGGTTTCTCGAGAATGCGGGGGACTGGGTGAAGGCCGTGCTCACCGATCAGGTGCGTCCACTCGACGGCATGCGACAGCTTCACGAGCGGTTCCCGTTCTGCGTGGCGCTCGAGCATCGCCCGACCGTGGTGGTGGCTCTCGAAGCCTCGACCTACCGGGAACGCGTGCGAGCGAAATCCGACCCCGACATCGTGGCCGGCTTCCTCGAATACGTGCGCAACGGCGTCGGGCCGACCGAGTTCGAAGTCGCCCTGATCGCCGAGCTCCTGACGCAGCAAGCCAGCATCGAGTCCGACGGTGCGGTGGTTCGCCCATGAAAATCCTGCGGCTGCGGCTGGCCGGCTTCGGCCCGTACAAGAGCGAACAGCTCATCGACTTCGAGCGGTTCGACGACGACGGCATCTTTTTGATCACCGGCAAGACCGGGGCCGGCAAATCGAGTATCCTCGACGCCATCTGCTTTGCGCTCTACGCCCAGGTGCCACGTTTCGACGGCGGTGAGCTGTCGTTGCGCAGCGACCACTGCGCCCCCGACGACCCCACCTTCGTCGAACTGGATTTCAGCATCGGGGGTCAGCAGTACCGGGTCTACCGCACACCCCGCTACACCCGGCCGAAGAAACGCGGCGGGGGAACCACGGTCTCTCAGCCCGATGCCGTGCTCGAGGTGCGCCGCGGCGACGAGTTCGTCGGTGTCGCCGCCCGCCCGGTCGACGTCGGCAACGAACTGTCCCGCATCCTGCCCCTGAAGGTCGACCAGTTCCTGCAGGTCATCCTGCTCGCGCAGAACCGCTTTCAGAAGTTCCTGCTCGCCAAGACCGACGATCGTCGCACGGTGCTGCGCACCCTGTTCGGCACGGCGCGGTTCGAGCAGCTCGAATCCGCGCTGCTCCTGCGGCGCAAGACGGTCGACGGGCAGCTCGCCACGGTGGTGCGCAGCATTGAACAGCGGGCGGCATCCGCTGCCACCCAGCTGCGGCTGCCCGCCGTGCCCGACACGCCGGGCCTCGATTGGTTCGACGCCGGGCTCGCCGAACTCCACTCAGAACTCGCTGCGGCAGCGGAGCATGCCGACCGGGCCGCCGTGGCCCTCTTGACCGCGGTGGCCGGGCAGAAGCAGGTCGACGATATCGCACGTCGCCAGGCTCGCCGTGACGACGCGACGACGCGGCTGCGCGCCCTCGACGCGGAGCAACCGGCCATCGACTCCGAACGGCTGGCCCTCCAGGCGGCGGACCGCGCCGCGCGGGTGTGGCCACAGATCCGGGCAGCCGAGCAGTCGGCCGCCGCCCTCGCGACCGCCGTCACGGCTGAAACGGATGCCCGCACCCGCTGGGCCGCCGCCCTCGGCGACGTCGCCCTGAACGGCTCGAACGCTGGAGTCATGCCGGATGCAGCCAGGCCCGATGCCGGCGCGCCCGATGTAGCCCAGCCCGACGCCGGCCCGTCCGACACGCTCACGATCGAGAGCGTGCGCGCACTGCTCGACGGTCTGCTCGGGCGCCTCGGAACCCTCGACGACGCCCTCGGCGACGAGCGGCGTCTTCCCGCTCTGGACACCGAGATCGCCGGCCTCGCCGCGAGGGTGAACGCCGCCGCCGACGAGCTGGTCGCCGCCCAGGCCCGCATCGATGCCCTACCCGAACGGATCACCCTCGTCGAGACCGATCTCGCCGCGACGACCCTCGTGGCCGCCGGCGAGGGCGAGGCGAAGGCCGACCTGAAGCGGGCCACAATCGCACGTGAAGCCGCACAGGTCGTCGTCGACTGCGGCGACGAGCTCACGAGCGCCCGGGCCGGTGAGGCCGCGGCGAGCAGTGCCAACGCCGCAGCCGCTGCGCGCTACGAAGCGCTCCTGTCGACTCGGTTTGCGGGATTCTCGTCCGAGCTTGCCACCCGGCTCGTGCCCGGGCAGCCGTGTTCGGTGTGTGGGTCGGCCGAGCACCCACAACCGTCCACGGCGGTAGCCGATCCGGTCACCGAAGCCGACCTCGATGAGGCCCGACACATCATGATCGCCCGTCAGCGGGACCTCGCGGCGGCACACACCACCCTGCAGGCGATCGGTGCTCGCCTCTCCGCCGCACAGGCGACAGCCGGAAACCTCGGTGTCGACGAGCTGACCGTCGCCGTCACGGCCGCAACGGCGTCGCTGCGCACGATTCGGGCGGCTGCCGCCCGGCTGGGCGGCCTGACCGAAACGGTCGCGTCCCTTCGTGCAGACCTGGCCGCGGCGACCGCCGGGCTGGTCGACGTGCGGGCCGTTCGAGACGCCGCAGTCACCGCGCACACCGAGCGCCTGAGCCACCGGCACACGGTCGCCGACCGCGTCACCGTGCACCGCGGCGCCTTCGCGAGCATCGGTGACCAGGTCGCCCAACTGGAGCAGCAGCGGGACGCGAGTCGCCGGCTGGTCGACGCCCTCGATCTGGCGCGGGAACGAACAGACGCAGACCTGGCCGCCCGCAGCACGCTGGCCGTCCAGCTGCTCCACGAGGGCTTCAACTCGGGGGCCGCGGCCACCGCGGCCCGCCTGTCCCAGGCGCAGAGCACCCAGCGACAGACGCTGGTGCGGGCACACGATGATGCCAGCGCCGCCGCCCAGGCAACCCTCGCCGAGCCCGACCTGATCGGGCTGCCGCTCGAGCCGGTGAACCGGGAACCGGCCGACCTGCTGCTGCGCGAGGCCAGTGTCGCCCGCGACGACGCCCTCACCGGCCACAGCTCGATCTCGGAGCGCGCGGGCCAGCTGGCGACCGTGGTGACGGATGTCCGTCGCCACTTCGCGGCATCCGCTGCCCTGCTCGTGGAACAGAAACAGGTGCGCGGCCTCGCCGACGTCGTGCACGGCGACGAACCGAACACCAAGCGGATGCGCCTCGAAAGCTTCGTGCTCGCCGCCCAGCTCGAGGAGATCGTCGCGGCGGCGAACCAGCGGCTGCGCACCATGACAAGCGGACGATACACGCTCGAACACGACGACACGGCGGAGTTCCGGGGCACCAAGTCGGGGCTGGGACTTGCGATACTCGACGAACACACCGGTCGGGCACGGGCGACCCACTCCCTGTCGGGCGGCGAGACCTTCCTGGCGTCGCTCGCGCTCGCGCTGGGACTGGCCGAGGTGGTCACCAATCAGGCGGGCGGCATCACCCTCGACACGCTGTTCGTTGATGAAGGCTTTGGGTCCCTCGACAGTGAAACCCTCGAAACGGCGATGGGCACCCTCGACACCCTGCGCGCCGGCGGGCGCACGATTGGGCTGATCAGCCACGTCGAGTCGATGAAAGAGCAGATTCCGGCCCGGCTGAGCATCGTGGTCACCGACCGGGGCGACAGCTTCGTGGAGGCGCAACGGTAGCGGGCGCCGCAGGCAGGGTCAGGAGTGCAGGGCCTCCTTCAGCGTGGTCGTCGCCTGGGCAATCGCAGCGCGGGCAGCCTGGGTGTCGTGCAGCTGGTTGAGCATCACAAAGTCGTGCAGGATGCCCGTGTAGCGCACCGCCGTCACCGCAACGCCGGCGGTGCGGAGCTTGGCGGCGAAGGCCTCACCCTCGTCGCGCAGCACGTCGGCTTCCCCGGTGATGATGAGCGCCGGCGGCAGGTCGCGCAACTGTTCGGTGGTGGCGCGCAGGGGGCTCGCGGTGATCTGGGCACGGTCCTTCTCGTTGGTCGTGTACTGGTCCCAGAACCATTTCATGGCCGCGAGGCTCAGAAAGTAGCCTTTCGCGAAGAGCTTGTAGGACTCGGTGTCGAACCTCGCGTTGGTCACCGGGTAGAACTCGACCTGCTGCACGAAGTGCACATCCTGGCGTTCCTTGGCCAGCAGGGTGAGCGCGATCGCGAGGTTGCCGCCGACCGAATCCCCAGCCACGGCGAGCCGTGAGCCATCGAGGTTCTGGTCGACACCGTCGCGAACGATCCACTGTGCCACCGCGTAGCACTGCTCCAGGGCGATGGGATATTTTGCTTCGGGAGCCCGGTCATACTCCGGAAAAACGACCGCGGCGTGGGCGCCGATCGCGAGGTCGCGCACGAGGCGGTCGTGGGTGTGGGCGTCGCCGAACACCCAGCCGGCCCCGTGCAGGTAGAGGATCACCGGAAGCGTGCCCGTGGTGCCGACCGGGCGCACGATACGGGCGTTCACGTGTCCGGTTGGTCCGCCCGCGATCGACACCCAGGCTTCGTCAATGTCCGGTTTGTGGATGTGGCTGGACTGCACGTCGTCGACGGCACGGCGGCCGTCGTTGGGCGGCAGCTCGTAGAGATAGGGGCGTTCGTCCGTCGCTTCGGCGAAGGCCTGGGCCGCCGGTTCGAGGACGATGTTGCGGGGGTTTGCGGTCATCAGAATCCCATCAGTTTCGGCTCTCGTTCATCGTCGCCGACCTGAGCGGGATCCGGCAGGCGCGTGCACGGATCGGCTACCTCCCGTGCGTGCAGCGACCAGTGGCCCGCGTCATACCCGGGTGAGTACGATATCGGCATGGTTGTGCTCACCCGCCGATTCGACCAGCATCCGTCTGACAGCCCTGCGGAGCACGGCTACGAACGCTTTGTGATCGGACGCCGCGAATCCCTCCAGCCCGAGGTCATCCGCGGTCCCGGGCACACCGGTTGCGACCTGGTAACCGTGCAGGTTCAGCAGATCGGGTGTCTGGAACTGTTTCAGGGCGGTCAGGTCACGCCGGTGCCCGCGGGGCATCTGCTCATTTTTGACGCCTCTCACCCGTTCGTGCTCACCTATCCGGGGCCCCATCTGAGTTCGCGGTTCGAAACGCCCAAGCGTCGCCTCGGCCTGTCCGACGCCGATCTGGCCGCCCTCTGCCGGGCGCCCCTGGGGCTGGCGGCGACGGATGCGCCGGGTGGCGGGGCATCCGTCGCCGCAGCCGCGATTACCCAACTGGCGCGAGTTGCCGGCACCCTGAGCGCCCGAGCCGGCGCCTTGATGGCGGAGGTGATCGTGGACCTTGTGCGGATCGCCGCCACCGAACAGCTCGCGGTGTACCCGTCCAGTGACCTACGGCATCGCGGGGTGGTGCAACAGGTCAGCGACTACATTGACGCGCATCTGCGCGACGCCGATCTGGCCCCGGCCGCGATTGCAGCTGCGCGGTGCATGTCGCTGCGGGCGCTGCACAAGGCCTTTGAGAACGAGCCTGCCACCGTGCACCGGCTGATCCAGCAGCGTCGGCTCGAGCACGCGCGCACCGACCTGGGCGCGCCGGGGGAGCCCCCGATTCCGGTCGCGGCGATCGCCGAACGGTGGGGGTTCGGCAGCGCGTCGCTGTTCACCCGGCTGTTTCGTCAACGGTTTGGCGCGTCACCGAGTGAGTGGCGTCGGGCGAGGCGTGATTCGCTCGACATCTGGGGGCCGGACTCTGCCCCCAGAGGGGGGTGAGATTGGGGATTGCCCCGGGGCGCGCCCCCTGCCACGCTCGACATGCTGCGCACACTGGGGCGTGCGGCTGACGGGAGCCCGGCGTGACGCAGAAAATTCTCTACATCGACCTCGACAATGCGCTGGTCAACGTGCAATCGGGTATCGACCGGCTCACCAACGCGGAGTACTGCCGCTACGAGAATCGTCTGGACGAGGTTCCCGGCATCTATGCGCGGATGGAGCCGTTGCCCGGCGCGATCGAGGCGTTTTGCACCCTGGCCAAATCGTTCGACACCTACATCCTGTCGACCGCGCCGTGGGCGAACGCCAGCGCCTGGCAGAACAAACTCGAGTGGGTGCACGAGTATCTCGGGGCGGAAGCGGGAACCCCGGCCTACCAACGGCTCATCCTCTCGCATCACAAACACCTCAATCGTGGGGAATTCCTCGTCGACGACCGCTCCGCGATCGGCGCCGACCGGTTTGAAGGCGAACTGATCCAGTTTCTGACCCCGGACTTTCCGGATTGGGCGACCGTCACGCGGTACCTGCTCGAGCGCGCAGGTACCGAAGACGACCGCGCCCCGCGGCGTCTTTCTCACGCCTGACACCCATCTGGGTCATAGGAACCGCATAGCCGCATGCACTTTGCTCTGTCTTAGAGACGATGGCTGCACGCCGTTGCCCTGAGTGACAGACAGAACTGAGTGAAAGGCAGAGCAATGCGCACACCTGACGACGACCACAGCCAGAACGCCCACGACACCGCGAACGACCGGTCGGCAGAGCACATCGAAGCGGATGCCGCTGCGGCCGCTCCATACGTCGTCGTCTACGAGGTGGCCCCGGACGGCACGACGGGGACCAACCGGATCGCGACCGGATTCGCCCCGCCGTCCACACGGAAATCGTTCTGGCGTTCCCGCACCGCTGCGGCGATCGGCGTCGCTGCGGCGCTCATCGTGGGGTCGAGCGGCATCGGTTACGCCGTCGGCCAGGCCGGCAACGCCAGCGCCACGAGCGACCTGAGCACGACCTCCGTCACCGGCGACATCCCCGGAGTGACCGACGGAACGACCGGCACCGACGACGGCACCACATTCGGTGGTCCGCCGGCCGGGTTCTCCGCTCCGAACGGTGTCGACCCCGGTGCGGGCTTCGGGCCCGGCTCGTCGCAGGGCTCCTCGGGATCGTCGACGGACACGAGCACGCTCGAGTCGACGGCCGCAACGGACGCCCAGTCGGCCGGCATCGTGCTGATCGAGACCGAACTCGACTATGAGAGTTCGGCGGCCGCCGGCACCGGTGTGGTGCTCAGCAGCGACGGGCTCATCCTCACCAACAATCACGTGATCGAGGGCTCGACGAGCATCTCGGTGACGATCGCCACGACCGGCGACACGTACACCGCCGAGGTCGTGGGCACGGATTCCAGCGCTGACATCGCTGTGCTGCAGCTGCTGGATGCCTCCGGCCTCACCCCCGCAGACCTCGACACCACATCCGCCGTGGCCGTCGGCGATGCCGTCACGGGCGTCGGCAACGCCGGCGGAACCGGGGAACTCACGGCCGCCGCCGGGGCTGTCACCGCGCTCGACGAAACCATCACCGCCCAGAACTCCGACGGCTCCAACGCCGAAACGCTCAGCGAACTCATCGAGGTCAACGCGCAGATCGAATCGGGAGATTCCGGCGGCCCGCTGCTCGACGCGGACGGCGAGGTCATCGGCATCAACACCGCGGCCTCGTCGGGAACCGCGACCGTGACGGGTTACGCGATCACCATCGAGAACGCCCTGGACACCGTCGCCGCGATCGAGTCCGGCGTCGAGACCGACACCGTCACCATCGGCTACCCGGCCTTCCTCGGCGTCGCGGTCGGCGCCACCGCGACCGACGGCTCAGCCCTGCTGCAGGCCGTCATCGCCGGCACCCCCGCCGCCGCAGCCGGCCTCGTCGAGGGAGACACCATCACCGCCGTCGACGGCGTTCCCGTGACCGGCGCGACCCTGTCGACCGTGCTGCAGGGCTACTCCGTTGGAGACGCGGTCGCGGTGACGTGGACCGATGCCGCGAGCACCAGCCACACCGCATCCGTCACCCTGATCGCCGGGCCCGCCGACTGACCCGCGCCCAGGACTTTCGCCCACCCGACGCCGTACCGTTCGACGGTGTTGGGCGGGCTTTTCGGCGTTTCGGGCCGGAGACGATGGCGCTAGCCGCCAATCTCCGTCGAATGGTACGGGGCTGCGAACACGGCGGCGGGGGCGGGTGCCGCGGCGCGCGGATAGAAGACGGCTCGCCGCACCGACACCCGCACCGGCTCCCCGACCAGCGGGCGGACGCCGGGAACCCGGCACCGCACCGAGGCTCCCTCCCAGTCGACGACCACATCGTTGCCGGTGCGCCCGAACAGCGACGAGGTCACTCGGGCAGAGCCGTGGTCGTCGTCGCCCTCACCGCGGACGTCCTGGCGATCAGCGCTCGCGGCGACGAGGTCGATGTCCTCGGGAAGCACCGCGATCGACCCCGGCCCGGATCGCCCGCCCACCGCCTCGATTCGGCTGCCCGGCACGGCACACGGGTGGTCCGTCGCGACGAATCCGCTGGGCGAGAGCACCCCGCTGAAGATCGTGGCATCGGACAGGAACCTGGCCACCGCGGGGGAGTTCGGCAGGGATACCAGTTCGGGTGGCGCGCCGATCTGCTGCACGCGACCACCGTCGAGAACCACGACGCGGTCGGCCAGTGCGAGGGCTTCCTCCCGGTCGTGGGTGACGTGGATCACGGTGAGACCGATCGAGCGGGTGAGAGCCTGCAACTCGAGGCGCAGCGCACCGCGCAGGGGCTCATCGAGCGCCGAGAGGGCCTCATCGAGCAGCAACACGCGCGGCGAGCCGATGATCGCCCGGGCGAGGGCGACCCGCTGGCGCTGTCCGCCGGATAGGGTCGCCGGGTTGCGCTTGTCGAAGCCGGTCAGGCCAACCGTGCTGAGCACCCGCGCGAGCTGTTGCGCACGCTGTGCCCGGCCCACCCCGGCGCGGCGCAGCGGATAGACGATGTTCTGGGCCACCGTCAGGTGCGGCCAGACCGCGTGCTGCTGAAACACCATGCCGAGCCCGCGTTTCTCGGGTGCCAGCAACGTGCCCGGCCCGGCGACTAGAGTGTCGCCGATGTGCACCGTGCCGGTGGTCGGCGCGAGGAAGCCGGCGATGGCCCGCAGCAGGGTGGTCTTGCCTGAGCCCGACGGACCGACGAGGGCGATGAACTCGCCGTCGGCCACGGTCAGGTCGACGGCGTCGAGCCCCACGGTGCCGTCGGGGTAGGTCAGTCCCAGTCTGCTGAGGGTAACGGATGCCACGGTGAACCTTTCCAAGAATCGGGGAGAGTGCGGCGGCGTTCGTGTCGCCGGCGGTCAGTGTTGCTGGCGATCAGTGTCGCCGGCGGTCGACGAGCCCCAGGCCCGCCAGCCCGACCAGGGTGACCAGCAGCGACAGTGCCGCGGCGGCGTTGTAGGCGCCGGCCTGTTGCAGGCTGAAGATCGACACCCCCAGGGTCTGGGAGCCCGGGGAGAGCAGCAGCACCGAAATGGTCAGTTCCCGCACCGCCGTGAGCGCGACGAGTACACCGCCGGCGACGGCGGCGGGCACGGCCATGCGCCACGAGATGTCGATCAGGGCGCGCAGGCGGCTGGCGCCCGAAATGCGGGCGGCCTCCTCCATGCTCATCGGGGTGGACCGCAACGGCGCGGCGACGGCTTGCACCACGACGGCGACGAACGCCATCACATAGGCACAGAGAATCAGCCACGGCGTATTGAACAGGCCGATTCTCGGCGCGATGATCAGCCAGCCGACCGCGATGACGAGGCCGGGAATCGCCTGCGGCAACAGGGCCACGGTCGCGAGCGCCGCATTGGAGCGGGCACGGGTGCGGGTGACGATCGTGCCGACGGCGAGGCCGAGCACGGTGCAGATCAGCCCGGCGAGCACCGACAGCATGACGGAGTTCGTCGCACCCACGATCGTGCCGGGCGCGGTCGTGGCCCGCACGATGTTATCGAGAGTGAGGTTCTCCCACGCGAGCGGGACGCCCGGCGCCGGCAGCAGCGCCTGGCTGGTGAGGGCCAGCAGCGGCAGCAGCGTGATCGCCAGCACCAGGGTCCAGGCCACGATCGACGTCGCCGCGCGCGCACGGCCGAGGCGAATCGGCTGCGGCGGCGCCGACGATTGGTCGAGTTCGACACGGGTGCGGTTCACGAGCAGATCGATGACCATCGACAGTACCGCGACACCGAGCAACACCACGCCGATGGTGGCCACCACCTCGAGCGGAGATTCCACGGTTCCGGACTGGATGTACCGGTACACCAGCGTCGACAGGGTCACGAACCGCTCGGGCAAACCGATGATGGAGGGAATCCCGAAGTCCGCGAGGTTGGACACCGCAATCAGCGTGAACGCGCTGAAGGCCGCCGGCCGTAGCAGCGGCAGGGTGATCCCGGTCACCGAGCGCAGCAGCGACGCCCCGCTGATGCGCGCCGCCTGTTCCAGATCCGACGGCACCCGCCTCAGGGCCGCCGACATGATGATGTAGGCGATCGGATACGAGTGCACGATCAACAGGAACACCACGCCGTCGCCACCGTAGATGATCCAGAGCGGGCCGCCGAACCACTCGGTCCAGGCCCGGTTCACGGGCCCGGTGGGACCCGCTATCCCGATCCAGGCGATCGCGCCGACGAAGGGCGGCACCAGCAGCGGCGTCAGAGCCAGCAGCCGCAGCGTGCGCCGCCCGCGCAGATCGCTGCGATCGAGCAGTAGCGCGAGAATCGTGCCGACAAGCACCGCCCCGACCGCCGACGTCGCCGCCGAAACCACGCTGTTCCGTGCCGCCTCCACGACGTCACCGCTCAGCAGCAGCGGCAGGTGGTTGTTCGTGATCGCGAGCACGACGATCGCGGACAGCGGCAGCAGGATGACCGCCCCGCAGACCAGCCAGAGCACCGCCCGCAGCCCGTCGATCCCATCCCACGGGGCCGCCCAGCGTGGCCGTCGCTGCGGTTGTGGTCCAGCGGATGCTGCGGTGCCGGATGTGGTGGCAGGCACGGTGGGCCGAACGCGGTCACGACGGACCGGGCCCGGGCCGGGCGGGGCGGCTGGCGGCATCCGCTCTAGCTGAACAGTTCGGTGAAGCGCGCGACAGCGTCGGCGCGCGAATCGCTGATGACCTGCAGGTCGGGGGAGAGGATGGCGATGTCGTCCATCGCCGGTGCGCCCTCGGGGGTGCCGACGTCGTTCCGCACCGGCAGGTAGGACTGCTCGACGGCCAGTTCCTGCCCTTGCGCGCTGACCAGGAAGTCGACGAACGCCTCGGAGGCGTCCTGCTCGCTCGTGCTGGCGAAGATACCGACCGGCTGGGAGACGTACGGCACGCCCTCGGCGGGATAGGAGACATCGATGGGGGACCCGGCGGCCTTGAGCTCGCGCACGAGGTAGTCCACGACGATGCCGATCGGCTGGGTACCGGTCGCGACGGCCTGCGAGACCGGGCCGTTGCTCTCGGCGATGACCGGGTTGTTGGCGGCCAGGGCACTGAGCCAGTCGTCGCCGAGGTCGGGGGTATTGAGCCAGACCGCGGCGTTGTATGCGGCCGCGCCCGAGACATCAGGGTTGGGCATCGTGATCAGGTCGGCGTAGGCGGAGTCGGTCAGCTCCTGCCACGAGGTGGGCGGGGTGTCGATCATGGTCGTGTTGTAGGCGATGACCGTGGGAATGATGCGGGTGCCGGTGTAGAACCCGTCGGGGTCGACGACATCGGGGTTCAGGGCGTCCACGTCGGCGGGCGTGTAGGCCCGGAGCAGGTCGTCGGCCTTGTACCCCTCGAAGGTGCCGGCATCGGCGGCGAGCAGAACGTCGGCCTGCACGTCGCCCGAGGTGAGCTCGGCTTCGATGCGGGCGGTGAGGTCACCGGTGCCGGCGCGGAACACGTCGACCGTGACGCCCGGCTCGATCACGTTGAACGCAGCGACGACGGCATCGATTTTGGCCTGCGGCTCGGAGGTGTAGAGGGTGATCGTGGCGGCCTCGGTCGTCGCGCTGGCGTCGTCGGTGGTGTCGGTGGCGGCGGAGCAACCGGTCAGCGCGAGACCGACCAGGGCGAGTCCCGCGAGGGCGTTGCGGGTGTTGCGGGTGCTGAGGGTGCTGAGGGAATTGCGCATCGGGGGAAGGCGCGGGGTGGTGCGGGGCATGGGGTCCTTCGGGTCGGGCGCGGAAGTCGTGCGGGTGTTGCCGGCAGGCCTGACAGGCAGGCCCGGGAATCGGGGGTCAGCAGCAGTGCCGACGGATGTGTGCACTGTGAGTCCAGTGCGCGTCAGTCCAGCGCGGTGTCGGGGTCGGTGCCGAGGCTCGCGGCGTAACGCTCCCGCAGGGCATGGAACTGGTCGATGGTCAGCCCGCCACGCACGAGGTACGCTTCGACCCCGCCGAAGCGGTCCAGCACGGTCAGCACATGCCGCAGGGCGTCGGCCGGGCTGTCGAGGTGCAGGCTCAGCGCGGCCTCGTATTCCTCTTCCGTCAACGGCAGCTCGCGCAGGGCTGCGTCGGCCAGGTCCCGGCGAAACAGCCGCACCTCGGTCGTCGAGCGCGCGTAGTCGTCGACAACGTCGTCGGGCGCGGCACCCGCGGCGAGCAGAGTCAGGGCGACGACCAGGCCGGTGCGGTCCTTGCCGGCCGCGCAGTGCACGAGAACGGTGCCGGGAGTATCCGCGACCACCGCGACAGCCTGGGTCAGCTGCGCCGCCCGAGCGTAGAGGATCGTCTCGTAGATTTCCTCGAGCGTCTCTCCGTACGGCGACACCGGCGACACCGGCGACTGACCGTGCGGCGCCGCATCCGTCGCCTCAAAAATGGGCAGGTGATGTACCGGAATCGGGTGCCGCACCACCCCGCGCTCGCCGCTGTCGCGCAGGTCGAGCACGAGGGCGACCTTCAACCGGGCCAAGACGGATGCCCCCGCCTCCGTGATCGCATCCAGGGTCGCCGACCGTAGCAGCCACGGAGAGGCGGCGCTGCCGATGCCGCGCACGTTATAGGTGCCGGGCACGCTCAGGATAGTCATGCCCTCAGCATCCTTCGGCGAGGTGAACGGCTGGTGACCCGCACCTGTCGCGTGCCCGAACTTTCTTGGGCGTAGTGGTTTCCGGGCACACTGGGTGGCATGAGTATTCAATCCCCGCGCGTTCTCCCCCGCGTGCCCCTGCACGCACACTGGACGCCGCTCGCCGTCACCTACCTCGTGCTCAGCGTCATCGGCCTGATCGGCACCTGGACCTATAACGTCATCGCGATCCTCGAGCGCCGTGACTATCTGGGTGACTGGGTGGGCAGCGGCCCGTCTGTCTCGTCGCTGACCGTCGACCTGTTGATCGCGGCGATCGCCGGCAGCGTGTTCATCATCGTGGAGGCGCGGCGGCTCGGCATGAGGCGCGGCTGGCTCTACGTGGTGCTGTCCGGGGTCACCGCGTTCGCCTGTATGTTCCCCCTGTTCCTCTGCATGAGGGAGCGCACCCTCGCGGCCCGCCGAGCCGGGGCCGAGAACGCACCCCAAGAAACGAGCACCTAAATAGACATTGCGCGAGTGAGCACTTTCTGCAGTTCCGGAGCCCGGGAAGTGCATAAAGTGCTCACTCGTGTGAGGCTGGACCGCGCGTCAGAACGGAAAGAGCAGGCGGTGCAGGAACTGGCGGGTGCGTTCCTCGCGGGGGTTGCGCAGCAGGTCTTTCGGGGCGCCGTGTTCGACGATGGTGCCGCCGTCGACGAAGGCGATTTCGGAGGCGACTTCGCGCGCGAATTCGAGTTCGTGGGTCACGATGACCATGGTCCAGCCCTCGGTGGCGAGTTCCTTGATGAGTCGCAGCACGTCACCGACCAGCTCCGGGTCCAGGGCCGAGGTGGGCTCGTCGAAGAGCAGCAGCTGGGGGCGCAGGGCGAGGGCGCGCACGATGCCGACCCGCTGCTGCTGCCCGCCGGACAGCTCGAAGGGGTAGCTGTCTTTCTTTTCGGTCAGTCCCACCCGGTCGAGCAGCGCGAGGGCTTCGGCGGTCACCTCGGCCCGGTTGCGCTTCTGCACGATGACCGGGCCTTCGATCACGTTCTCGAGCACGGTCTTGTGCGGAAACAGGTTGTAGTGCTGAAACACCATTGCCGAGCGGTCACGCAGGGTCGTGAGCTGCTTCTTGCCGGGGGCGGGGTCAAAGGTGAGCGTGGCATAGCCGGCCACGTCGATGGTGCCGCCGTCGGCGAGGTCGAGTCCGTTCAGGCAGCGAAGGATCGTGGTCTTGCCCGAGCCCGACGGCCCGATCAGGGCGAGTACGGTGCCGCGGTTCACCGTCAGGTCGATCGATTCGAGCACCCGGGTTGTGCCGAAGCTCTTCTGCAGGCCGCGCACGGTGAGCAGGGCGGGGGCATCCGCTCGTGACTGAGCAACCCCCTGCGGGGCTGGTGGGCGGGGTGGGTCAGCGGGCGACATAACGGTCCAATCGCTTCTCGAGAAAACCCTGGCCGGTCGACAAGACGAGGCAGATGACCCAGTAGACCAGTGCTGCCTCGAGGTAGATCAGCATGAATTCCTGGCTGAACGCGGCAATCTGTTCGGCCTCGCGGAACAATTCGGTGACCAGGACCAGCGAAGCAAGCGAGGTGTCTTTCACCAGGCTGATGAAGGTGTTGGACAGTGGCGGCACCGAGACCCGGGCGGCCTGGGGCAGAATGATGCGGCTGAGGGTGCGGGAGCGAGACATGCCGACCATGTAGGCCGCTTCCCACTGGCCCTTGGGCACCGAGAGGATCGCGGCGCGGATGACCTCGGCCGCATAGCCGCCGACGTTGATCGAGAACGCGATGATCGCGCTCGGCCAGTAGTCGAGCACGATGCCGAGCGAGGGCAGCCCGTAGAAGATGACGTACAGCTGCACGAGCAGCGGAGTGCCGCGCACGAGCGAGATGTAGACGCGGGCGATGTTCGAGATCCAGCGCTGTCGGGACAGGCGCATGAGTGCCAGCGCGAGCGCGAGGACCAGCCCGATCGCGAACGAGCTCAGCGCGAGCGGAATCGTTCCGGTGATCGCCCCGAGCACCAGGGGGCCGAGGGAGCTGACGAACAGCTCCCAGCTGGACTCATTCATGCGCGCGATTCATCAGTTTCTTGGGTCTCCTGTGAGCGGATGCCGATCCGGGGCTACTGGCTGACGTCCGCGCCGAAGTAGGTGTCGCTGATCTCGGCCAGGGTGCCGTCGGCGCTGAGTGTGGCCAGGGCCTCGCTGATCGCGCTGGCGAGCGCGTCGCTGCCGAGCTCGACGGCGAAGGCGCTCTCGGAGCGGTCGGTCGTCTCGACGGCGACCTTCAGGCCTGCGGCGCCGGTCTGCTTCTGGTAGTCGAGAAAGGTGAGCTTGTCATTGATGGTCGCGTCGACGCGGCCCTCTTCGACAAGCGCCACGGACTGGGCCCAGCCGTCGACGGCTTCGACGGTTGCGCCGCTCTCGGTCGCGAGGGTGTACCAGTTGCTCGTGAGTGACTGGGCGGTGGTCAGCCCGTCAAGGCTGTCAAAAGAGGTGATGGAGGTGTTGTCCTCGGGAACGACGATGACGCCGGTCGAGTAGGTGTACGGCGTGGAGAAGGCGTAGGAGTCGATACGCTCGGGGGTGATCGAGACCTGGTTGGCGATCACGTCGAACCGGCCGGAGGTCAGCCCTCCGAAGATGCCGTCCCACTGGGTTTCCTCGAAGCTGGCCTCGACGCCGAGTTCGGCGGCGACGGCTTCGATGACCTCGACGTCGTAGCCGGTCAGGTCGCCCGAGCCGTCTTCGTGGAACGAGAAGGGCCGGTAGGTGCCCTCGGTGCCCACGGTCAGCACGCCGGAGTCCATGACGCTGCTGAGCGAATCATCGGTCGTGCCGCCCGTAGAGCATCCGGTCAGCGCGACGGCGGTCGCGGTGAGAAGTACTGCCGAGGCGATTCTGAGCGTGGTGCGGTTCAACTTCATAAGTGAGTGGATGCCTTTGACGTAGGTGCGTAAACAGTGCGACAGCGTGCGTACGGAAAATCGCCGAATGGCAACTCCCCAGACTAACAAGGCGGGCACCGTGCCGAATATTCCGCCGCGCCCGCCCGAGCATCACGTCCAGCCCTACGCTCGCAGGGCCAGGGTGAAGGGCAGCACGGCTCCGGCGCCCGCCCGGCGCAGGGCCCGCCCGGCGACGGTGAGGGTCCAGCGGCTGTCGGCCAGGTCATCGATCAGCAGCACCGGCTTGCCCGCGAAGCCGTCGGGCGCGGCCGTCTCAAGCGCGGCCGCGAGGTCGTCGTCGACCGCGAACCGCTCCCACACCGCCGCGAGGCGGTAGGCGCTGTTGCCGCCGCTCGTGCCGGTTGGCCCGCCGTTCACCGGTTCGAGGGTGCCGAGATAGGGCAGCCGGCCGACCTGCGCGAGTGCGCGGGCCACGGAATCGATCAGCAGCGGATGTGTGCGGCTCGGCATCGCGACAACGGCCGCCGGTCGTTCGTCCCACGTCCAGTCGGCGAGCACCCGGATGCAGGCTGCCGTCATGGCCTGGCTGGCCGGGGCATCCGCTGCCCCCGGTGCGAAGACCTCGCGCAGCGGGCCGCCCCAGCCGAGGTCGGTGAGCCGGGCGAGGGCCCGGCCCGGGGCGAGCCGCTCGGTGACGGTGATGTTTCCCTTCACGTTGACGCCGAGCGTTGCGACCCCGGTGGGCCACTGCGCGCGCGGTTCGATGGTGACACCAGCCCGGTCGAGCGCGGCCGCCGCCGCGGCGGCCGCGGAATCGAGCACGTCCACCGGGTACCACGGCGCGGTGCAGTTGTCGCAACGGCCGCAGGGTACGGCGGTGTCGTCGTCGAGGGCGCGCTGCAGAAACTCCATGCGGCAGGCGCTCGTGCGTTCGAATTCGAGCATCGCCTGCTGCTCGCTCTGCCGGGCGGCGGCGATGCGCTCGTAGCGTTCGGCGTCGTAGGCCCACGGCTGCCCGGTTGCGATCCAGCCGCCCTTCACGCGCTGCACGGCACCATCGACGTCGAGCACCTTGAGGAGCAGCTCGAGGGGAGAGCGGCGCAGGTCGACCCGGGCCTCGAGCGCCGGGGTCGACAGCGCAGCACCGGCTTCGGCTAGAGCGTTCAGCACCGATTCGGCCTTATTCTGGCTCGGCATCGACGAGGTCGCGAAGTACTGCCAGATGTCCTCGTCTTCGACGCCCGGCAGCAGCAGTACGTCGGCGTTCTCGGTGGCGCGGCCGGCGCGGCCGACCTGCTGGTAGTAGGCGACGGGGGAGGACGGGGCCCCGAGGTGCAGCACGAAGCCGAGGTCGGGCTTGTCGAAGCCCATCCCGAGCGCGCTCGTGGCGATCAGGGCCTTCACCTCGTTGCGTTTGAGCATGCCCTCGCTCTCCTCCCGCTCGGTGGTGTCGGTCTGGCCGGTGTAGGCGCGCACCTCGTGGCCGGCCTCCCGCAGCAGCCGGGCGGTGTCCTCGGCGGCCGACACCGTGAGGGTGTAGATGATGCCGCTGCCCGGCAGCTCGGCGAGGTGGCTCAGCAGCCACGACAGCCGGGCACGGGAATCGGGCAGCCGCAGCACGCCGAGCCGCAGTGACGAGCGGGCGAGCGGCCCACGAATCGTGACGACCTCGGCCGTACCGCCCGCGCCGGAGCTGGTCGGAGCGCCGGGAGCGACCCGACCGACCTGCTCCGCGACATCCGTCACGACCCGGCTGTTCGCCGTCGCGGTCGTGGCGAGCACCGGAACCCCGGCCGGCATCTGCGCGATCAGGTCGCGCAGCCGGCGGTAATCGGGGCGAAAGTCATGCCCCCAGTCGGAGATGCAGTGCGCTTCGTCGACGACGAGCAGCCCGACCCGGTTGATGAGCGCGGGCAGCTGTTCGTCGCGAAAGCTCGGGTTGTTCAGGCGCTCGGGACTGACCAGCAGCACATCGACCTCGTCGGCTTGCAGCGCGCGCATCACGTCGGCCCACTCGTGCGGGTTCGCGGAGTTGATCGACACGGCGCGCACCCCGGCGCGGGCCGCCGCGGCGACCTGGTCGCGCATCAGCGCGAGCAGCGGCGACACCAGAATGGTCGGCCCCGCGCCCTGACGGCGCAGCAACAGCGTGGCGACGAAGTACACCGCCGACTTGCCCCACCCGGTGCGCTGCACCACAAGCGCTCGGCGGCGCTGGTCGACCAGGGTCTCGATGGCCTCATACTGGCCCTCATGAAAATCGGCGTCGTCGTTTCCGACGAGGGTTCGCAGAATTTCGAGAGCGGATGCGCGGGTGTCGGTCATTCTTCCAGCGTGCCAGATTCCACCGACACTGTCGCCGACGCTCAGTCGTGGGGCCGTGGTGAATGCAGGACACGGCGCCGAAAATGCGCTGAATCGTCCTGCGTACGCCGAGACCGGCGCAGATCGTCCTGCTTTCGCTGGAGGCACGGGCAGCGGATGCAGCGGCGGCTGACCGATTCCCTCGGTAGGCTCGAAGGGTGAACGTGATCCAGGAGTTCGAGACGCGAATGCTCCCCGATTTGGTTCCGGGTTTTCGGCAGCTGGTCGGCCAGGCACGGGTGAGCGACCCGATCCTGCTCAACCAGCGCGCCATGGTGCGCATGCTCGTACCCGTGCAGTGGATCCTGCGTCGGGTCGGGACTGACGGCATCCGCTTGACGAAAGCCGGCCACCTGCCGCCGGCCGTCGTCATCGAGGCGTCGTTCGAGCTCGACTGGGGGTGGCCCATCGAGGTCAACCGCGAGGTGCACATTCGCCCCCTGCGCGAACTGCGCGTGCACCTGCGCGACGTCGGGTTGCTGCGGGTGAGCAAGGGAACCCTGCTGCTCACCGCACGCGGCCGCACCCTCGCCGAATCGCCGCGCGAACTGTGGCGTTACCTGGCGGCGACGATCCATCACAGCCGCACCGCGGGAGTGAGCGATGCCACCCGGCTGTTGTTGCTCTACGTCGCCACGCGAACGCTGGATCACCGCGCGGAGTACCTCGAGGTGCTGGCTCGCGGGCTCGGCTCGATCGGCTGGGCGGTGTCCGAATTCGGCGTGTCGGGCGAGGACGCCGCCGAAGAGATCATCGCTCCGAAATGGCGCTTGCTGACCCGTCTCGGTGTCTTCGAGGAGTCCGGACACGGCTTCGGTCGCACCGAGACCGTCACCGTCGGCGGCGCCGCTTTCGCACGCGCCGCTCTCAAGGTCGAGGTTGCGGCCGTACCCTCGGCCTAATCGCCCGGTGAGCCTAGGTCGGGATGCTCCCGTTCGGGAACACCTCGTTGACAGCGTCGACCATGCGGGTCACTCCGACGATCAGCGAGACGACGAAAATCCCCAACCAGACCCAGGCCGGCGTCATGCCGCGGCCGGCGCGGCGGCTCACGATCACCGAACGGCCGAAGACATACACGCCCGACCAGAGAAACGCCCACGCCCAGTGGAACGGCTTCGTCACGCCGATTTTCAGGAGCTGGCGCCGGTCGAAGAACGCCATCACGACGGTGGCGGCATAGACGCCGAAAGACACGAGGTTCGACGTGACCTCCTCCGGGCTGGTCGGCGCCGTGGCGTCATCGAGCACCAGTTGTAGCGTCGCCGTGAGGTCGACCGACGACGAGGCCATGAGCGTGAGTAGGGGAAGCACGGCGATGGCCCAGATCAGCGGGTTATAGACCGGCGTGGTCGGCCCGAGCACGGCCGGGGCGCTCACGCCGTAGACCTCCAGGGCGGGGTCGTGCAGGTCATCGGTCCAGCGGGTGCCGTCCCACCAGCGCTGCCGGGGCGAGCCCATCGGGTCGGCATACCAACCGGGCGGATGCGCGCGGGGCGCGGGCGTGTCGGACATAAGTCCCCCTCGAGTCGTCGGTTCAAGCTTAACGGATGGTCGCGGGACGCTGGCCGGGCAGCTGCGGGGCCGGACCGGTGATGCGCGGCGACCGTGGGCATCCGCCGTTCAGGTGGTTGGATGGGGAAATGGATGCCACCCCCAGCTACATTGACGACTTCGCCCGGTTCATCTACGCCTCGCCGTCGTCGTACCACGCGGTCGCCGAAGCCGCCCGCCGCCTCGACCTCGCCGGCTTCAGCCGGTTCGCCGAGGCTGAGGCATGGGCTGAGCAGCCGGGACGGCACTACATCGTGCGTGACGGCGCCCTGATCGCCTGGGTGCAGCCCGCCGGCGCCGGCCCGACGACCCCGTTTCGCATTCTCGGGGCGCACACCGACTCGCCCGGCTTCAAGCTGAAGCCCAAACCCACCATTGGATCGAACGGATGGCTGCAGGCCGGCGTGGAGGTCTACGGCGGGCCCCTGCTCAACTCCTGGCTCGACCGCGAACTGGAGCTTGCCGGCCGCCTCGTCACCCACGACGGCACCGAGCATCTCGTACGCACCGGGCCGTTCCTGCGCATTCCCCAGCTCGCCGTGCACCTCGACCGCGAGGTCAACAACGGCCTCACCCTCGACCGGCAGCGCCACCTCAACCCCGTCTTCGGCGTGGGTGACGTGGCCCAGGCCGACCTCGTCGGGCACCTTGCCGGGCTCGCCGGCCTGGCCGGCAGCGACATCGCCGGCTACGACCTGCTCACGGCCGACACCGCGCCGCCGGCGACGTTCGGCCTCGGCGGGGAGCTGTTCGCGGCCGGCCGCATGGACAACCTCACCTCCGTGCACGCCGGACTGCTTGCACTGATCCTGGCCGGCGACGCGGCGTTCCCCGGCGAGAACGAGGGCCCGGGCGAGCACGAGGCACACGGCGAGGTCTCGAACGAAACCGCCCCCGTCATCAGCGTGCTCGCGGCCTTCGACCACGAAGAGATCGGCTCCGCCTCGCGGTCGGGCGCCGCCGGCCCCCTGCTCGACGACGTGCTCACCCGCATCGGTGCCGGCCTCGGCGCGACCGTGACCGACCGCCTGCGCGCCTACGCCGAATCCTGGTGCCTGTCCGCGGACGCCGGCCACGCCGTGCACCCCAACTACTCCGAACGCCATGACCCGGCGAACCTGCCCGTGCTCGGCGGTGGCCCGCTGCTCAAGATCAACGCCAACCAGCGCTACGCGACGGATGCCGTGGGCGCGGCCCTCTTCGCACGCACCTGTGCGCGCGCCGGCGTCACGTACCAGGAATTCGTGTCCAACAACACCGTTCCGTGCGGATCGACCATCGGGCCGCTCACCGCGACCCGGCTCGGCATTCGCACCGTCGACGTCGGGGTGCCGCTGTTGTCGATGCACTCCGCTCGCGAACTGTGCCACGTGAATGACCCGGCGGCGCTGTCCGCGGCCGTGACCGCCTTCTTCACCCCGGAGGAGTGAGATTTAATCACGAATCTCTAGACAGCGGCGCTATCGGATAGTTACACTATCCACATGAAAATGGCCGAACTGAGCACGGTGAGCGCCGTCGCCGTGGCGACCATCAAGTTCTACCTGCGTGAGCGCCTGCTGCCCGCGGGGGAGCGCACCTCGCCCAACCAGGCCGACTACACCGAACAGCATGTGCGGCGCCTGCGCCTCATCCGCGGCCTGCTCGACGTGGGCGGGCTCTCGGTCGCGGAGGCCCATCGGGTGCTCGACGCTCTCGACTCCGAGCAGCCGCTGCAGCAGATCTTCGGCGTCGCGCAAGCCGCGGTCTCGGAGCACATCGACCCCGCGAGCGTGCCGGCATCCGCCCTGGCCCGCGTCGATAGCGTCACCGACGGATGGCTCGTTTCGCCCGACAATCCGGGCCGCCTGGCCGCCGCGCAGGTGATTGCCTCCCTCGAGGCCATCGGGCACCTCTCCGCGCGCGGCTGGGTTGAACGCTACGCCGCCGCCGCCCTGCTGATCGCCGAGGCGGATCTCGACGAAATCGATGCCATCCCCGACCGGGAAGGGAAAGCCGAGACCGTCGTCGTGGGCACCGTGCTCGGTGATGCGTTGTTCTCGGGCCTGCGCCGCACGGCGCAGGAACACGTCTCCGCCCTGCGCTACCAGCCCGGCAGTGCTGCTCATCATCACCCGTCCCTGGCCGAAAGCCCGTGAGTAAGGACTCACCATGTCGCGTGCACGCTCCGACTCATCCGTCACCCTGACCCGTGCCGTCGTTCCTCGCCCCGAGTCCGGCCTGAGCGCCGTGCCCTGGCACCGCCCGCTGCTCGGGCTGGCAATCGCCATGACCGTGTTGGCCGCCGTCGCGGTGATCGGGCTGATCGCCGACCCGCGCACGGTCACCGGGCTGCTGCTCTGGTCGAAGCCCCTGAAATTTGCCCTGTCGATCACGATCTACGCCGTGACCCTGTCCTGGCTGATCGGGCAGTTGCAGCGCGGCCGCCGCCTCGCGTGGTGGGCCGGAACTGTCTCGGCCGTGCTGCTGCTCGTCGAGATGATCATCATCGTCGGTGCGGCTCTGGCCGGAACGACGAGTCACTTCAACGTGGCCACCCCGTTCGCGACCACGATGTGGGCGATCATGGCGACCTCGATTGCGGTCGTCTGGGTGGCCGCGCTGGTTGTGGCGGTGCTGCTGATGCGGGCGCGGCTCGGCGACCGGGCCCGCACCCTCGCGATCCGTGCGGGCGTCGTGATCGCGGTGATCGGCATGGGCCTCGGCTATCTCATGACCGGGCCCACCGCCGAGCAGCTCGACGATTTCCAGGGCATCGCCGGCGCCCACACCGTGGGCCTGGCCGACGGCGGGCCCGGCCTGCCGATCCTCGGCTGGAGCACCGTGGCCGGCGACCTGCGCATCCCGCACTTCGTGGGCATGCACGCCCTGCAGCTGCTGCCGCTCGCCGCCGTTCTGTTCGAACTTCTCGCCCGACGGATGCCCCGCCTCCAGTCCTCCGCGGTGCGCGCCCGACTGCTCGGGGTGCTGATCGCCCTGTACGCCGGAGTGCTCGTGTTATTGACCGGCCAAGCCCTCGCCGGCCAGTCCATCGTGCGACCGGATGCCACCACCCTCACGATCGCCGTGACTCTGTACGCGCTCGCCGCGGTCGCCGCTACGATCATCCTCGCGCGGCAGCCTCGAAGGGGCGTTCTGTGACACTCCGTGCGGGAGGTGTCCGTGCGTGTGGTGTCCGTGCGTGAGGTGTCGCAGAACGCCCCTTGAGCGAGACGTCGGTGCCGCGAGTGGGCGCAAATGGCCCCTTCCCGCCGATTCAAGGGGCCATTTACGCCCACTCGCGGCTGGCAAGGGGCTATCTGCGCCCACTCGGGCGGGTCGCGGAGAGCGCCCGGGGTGGGACGGCGTCACGCAGCGGCGGCAGCTGCTTCGAGGCGCGCGATGCGCACCCGGGCGGCGTCCTCCGATGACGACGAGCTGCCGAGCAGGGTGCGCACGAGACCGAGCACCACGCCGGTCGCCCAGACGGCGGGCCAGCGGGGTTTGCGGAGTCCGAGCATCCGTCGGTATTCGGCCGGCAGCGACCCAACGGCACCGGCGAACATGATGCGGTAGAACGGCTTCATCGAGGGGCGCAACGGCGGGTTGCGGATGAAGCGCACCGCCTCGGCGACGCGGTCGTCGCTCTTGAGCACCCCGGCGGCGCGGAAGGCCTCGAGCTGCGCCCGCAACTCGCGTTCGGAGCGCGGTGGGTCGGCCACTCCCACAAGCTCGCCGGCCTTCGCCCACTCCCGCACGTACTGGTCGGCGCCGCCCGGGATCGGGGAGCCCCACACCGTCTCGCAGGCGAGGAACGCGTCCGTGAACACCACGTGCACCCACGACAACAGTTCGGCGTCACCCGCGTGGTACGGCTTCTCCACGCCCTGGGCATCGAGGTAGGTGCCCGCGACACGCTCGTGGAACTGCGCGACCCTCGACGATTCCCGCTCGGCCAGTGTGGTGTCGGCGAAGGTCACGGTGACGAGCCACTGGATCGTGCCCGACAATCGGCCGAGGGGGTCTTCGTGGTACCGGGACCAGTCGTGCACGCCGGCCATCGCCCCCGGGTGCAGCGTCTGCATGAGCAGCGCGCGGATGCCGGCGACCATCGTCGCCATACCGCCGTGCACCGCCCAGGATGCCGATCCCGGACCAAAGAAGCCCAGGTCATCACCGAGTTCGATCTTGCCGACCCACGGCGGGCGGCCGTCATTCTTGCCCGACAGCGTGGTCAAGAGGTGTGAACGCCAACTGTCTGCAAACCTGCTCATGCCGAGGAGACTAGCGCGCGCGGCTGGGATTCCCAGGCGAGCCGGCATCCGTTGTCGCCGACGCGCCTACGCTGGGCAAATGCCCTCGTTCCGCGTGACCATCGCCATCGGTGCACTGCGCCCCGGCATCGCCCCGGCGGCCGTGCTGCCCGCCGCCGCGGCGGCCGCTGCCGACCTGACGACGGTCGAGGCCAGCGACCTCGCCGTGGTCGCGGGCTCTGCCCGCCTGATCGTGCGGTTCACCGCCGAAGACCGGGAGATCGCCGCTCAAATCGCCGACCACGTGCTCGAGGTGACGGGCACCCTCGCCGAGCCTCGCTCGTCGACCCTCACGAAACGCGTGGGCGGCCGCTGGCTCGCAGCCTGACCCGCGTCGCCCGGCTTCGCTACCAATAACGCTCTTCCTGCCACGGGTCGCCGCGCATGTGGTATCCGTTGAGTTCCCAAAAGCCCGGCTCATCGCGCCGCATCAGTTCGAGCCCGTGCACCCACTTGGCGCTCTTCCAGAAATACAGGTGCGGCACGATCAGGCGTGCCGGGCCGCCGTGTTCCGGGGTCAGGTCCTCATCGTCGACCTGGTGCGCGATCCAGGCCTGGCCGCCGCGCAGATCGGCCAGGGACAGGTTGGTCGTATAACCACCGTAGGAGTGTGCCATGGCGAATTCGGTGCGGGTCGTCACGCCGTCGAGCAACACGTCGAGCGAGACGCCCCGCCAGCGCGTTGCGAGCTTCGACCAGCCCGTGCCGCCGTGGATATCGACGGTCACGTCCTCCTGCGGCAGAGCCTGAAACTCAGCCCAGTCCCAGCGATGGTCCCGGTGGCGTTCGGTGCGAATCAGAAATTCCCAGTCCTGACGACGGATGCTCGGAATCGGACCCGAGGAGCGCACCGGCAGGTCGTCGGTCACGGACTGTCCGGGCGGGAGCAGGGGACTGTCCTGACGCCTGCGGCTCAACAACTTTGAGGGGATCAGCTTCATGACGCTCCTTGCACAACCAACACCAGACGGGTTCCGCGAACACCGCAGCCTAGCGGGGGCCTCGCTGCGCGGATAAGGGCTTGTGCGCCGGGCAATTTTCTGCATGCCCCCTTTCGGGCGTAGGCTCGGCAGGTTGCATATTCATGAACCCGAGGGACCGCAATGACACAGGACACGCCCACCACGCCCCGACAAACCCCCTCGTCGGGCGAGAAAACCCTCAAACCGTCCACGAACCGCAAGGTCATCGCCCTCGCGATCGCCGGTGCCTTCGGTGGCTTCCTCTTCGGCTTCGACTCCAGTGTGGTCAACGGCGCCGTCAACGCGATCCAGCAGGAGTTCGGCCTGAACGCCGCCCTGACCGGGTTCGCCGTGGCCTGCGCCCTGCTCGGTGCCGCCCTCGGCGCCTTCTTCGGTGGACGAGTCGCCGACCGCTACGGCCGTATCCCCGTCATGATCATCGGCGCCGTCGTCTTTCTGCTGAGCTCACTCGGCTCGGGCTTCGCCTTCGGTGTCGTCGACCTCATCATCTGGCGGGTGCTCGGCGGAATCGGGATCGGCCTCGCATCCGTCGTCGCCCCGGCCTATATCGCTGAAATCTCGCCGCGCAACATGCGCGGGCGCCTCGGCTCGCTGCAGCAGCTCGCCATCACCATCGGTATCTTCACCGCGCTGCTCAGCAACGCGACCCTGTCCGACAACGCCGGCGGAGCGGACGCCGAATTCTGGTTCGGCCTCGAAGCCTGGCGCTGGATGTTCCTGATCGGCGCCGTTCCGGCCATCGTCTACGGCGTGATCGCGTTCCTGCTGCCGGAATCCCCGCGTTTCCTGGTGCTCACAGATCGGGAAGCGGATGCCCGAGCCGTGTTCAACAAGGTCTGGCCGGACGGCGACGTCGACCGGGAGATCCGTGACATGCGCGCGTCGATTGAGGGCGATCGCCGCGCAAAGACCACCGGGTCGCTGCGCGGCTCGAGCTTCGGCCTGAAGCCCATCGTCTGGGTCGGAATCACCCTGTCGGTGTTCCAGCAGTTCGTGGGCATCAACGTGATCTTCTACTACTCGACCACCCTGTGGGAGGCCGTCGGCTTCCAGGAACGCGACTCCCACGCCATCTCGGTGGCCACCTCGGTCACCAACATCCTGGTCACGCTCATCGCGATCGCGTTGGTCGACCGTGTCGGCCGCCGCCCGATCCTGCTGTTCGGCTCGGTCGGCATGACGGCGTCGCTGGCCACCATGGCCATCGCCTTCAGCCAGTCGATCACCGTCGACGGCGAGCTCAGCCTGCCCGGCGCGTGGGGCCCGATCGCCCTCGTCGCCGCCAACGTTTTCGTGATCTCCTTCGGTGCCTCGTGGGGCCCGGTCGTCTGGGTGCTGCTCGGCGAGATGTTCCCGAACACGATTCGGGCCAAGGCCCTCGGCCTCGCGGCAGCCGCCCAGTGGATCGCGAACTTTTTGATCACGGTCACGTTCCCGCCCATGTCGGATACCTCGCTGCCTCTGACCTACGGCATGTACGCCCTCTTTGCCGCCCTGTCGTTCTGGTTCGTCATGACGAAGGTGCCGGAGACCAACGGTATGTCCCTCGAAGAGGCCAACACGCTGTTGCCGCCGAAGAACGCGGCCCGGAACGCTGCCAAGGCCGCGGCCAGGGCGACCTCCAAGTAGGCTGCGCGCGCCGCGCGTCCCGCTCCAATCCCGGCCCGTTCCCGACGAACCTGATAAACAGGAGGGGTGACCCCGATCAACCCCAGCACCGCTGACCTCGCCACTCTGCGCCGAACCCTCGGCACCCCCGAACTCGCGTGGCTGCTCGCCCGGCTGCGCACCCGCCTCGAAAGCACCGGGCAGCTCACCGGAACGGTCACCAAACCACAGGCATCGGCGGGGGAGCGCGCCGCGGTCGCGCGGTTGCTGAATCGGCCCGTGCGAGCCGGCACCTCGGCATCCGTCTCGCTCGACACCCTCGATGACGTGCTGCGCCGGTCGGGCCTCTGGCCGGCCGGGCTCGCCGCGGCCGTGGTCGCGCTCACCGGCACGGTCGTCGACCCGCTCGAACGGGCCGGGGAACGCGACGCCTGGCAGGCCGCCGCGAACACCCTGCGCCGACTCGGACGGCCCGAGCTCTCCGGCTGGGCCGATCGGGTGATCCGCACCGGTGCCCTGCGCCGGGCTGCCCCGACGGCCGCGGGCGCGCAGGCCCTCGCCGCCCAACTCGCCACCGTGGCCGGCGCCCTGCCGACGAGCGGGGAATCCCTCGGCGCCTTCGCGTCCCGCACCGTGCACGACGCCCACGCCCTCGACGTGCACACCCCGCTCGGCACCCTCGCCGTCGGCCTCGCGAGCGCACTGGGTTCGGCCCTCGCCAGCTCGCCCTCCGCTGCACGCTCCGGCGAGCAGACGGGCGGTGCAGCGACCGCGACGGACGCCCTGCGCGGGCCGGTGCCCACGTCGTCGCCGACGGATGCCTCGGCCGACTCCGCGCGCTGGCGCCGCGAGGCGTGGCACTCGGTGGGCGTCGTGCTCGACGAGCTCTCGTCGAGCGTGCTCGTTCTCGGCCTGCCTGGCGGTGACACGTCACCCACTGCACGCGCCCTCGCGGCCCTCGCCGAGGCCGGTCAGCCGGTCGTGCTCACCCTGCGGCAGCTTCTCGCCGACGAGCTCGGCACGGTGCCGCCGGTGGTCTTCGTCTGTGAAAACCCGGCCGTTGTCGCGGCCGCCGCCGACGCGCTCGGCGCGACCTCGGCGCCGCTCGTCTGCCTGAACGGCCAGCCCGGGGCGGCGGCGATTCGGCTGCTCGAGCGGCTCGTGGCCGACGGCGCTGCCCTGCGCTTCCACGGCGATTTCGACTGGAGCGGAATCGGCGTCGCCCGGGCCCTCGCCGAACGGGTCGCGTGGACCCCCTGGCGGTTTTCCGCCGCGGACTACTCCGCGGCGTGTGCGGAGCGGAGCGCCTTGCCGGCGTTGCTCGTGCTGCCGGGGGTCAGCGCGGCGAGCGTGGAAACACCGTGGGATGCTGACCTCGCCGAAGCCATGGCATCCGTCGGCCTCGCCGTGGATGAAGAACTCGTGCTGGCCGCCCTGCTGGCTGACCTCGCCCTCTGACGCTCAATCCGTATCAGTGGGCGCGGGGCGCACGGCCGCCGACCAACGTTCCTCGACATGGCCGAGGCGCCAGCCGGCGAACGCGATGATCCACGCGAGCACGCAGATCGCGATGATGACGTAACCGACGTTTTCGAGGTTGAGTGAGCCGATCGCGTAGAGCGGACCGGAGACGATGCCGATCTGGTCGACCAGGATCGAGAGGAGTTCGATCGATCCGATCACGAGCGCGACCGCCACCGACACGGCCGTGATCACGAGGTTGTAATAGACCTTGCGCACGGGCTTGGTGAACGCCCAGCCGTAGGCGTAGTTCATGAAGATGCCATCGAGGGAATCCAGCAGGCTCATGCCGGCCGCGAACAGGATCGGCAGCGTCAGGATGGCATACCAGGGCAGGACGAAAGCCGCCGCGCCGCCGGCCAGGATCAGGAGGCTGACCTCGGTCGCGGTGT
The DNA here is from genome assembly GCF_003602235.1 of Cryobacterium melibiosiphilum. Taxonomy (GTDB): domain Bacteria; phylum Actinomycetota; class Actinomycetes; order Actinomycetales; family Microbacteriaceae; genus Cryobacterium; species Cryobacterium melibiosiphilum. The sequence continues at coordinate 71,395 of NZ_QZVS01000081.1, forward strand.
CGAAACCGAGGCCGAACAGCAGGCCGATCGGATACATCTGCCAGGGCCGGGTCACGACCCGGGTGGCGCGGCCAAAGATGCGGTTGGCGAAACCACGGTTGGCGAGCTGGTCTTCGAGCGCCGCCTCATCGAACTCGCCGTGGCGCATGCGGCGGAAGACCTTCACGATGCTGAGCAGGATCACGAGATTGATGATGCCGATCAGGTAGAGGAACGAGCCGGAGATGCCGGTTCCGATCACGCCCAGCACCGACTGCAGGGTCGACGAGTCCTCCTCGACCGGCCCGGCGAGGGCACGGATGCCCGCGGCCAACAGCGCGCACAGCCCGAAGACGATCGTCGAATGGCCGAGCGAAAACCAGAAGCCCACCGAGAGCGGGTGGCGCCCGTCGTTCATGAGCTTGCGGGTGGTGTTGTCGATGGCCGCGATGTGGTCGGCGTCGAAGGCGTGCCGCAGCCCGAGCGTATAGGCGGTCAACCCGATTCCCACCCCGAAGAGCCCGGCCGAACCAATGCTCAGCTGCTGGGGAACGACGAGGGCGATCAGTACTCCCCAGCCGATCAGGTGCAGGAGAATCACACAACCGGCCATTCCCCCGAGCGAGGCCCACTCGCCCCGGCTGAGGGCCCGTCGCATCCGCTGCCACCGCGCGGCGTTCATGGGGCGCCCTCACCGTGCCGCGCGGCCGGGGAATCGTCGTAGTGGGTGACGATCGTGCGGCGCGGGGCCGGAACCGCCGCACGGGTCGCCTCAGCACCCGAATCGAGGTAGTCGACGGCGCTGACCCGCACTCCGTACAGCGCCGACAGGCTGGTTTCGGTCAGCAGTTCTGCCGCAGGCCCCTGCTGCGCCTCGCCCGGGTGCAGCAGCACGACGGTGTCGGCGAGGTAGAGGGCATGGTCGGGGTCGTGGGTGCTGAGCAGCATTCCAATGCCGTCGGCGGCGAGTTCGCGCAGCAGCCGCAGCACCCGCACCTGATTCTTCAGGTCGAGCCCGGTGGACGGCTCGTCGAGGATCAGCAGGTTGGTTTCGGCGGCAACGGCCCGGGCGATCAGCACGAGCTGTTGTTCCCCGCCGCTGAGGGTCGGAAAAGACCGGTCGCGCAGGGCCGCGATGCCGACCCGTTCCATTGCGAACAGGGCGGCGGCCCGGTCGCCGGCCCCCGGGCTGCGAAACAGCTGCACGTGCCGGGCCCGTCCCATCAGCACCATGTCGAAGGCCCGGTATGCGAACGACGTTCCGCGGGCCTGGGGCACGAAGCCGACGGCCTCGCGCCGGCGCACGCTGCCCTGCTGCACCGGCAGCAACCCGGCCGCGCAGCGCACCAGGGTCGTCTTGCCGCTGCCGTTCGGGCCCAGCACCGCCGTGACCGATCCGGCCGCCACCTGGAGGGTCACGTTCCGAAACACCGCAGGCTGCCCGGGGTACCCAAACCCTGCCTCGCGCAACTCGAGCAGGACCGGGGCGACGTCAGGCACTGTCCCAAATCCGGTCGCGGTGGCGTCGCAGCAGCACAAAGAACACCGGCGCCCCGATCAGCGCCGTCAGCACGCCGAGCGGAATCTCCCCGGCGGTGAGCGAGCGCGCGACCGTGTCCACGACGATGAGGAGGGCCCCGCCGAGCAGAACCGACACCGGCAGCAGCACGCGGTTGTCGGGGCCGACCCACATGCGGGCGAGGTGCGGAATCACGAGGCCCACCCAGCTGATCACGCCGCTGACCGCGACCGCGCCGGCGACGATCAGGGCGACGGATGCGAGCACCACCCAGCGCAGCCGCCGCGGACGCACCCCGAGCGCCGCCGCATCGTCGTCCCCGAGCGAGAGCACGTTGATGCGCCAGCGCAGGGCCAGCACGACGACCGTGCCGAGCAGGATCGGGCCGACCGCGACGAGCACCTGTCCGGGAGTCGCCCCCGCGATGCTGCCCAGCAGCCAGAAGACAATTGCCGGCAGCGTCGTGAACGGGTCGGCGAGGTAGGTCACGAGGGCGACGAGCGCGGAGAAGAATGACCCGGTCACCACCCCGCCGAGCACCAGCATGAGCACGGGGGTGCCGCCGCGGCCCGAGGTGATCAGAAAGACCAGCACCAGGGCCAGCAGCCCGCAGGCGAACGACCCACCGACGAGCATCACCGGGCCGAGTCCGAGCAGCAACGCGAGGGCCCCGCCGAAGGATGCCCCGGCCGAGACCCCGATGATGTCGGGGCTGACGAGGGGGTTGCGAAAGATCGCCTGCAGGGCGGCGCCACCGAGGGCGAGACCGCCGCCGACCAGCGCCGCCAACAGCACCCGCGGCATCCGCACCAGCAGCACGACGTTGTGTTCGGTCGGCGGAATGTCCTCACCCCCGAATGCGCCCCCGGGGTCGGTGCCGAGCAGGATCTGCACGACGTGGCCGAACGGAACATCGAAGCGGCCGAGCGTCAGCGCGAGCAGCGCGACCGTCAGCAGTGCGCCGAGGGAGATGAGAATCGGGCGCAGGGTGCGAACGCGTTCCGGCGTGGGAGCGCGGCCGGGGCCGCGGTGCTCGCGCGGCGCGCGGCGCCGGTCGATCCGGGCATGGCTCTCATCCAGCATGGAACTGCTGGTAATTGGAGGACCGGTCGTTCACATCCATCCAGAGCACGGTGTTGATCTGGGCGTCGGTGGGGGTGTGGTCATAGAGAAACGGATAGTCGGCTGTGATCTGGGCGCGCAGGGTGCTCGTGCTGAGGGAAGGGAAGGCGATGTCCGCCAGCCAGGTCCACATCAGCGGGGACTCCTGACCGGGCGGGTCCCACCGGTAGCCGCCCAGCGGTACCTTGTAGACGCGCCGGTTGGTGACCGCACGAACCCCCGACCAGGCCGGATTCGAGTAGATGTCGTCGGGCATCGCTCCGTCGAAGTTGCCGAGCAGGATCACCTCGGGGTTCCAGGTCAGCACCTGCTCCAGGTCGACGCCGACCATGCCGGTTCCGGGGGCGGGGGCATCGCCCGTCGCCGGGTTGGTGCCGCCCACGAGCTTGATGTAGAAATCGTTGTAGGTGTTCGCGCCGGCGACCTTGAGACCCTCGGTGAACCGGTTGAAATAGAGGATGCTCGGGCCAGGCTGCGCGCGTGCGGCGGCGTCGGCCTGCACCTGGGCGAGGGCACCATCGCTGCGCGCCTTGATCTCCGTGGCGCGTTCGGGTTTTCCGAGCATCGTGGCGAAAATCTGCACCCAGGAGTCGACGTCTTCCTGGGTGCCGTTATTGGTGAGACCGATGACCGTGAGACCGGCGTTTTCGAGGGGTTCCACCAGGGGAGAGTCGCTCCACTGCACCACCACGTCGGGCTCGAGATCGAGGATGCTCTCGACGTTGGGCGTGAAATCACTCGTGGCGATGTCGTGCGGAAGTTTCAGCAGCTCCGGAAAGAACTGGCCGAGGATGCCGTCTTTGATCGCCATCCAGGAGGCATTGTGCATGCCGACCAGGTGCTGCGCCGACCGGTCGACGGCCACGATCAGCGACGCCGACGGCATCGGAATCGTCACGACCCGGGTCACGGCCTGGTTGAAGGTGAGCACCGTGCCGCGGTTGTCGGTCACCTCGATTTGCGTCGGGCTCCCCGATCCGCTCGGCACGGCCGGCGTGGCCGAGGAATCGGTGCAGGCCGCGAGCACGACCGTGCCTCCGACGAGAAAGAATCCGGCGAGCACGGTGCGTCTGCTGAGGAGGGCCGCTGCGGGGGGTGTCGTTTCCGGTGTCGTCATCAAGATCCTCCTGGTGGGCGCGGGTGGGCGCGGCAGTGCCGGAAGCGGAATTCCAGACAGCATCCGCCCGATCCCGGGCACTGTCAACGGTTCGACGGCCGCCGAACGATACGGCCCGAATCCGGCATTGCGAGGACCGAGACCCGGGTCTACATTGTTTCTTCGAGGTGGAATACCGTGCATGAACTGTCGATTGCGTCCAGCCTCGTCGACACGATCCGTGACCGTACCGGCGAGCGCACTGTCGCGTCCGTTCACCTGCGGATCGGGCAACTGTCGGGCGTTCTGGCGGATGCCCTCCGCTTCAGCTTCGAGATCGCCGCGGCCAACACCGCTCTCGAGGGGGCCGAATTGATTCTCGAGCAGCCGGCCGGCCGCATCCGCTGTCGCACCTACGGGCTCGATTCCGGCCTGGTCGACCAGTTTCTGCTGTGCGCGTGTGGCAGCGCCGACGTTCAGGTGACGGCGGGCCGCGAGCTCGACCTGGTCGCCGTGCAACTGGCCGCCGTCGAGGCTGCCGGTTAGGAAGGGACAACCGTGTGTTCAACGTGTGGCTGTAACGACGACGCCGGAGTGCGGGTCGACGGGAGATCCGTGACCGGCCTCACACTGATCGCCAATCCCGCCCACGACCCTCACAGCCACCCCCACGACCACCCGCATTCCCACCCGCACGGCCACGATTCCGATGTTCACCCGACCGAGACCGTGCTGTTCGAGCAGAGCCTGCTCGCCCACAACGACCTGCTCGCGGCCCGCAACCGGGGCTGGCTCGAGGGCCGCGGCATCCGTGCGCTGAACGTTATGAGTTCACCCGGCTCCGGCAAGACCACCCTGCTCGTGCGCACCCTCACCGAGTGCGCCCTCACAGAGTTTGCCCTCACCGCGTCCGGTGGGCGGATGCCGTTCGCCGTCGTCGAAGGTGACCAGGAGACCTCGATCGACGCCGACCGCATCCGCGCCACCGGAGTGCCGGTCGTGCAGGTCAACACCGGAGCGGGCTGCCACCTCGACGCCGACATGCTCCGGCACGCGCTCGACACCCTCGACCCTGACCCCGGATGCACGGTGCTGATCGAAAACGTCGGCAATCTCGTCTGCCCGGCCCTGTTCGACCTCGGCGAAGCGGCCAAGGTCGTCATCGTCTCGGTCACCGAGGGCGACGACAAACCCCGAAAATACCCGCACATGTTCGCGGCGGCCGATCTTGTGGTGATCAACAAGAGCGACCTGCTTCCCTACGTTGAATTCGATGTCGAGCGGTGCGCGAGCCAGGCCCGACAACTGAATCCGAATGTTGACGTGCTGGTGGTGTCGGCCACGACGGGCGCAGGCCTCGACGGTTGGTACCACTGGCTGACGCGCCCGTCCGGCGCAATCCGCGGCGACGCAACCCGCGGCGAGGCGAACCCAGGAGACACCGATGCCCACTACTACACCCACTACTGATCCCGCTGCCAAGCGCACCGACGCGACCCCCGCCGAAGAGGCCCTGATCCACGTGCTGTGGATCAATGCCGGCCTCAGCTGCGACGGTGACTCCGTCGCCCTCACCGCGGCCACCCAGCCGAGCGTCGAGGAGATCGCGCTCGGTGCCCTGCCCGGCCTGCCGCACATCGCGATGCACTGGCCGCTGATCGACTTCGAGTGCGGCCCAGAACACGGCGCCGACGACTTTCTGGAGTGGTTCCGCAAGGCCGACCGTGGCGAACTGGAACCGTTCGTGCTGATCGTCGAGGGCTCGATCCCGAACGAGAAACTGCACGCCGAGGGCGGCTACTGGAGCGGTTTCGGCAACAATCCCGACACCGGGCAGCCGATCACCACGAGCGAATGGCTCGACCGACTCGCCCCGAAGGCCACGGCGATCATCGCCGCCGGCACCTGCGCGACCTACGGCGGCATCCACGCGATGGCCGGCAACCCGACCGGCGCGATGGGGGTGCCCGACTACCTCGGCTACGGCTGGACCAGCAAGGCCGGCATCCCGGTCGTCTGCGTGCCGGGCTGCCCGATCCAGCCCGACAATCTCTCCGAAACCATCACCTACCTGCTCTACCAGGCGACCGGGCAGGCGCCGATGATCCCGCTCGACGACAACCTGCGGCCGACCTGGCTGTTCGGCCACACCGTTCACGAAGGATGCGACCGGGCCGGCTACTACGAGCAGGGCGACTTCGCGACCGAATACGGTTCACCCAAGTGCATCGTGAAGCTCGGCTGCTGGGGGCCGGTGGTCAAGTGCAACGTGCCCAAGCGCGGCTGGATGAACGGCATCGGCGGTTGCCCGAATGTGGGCGGCATCTGCATCGGCTGCACCATGCCGGGCTTTCCCGACAAATTCATGCCCTTCATGGACGAACCGCCCGGCGGCAAACTGTCGACGACGGCGATCATGCCCTACGGCACGACCATTCGAGCGCTGAGGAAGATCACCGGCACCACGCTCGACAAGGAACCGCGCTGGCGCCAGCCCGGCAACAAACTTCTGAGCGGTGCCGTGCGCACCTGGTAGCCGCACCCCTGACGGAACACCCCCGACACATCTCGCCCCACCTGGCCACGAGAAAGGCGCCAGCAATGACCTCGACCATCCCGACCCCCGCACACTCGGCGCCGGGGGATGACTCCCTCGTCGAGATGAACTGGGACCCCATCACCCGCATCGTGGGGAGCCTCGGCATCTACACGAAGATCGACTTCAACAACCGTGAGGTGGTGGAGTGCCACAGCACCTCGTCGATCTTTCGCGGCTATTCCATCTTCATGAAGGGCAAGGACCCGCGCGACGCCCACTTCATCACGAGCCGCATCTGCGGCATCTGCGGCGACAACCACGCCACCTGCTCGTGTTACGCCCAGAACATGGCCTACGGGGTGAAACCGCCGAACCTCGGCGAGTGGATCGTGAACCTCGGCGAAGCGGCCGAGTACATGTTCGACCACAACATCTTCCAGGAGAACCTGGTCGGCGTGGACTACTGCGAAAAGATGGTGAAGGAGACCAACCCCGGGGTTCTCGCGCTCGCCGAGAACACCCGCGCCCCGCACGAGGGTGACCACGGCTACCGCACCATCGCCGACATCATGCGCACCCTCAACCCCTTCACGGGCGAGTTCTACCGCGAGGCACTGCAGGTGAGCCGCTCCACGCGCGAAATGTTCTGCCTGATGGAAGGCCGGCACGTGCATCCGTCGACGCTGTATCCCGGCGGAGTCGGCACGGTCGCGACGATCCAGCTGATGACCGACTACATCACCCGCCTGATGCGCTACGTCGAATTCATGAAGAAGGTCGTGCCGATGCACGACGACCTCTTCGACTTCTTCTACGAAGCACTGCCCGGCTACGAACAGGTCGGGCTGCGGCGCACCCTGCTCGGTTGCTGGGGAGCCTTCCAGGACCCGGAGTACTGCAACTTCGAATACAAGGACATGACCGAGTGGGGCCGCAAGATGTACGTCACCCCCGGTGTCGTCGTCGACGGCAAGCTCGTCACGACCGACCTCGTGCGCATCAACCTCGGCATCCGCATCATGCTCGGCTCGTCGTACTACCAGGACTGGACCGGGCAGGAGATGTTCGTCACGAAGGACCCGCTCGGTAACCCCGTCGACCGCCGGCATCCGTGGAACCAGCACACCAACCCCCAGCCGCAGCGCCGGGACTTAGACGACAAATATAGCTGGGTGATGTCGCCGCGCTGGTTCGACGGCACCGACAACCTCGCCCTCGACACCGGCGGCGGCCCGCTCGCCCGGCTCTGGACGACCGCGCTCGCCGGGCTCGTCGACATCGGCTACCTCAAGGCCACCGGCACCAGCGTGCAGATCGAGCTGCCCAAGACCGCCCTGAAAGGGCCGGTCAGCCTCGAGTGGACGATTCCGCAGTGGAGCAACACCCTCGAACGCAACCGGGCGCGCACCTATTTTCAGGCCTACGCGGCCGCGGCGGCGTTGCACTTCGCCGAGAAGGCTCTCGACGAGATTCGGGCCGGGCGCACCAAGACCTGGGAGAAATTCGAGGTGCCTGACGAGGCCGTCAGCTGCGGTTTCACCGAGGCCGTGCGCGGTGTACTCAGCCACCACATGGTGATTCGCGACGGCAAGATCGCCAACTACCACCCCTACCCGCCGACCCCGTGGAATGCGAGCCCGCGGGACTCCTCGGGAACCCCCGGCCCCTACGAAGACGCCGTGCAGGGCCAGCCGATCTTCGAGGAGAATGACCGGGAAAACTTCAAGGGCATCGACATCATGCGCACCGTACGCAGTTTCGATCCGTGCCTGCCGTGCGGGGTGCACATGTACCTCGGCGAGGGCAAGACCCTCGACCTGCTGCATTCCCCGACGCAGACGCTGACCGGCGAGTAGCCATGGGCGAGGTGCGTGCCACCGGCATCGCGACGCTGATCGATGCGCTCGGGGCGGGCGGCATGCTGGCCCGGGAGCGCGCCGAAGACCTCGTGCGTCAGGTGACCGACCTCTACGGAGAAGCACTCGAACACGTGCTCACGATTGCCAGCCAATCCGACGCGAGCCAGACGGACGCCCGCCAGACGGACGCCCGCCAGACGGATGCCCGCATCGGCCGGGCCGAGGCATCCGCGCTCGACGCCGCGCCCGGCACGCACGCACCCGGCGCGTCGTCGATCGTTGATGCCCTCGTCTCCGATGAGCTGATTTCGGGGCTGCTGCTGGTGCACGGCCTGCATCCACAGGACGCCCCGACCCGGGTCGCCGCCGCCCTCGAGAGCGTGCGCCCCTACCTCGGCTCGCACGGCGGCGACGTCGAACTGCTCGGCCTCAGCGACGACGGGGTCGTGCGGCTGCGGCTGCTCGGCAGCTGCAACGGATGCCCCTCCTCGTCGGTCACCCTGAAGCTCGCCGTCGAGGACGCCATCGAACGGGCAGCCCCCGAGGTCACCCGCATTGACGTGGAGCAACCCGCGAAAGTGGCGGCGGTGATCCCGGTGGAGGCGTTGCGCATCCGCCTGGCCGATGCCCCGGAACCCGTTCCCGCGAGCGCGGATGCGGGCGGTTCCTGGGAGCCCGTCCCCGAGCTTGCCGACCTCGACCCCGGGGAGGTGGCCGGATTCATCGTGGCGGGGGTGCCGATTCTGGCGACCCGCACGAGCGCTGAGGTGTTCGTGTTTCGGGACTACTGCCCGCGTTGCGCGGCCTCGATGGCGGGGGCAACCCTGCAGCGGGCGCTCGCCGCACCCGCCGGCGGCGGGTTGCTGCGCTGCCCGACCTGCCGCAAGCACTTCGACGTGCGCGGCGCCGGGGCCTGTATCGAAGACAAGGGGGTGCACCTCGACCCACTGCCGCTGCTGCTGCGCGCAGGGGTGCCGAGCGTGGCGGTGCCGAGCAGCCTGATGCCCAGCAGCCAGATGCCCAGTCTGGCCGGCGGGGTGCCCTCGTGAGCGACGCCGGCAGCGGGGGAGCAGGGGTGGAGTCCGCATTCGCGGTGCTGCGCCGTATCACCCGCACCCGCCCGACCGTGGACCCGGGGCCGCGCTGCGAGATGTGCGGGGAACCCATTGGCGAACCGCACCAGCACGTCGTCGACATCGACAGCCGCGCCATGCTGTGCACCTGCCGGCCCTGTTACCTGCTCTTCACCGACGCCACCGCGCACCTGCGCTACCGCTCGGTGCCCGACCGCTACCGCCGCTTCACCGACTTCGACCTCGGGGCCGGCCAGTGGGACGAACTGGAGATTCCGGTGGGGCTCGCTTTCTTCTTCGACAATGCCCAGGCCGAGCAGACGATCGCGTTCTATCCGGGGCCGGCCGGGGCAACCGAGTCTGAGCTTCCGCTCGGCGCGTGGAACGCGGTGCGGGCCCGCAACCCGGGCCTGGACATCGTGGCTCCCGACACCGAAGCGCTGCTGGTGCGGGCGCCCGGCGCCGACGGGGTCGGGCCGCGGGGTGCCGGCGGGGGTGCCAGGGTCGGCGTCGGCTCCGGGCAGTTCGAGTGCTACCTCGTGCCCATCGACGCCTGTTACGAACTCGTCGGCGCGCTGCGGCGGGTGTGGCGCGGTTTCGACGGCGGCCAGGAGGCGCGCGCCCAGCTGACCGCCTTCTTCGACCGGGTGGAGGCGCGCAGCCGGCCGGCACCGGCCGGGGCGGCATCCGCTGGCCTCGCGACGGGTGTCCAGGCACCGGCTCGACCGAGCAGGGGGACCACGGATGCTTGACCTCGGGTTCAGCGTGCTCGATATCGCGGCCGAGCCTTATGCCGCCGCGCCGCAGCTGACCGCGCGGCTGCGGGTGACCGAGTCGACCGGGGCGGTCGTGCACGCGATCGCGCTGCGCTCGCAGGTGCGCATTCATCCGCAACGGCGTGCCTACGATGCCGAGGAGGAGGCCGGGCTGCTCGACCTGTTCGGTGAACGGGCCCGGTGGACCTCGACCTTGCGGTCGTTTCTGTGGCTGCAGTGCAGCACGACGGTGTCGGGCTTCACCGGGGAAACCGAGGTCGACCTGCCGCTCGTGTGCACCTATGACTTCGACGTGGCCGCCGCGAAGTACCTGCACGCCCTGCGGGGCAGCACGGTGCCGCTCGAACTGCTGTTCTCGGGCAGCGTGTTCACGAAGGGCGCTGTGTCCATGACCGGCGCGACCGGGTTCGCGGTCGAGCAGGTGCCGTGGAACTGTGAAGCCTCGTACGCGCTGCCCGTGTTGGTGTGGCGCGACCTGATGGACCGCTATTTTCCGAACGCCGGCTGGATCCGTCTTGACCGGGACGTGCTCGGCGACCTCGCCCACTACAAGGCCTCGCTCGGGCTGACCTCGTGGGAAGCGGCGATCGCCACCCTGCTGGCCGGCGCCCAGGCGCAGGATTCTCCGAGCCGGCAGCACGTGTCGGGTCGGGAGGTGCGCTCATGACCGGCGGCCGACACCCTGGCCTCACCCTCGCTCGCGCCGTGGCCGACGCCGTGCTCTACGAGGGTTACCTGCTCTACCCCTACCGCGCGTCGGCGCAGAAGAACCAGGCCCGCTGGCAGTTCGGCATCCTCGGCCCTCCCGGCGCCGCCGCAGCCGGAGTCGGCGAAGAACCCCACATGCTGACCGATACCCTGCTGCGGGTCGCGCCGCCGGCATCCGCTGCCCGGTCGGTCGCCGTCACCGTTTCGGTCTGCGTGCGCTTTCTGCAGCTGCAAACCCGCACGGTGGAACGGGCCGTGGCTGACGGAAACGACTTCGAGCCCGTTGCCGAGCTGCAGGTGCACGGAGCGCGGTGGCTGAGCTGGGACGAGGCCGTGCCGTGCGAGCTCGAACTCGGCCCTTTCGCGCTGGAACAGTTGGAACGCGGGCTGACCGTGCCCCTGTCGGTTCCGGCCGGCGAAGACCTGGAGTGGCTTGCCGAGTCGGGCTCCTCCGAAAAATCTGGCCGGCCCGGTGCGGCACCGGGTCGGCTGGTGCGTCGTCGCCGAGCGCTGAGCGGCTCGCTGCGTCTGGAGGCCGAGGCGCTGCCCGGTGGTGATGCCGGCGGTGACCGGCTACTGCGCCTGCGGGTCGCGGTCGAAAACGTGGCGGTGGGCGTTCCGTCTATGAAAGCGGATGCCGTCGCCACCTCGTTCATCGGCACGCATCTGCTGGTGACCTGCGAAAACGCGGGTTTCATGTCGGTGCTCGACCCGCCCGTCGAAGCACAGGCATCCGCTGCCGAGTGTGTGCACGAGCGCTGCTGGCCCGTGCTCGCGGGGCCGGAAGGGCAGGACGACGTGCTTTTGGCGTCGCCGATCATTCTCTATGACCATCCTTCGGTCGCCCCCGAGAGTGCTGTGGCCCTGTTCGATTCGACCGAGATCGACGAGATCCTGACCCTGCGGGTGCTGACGCTGACGGAGGAAGAGAAAGCCGAGGCGCGGGTCACCGACCCACGAGCCGCGGCGATCATCGACCGCTGCGAGTCGATGACCGCCGATGAACTCGAGCAGCTGCACGGAGCGCTGCGCAGCCCCCGTGCCTTCGAGGGCACGGCCGCGTTCGAAATCGAAGACCCGGGGGACGTGCCCTGGTGGAGCCCCGAGGCCGACGAGAGTGTACGGCCCGACCAGGACGTGGTCGTCATCGACGGGGTGCCCGTGGCGCGCGGCAGCCGGGTGCGCCTGCACCCGCGCCGGAATGCGGATGCGCAGGACCTCTTCTCCGCCGGTGAGACCGCACGGGTCGCCGGGGTGCATTTCGATGTCGACGGCAGCACCCACGTCGCGGTCACGCTCGAGATCGATCCCGCGGCCGACCTGCACGACTGGTTCGGCCGCTACCTCTACTTCGCGCCCGACGAGCTCGAGCCCCTCGAGCCTCCCGACGCGGATTTTCAGCAGAAAGGAAGGTCATGAAATTCATCGGAGGCGTGACGGTCTTCGCGCTCATTGCGAGTGCAGCGGTCGCCGTGGTGGTCGGTATGCGTTCGATTCCCGATATTCAGCGCTATCTGAAGATGCGTGAGATGTAGTGGCGGCGCGCGTCCTGGTCGCCGGCGTGGGCAACATCTTTCTGCGCGACGACGGGTTCGGCCCCGAGGTGGCCCGTCAGCTCATGACGGATGCCGCCGCCTCCCGGCCGGGCGTGCGCGTCGTGGACTACGGCATTCGGGGCATGCACCTGGTCTACGACCTGCTCGACGGCGTCGACCGGTTGGTTCTCGTGGATGCGCTACCGGCGCGTGGCGCGCGGGCGGCGGCCGGGGACATCCGGGTGCTGCAGATTCGCCCCGAAGACGTGGCGGGCCGGTCCGGCCGAGGCGTGAACGCCCCGGATGCCCACAGTATGGATCCGCTCGCGGCCCTTGACGGACTGCACGCGCTCGGTGGTACGCTGCCGCTCACTTACCTCGTCGGCTGCGTGGCCGGGGACACCGAGGAGGGGATGGGCCTGAGCGACGAGGTCGCCGCATCCGTTCCCGAAGCGCTCGCCGCGGTGCGCGCGTTGCTGGCTGCTGACCTGACAGGATTCACGACCCAAGAGAGTGGAGGCGAATAATGTGCCTGGGAATTCCGGGGCGCGTCGTGGAACGCGTGGAAGGGTTCGGCGACCAGCTGGCCCTCGTGACCGTGGCCGGAGTGCCGCGGCGCATCAATGTCGGCCTGCTCGACGACGGAGCCTTCGACGTGGGCAGCTGGGTCGTCATCCACATGGGCTTCGCCCTCGAGGTGGTCGACGAGACGGCCGCCGGTGAGGCCCAGGAGGGGCTCGAGATGCTCGGTCGCGCCGACCCTGACGGCGCGAGTGGCTCGGATTCACCCACTGGTCCAGACCTCGACACGAACTAGGTGAGCGGATGCCCGGGGCGATTTTGGGGCGCGGGCGGCGCGGGTGTAGCGTGGCTTAACGAGAAACGTTCTCACTAAGCGCGGCGACCGAGCCGCGCACGCCACTGGAAAGGCACCATCATCTCCATCTCGACACTTCCCACCAACGCTCCTTCCGCAGCCTCGAGCCATCACATTGCCACCGCGCCGTCGTCCGTCACTCGGTCCCGCCGTCGCGGCGTGCTGGGCGGCGCCGCCCTCGCCGGTGCGGTCGCGCTCACGCTGACCGCCGCGACCGGCGCGAGTGCCGCCGCCAACTATTCCTTCAGTGAGGGCCACGTCGATGTTGTCCACGTGGGCTTCGATTCGACCGGTGCCGGTGCCGGTCTCGGACTCTTCGTCGGAAACGAGGGCGACCCGGCCTACGCCGAGGGCGTCTATGCCGCGGCTGACTCGCAGTTCGAGGTGACTGACACTCCTGCTCTCGGTGGCTTCGTGCTTCCCGAGAACCCCGACGTGGCGGATGCGAACGGCGTGCTGTTCGCCGGGTTCTCCGGTTCCGGCGACCTGATCGAATCCGGCATCTTCGGGTACGGCGATCAGATTTCGGTCACCCTCGAAGACTGGGATTTCGTGCCGGCCGCCGGTGAATCGGCCGGAGCGACGTTCCTGGTCGAGCAGCAGTCCAGCAGCGACATCTTCTTCGACGGAACCGGTGATGTGCAGGACTTCACCGTCAATGCGCTTGATGCCCCGGAAGCCTTCCACGAGCACGCGACCTGGACCTTCGAGAAGGCCGGCACCTACACCTTCGACTTCACCGCCGAGGGCAACGGGCTCGCGGCCGATCTGACCCCGTTCACCTTCGTCGTCGGCTAGTTCGAACCCTCTGCACACTGCCACCGGGCACAGATGGTGCCCGGCGGCAATGCGTGTAGCGCTACAGTAGGGGCTTGCGCCGTTAACGATAACGATTCTCGTTCTCTTTATTCGCGTCGCGTTCGTCCGGCCACCGCCCGGTCTCCATGACACACAGACTTCGACACATCTTCTCCGTCCGCAAGCGGGGGAGTGGAAAGCATCCATGCACCCCCACGTTCGCCGGCCCACCGCTGCCGCTGCCGTCACCACGGTTCTCGCCCTGCTCGCCTCCCTGCTCGTGACGTCGCCCGCCGCGGCGAGTGAGACGGCCGACGCCGTCGCGACCGATTCGGCTTCCGATGCTCTCACCGCCGTGCCCGCCGACGGTGCGACCCTGCTGGACCTCGTCTTCGACACCACGATCGACACGACGGTCGACGCGCCACTGCGCCTCGGTATTCTGCCCGCGTCGAGTGACCCGCACGGCACGGCCATGGCCGTCGACCCGGCCGACACGCTGCTCGTCGTCGACGACGTGTCGGCCGTGACCGGCCTGTTCAGCGCCGCACACCTCGCGCTGCCTGCGGGCTACACCGCTGCGGGCGCGGCCGACGTGAACCTGACCGGCGTGACCGGGCCAGAGGGAGCATCCGTTTCGGTGACGGATGCCGCGGGCACCGTTCTGCTCGGCACCGCGCCGCTGCCCACGGGCGACGCGGCCCCCGTGACGCTGTCGCTCGACGGCACCTCGGACCTGACCGGGCTGTGGGCGTTCAGCGCCCACGGCGACTACACGATAACCTTCGACGCGGCGCTGCCCGTCACCGACGCCGCCGGCGTCACCGACTCGCTCGCGACGGCCGCCACGACTTACCAGTTCAGCGTGGGTGCCGCAGCGGATGCTGCCGCCGAAGCCGAAGCCGAAGCCGAGGCCGAAGCTGCAGCTGCAGCAGCAGCGGTGGCCGCTGACGCTGCCGCAGCAGAGGCAACCCCGGAGATCGTTGACTCGGCGGTCACCGAGTCGGCCGCAGACCAGACCGAGGTCGAAGTCACGACGGGCGATGACGCATCCGTCAGCGTTGCCGGGAAGAACGACAACGACACCGAGATCGACACCGAGATCGAGATCGAGACCGAGATCGAGACCGACAGCGAAATCGACGGCGGTGACGACGTGAGCGCGGCGACCACCTACGCATCAACGATGGCATCCGCCGTCACTGCCGACGACAGCTCGACCGAGACCGAGACGGCCGAAGCGCCCGTGGTGCTGTCGGCCGGTAACCTCGCCATCGCTCCGCAGCTCAGCGCCTCTGCCGAGGTCGCCGCGGGAACTTTTGATCACATCGACCTGGGAATCTCAGACCGCACGCAGGGCGTTTTCGGGGTGCAGCCCTGGTCGGCGTTCGACTCCACGATCATCCACCTCGGCAACGACGAACTCGATGCTGACAGCGGTCGGTGGGCGACCCCATCGATCGTGCCCGACCTGAACGGTTATACGCGGGGTGACGATGCCCGCGTGGTGCTCGGTATGGAGCAGGGTATCTCCGGGCGCGGGCGAAATGTGTCCTTCACCTGGGACCTGCCGATGTTGAGCGGAACGGCCGTTCTCAGCGGCGTGACCGGCGGTGCTGCCGCTGCCGCGCCGGGAATAGTGCGGGTGACCGATGCGATGTCGACCGAAGAGGTCTGGGACAGCAGCCGCTTCGGTACCAGCGCGCAGACCACGGTGACCGAGTGGAGCAAGGCGGTTCGCACCCACTACTCCGGCTGGTCGTTCAGCGACCCGGGCCGATACTGCGTCTCTGTGACCGTCGGCCTGACGTCGACGGCGAACGGCGTCAAGACGGCGACCGACACCCTCACCTTCTACGTGGGGGATCTGCCCGAGACCGTGGTGCCGTGCGCGCTGGATACCGATCTGCCCGACGTGATCGAAGAAGACGAGGAAGAACCCGAGGTCGAAACCCACTTCATCCACCAGAACGGGCACATCGACTATCGCGTGCACCTCGTCGACGGCGAAATTGCCACCGCCATGAGCTTCGGACTCGACCGGGAACGCTACTATGCGTCCTTTGACAACATCGTCCTTGCTCGTACAAAGCCCATGCAGACCGTGCCCGAGCCGACCGACGCGATGGACTTGACGGCGATCGGGCCGGTCGGTACCGAGTA
This sequence comes from Cryobacterium melibiosiphilum, assembly GCF_003602235.1. GTDB lineage: Bacteria > Actinomycetota > Actinomycetes > Actinomycetales > Microbacteriaceae > Cryobacterium > Cryobacterium melibiosiphilum. Next base: position 87,439 of record NZ_QZVS01000081.1, read on the forward strand.
CTGGCACTTTCCTCGAGCCGGCGGAGCCGAGGAATGGGTTTGGCCCGGACTCAACACCGAAGACGTCGACGGCGACGCCGTCATCTCCCCGATCACGACCACGCTCACCGACTATTGGGTCGACGGTGTGCGCCAGCCGGACAACGCCGATGTCATTCTGCAGGGCGATTGGACTGCTCCGCACGACCGCTCGAAAACCCCGATCAATACCGCCCGTGAGCTGCCGCAGTCCTTCGAAGACCCGGTGAACCGGCATACGCACTTCGAGTGGGATTTCACCGCCCAGGGCGTGTACTGCCTGAACCTGACGTCGAGCGCCATCATGGCCGACGGACATCGCTCGAGTGACTCCGGAATCCTCACGCTCGTCGTCGGTGACGTCGATGCGTCGACCGTTGTGCCCTGCGAGCTGCAGAATCTCGAGGTGCCGCCGGTTGCGCAGAAGAGCGCACCCGCGATCGACACGACGGATGTCTACCTCGCCACCGACGGCGACATCTCGCTGGACCTGTTCGCCGACGGCGGCCTCGACCTGGTGGCCAGCACGGCGAGCGACTCGGTGGGCTCGACCAGCAATCGTCGGGCCGACGACCTGGTGATCTCGACGAGCTCGTGGAGCTTCGCCGATACCTGGCGTTGGGATTCCACGACGTCCTCGCGGTATGGACAATCCGCGGGCCGGTACTTTCCCGGCCTGGTGATCGACACGACCGGGGTGCTGCCGAGCGCCCTGGGGGTCGATACCGGTGTGACGATGGACCTCGGTGACGTGGCCGGCCCCGGCGAGTTCAGCTTCACCAACTTTGGCGATCGAAAGACGGCGGCCCTCGACTCGGCCCCGGGCGGCCCGCGCAGCACGACACTCTCGGCGATGTCCCGCAGCGACGGAGTCTGGTGGGACGTCACCGAGGCCGGCGTCTACTGTGTGCCGCTGACCTTCTCCACGACCGCGGTCGACGGCACCACCAGCAGCGCGTCGACCACCCTCACCTTCGTGGCGGGCAGTATCGACCCGGACGACGCCGATTACGTCGACCGGACCGGCCTCACCAGTTGCGCGAACGGCCAGCAGCCGACGCAAGCTGCCAGCGACGACGACGGTTCGTCCGAGCCCGACCCGATCGACTGGAACGTGCCCAACGGCACCCTGACCGACTCCGGCGCCGTGATCCTCAACGACGGACACGTCGACATCGCTTCGGTGCTGAACAAGAACGCGCTCGTGGATGGCGCGCTGAAGACCCAGATCAAGGACACCACCGAATCCAGCGACGCCCTCTGGCGCGACCCCGAACAGACGGTGCTGCAGGTGCTGCCCGGCGCGCAGACATCCGCTCCAGGCAGCGGCGACTATGCGTTTCTCGGCGAGCGCGGCGACCCCCTCTGGCAGGTGACGCAGACCCAGCAGCAGGGCCTGCTCTGGCCCGGCTGGTCGACCGAGCAGATCGCGGTCGAGGGCACCCAGACCGGTGTGGACTGGGCGCTGACGGATGCCTCCGGCCCCGGTGAATTCGCCCTCTACGAGGCGAGCTCCACCGTCATCGGCGGTGTCGACGTGCGCTTCAACACCCGCGACGGCCTCACGAGCGCCGACAGCTATGTCATCCCGAAGAACACGCACGCCCACGGCACCTGGGCGTTCAGCGCCGAGGGCAGCTACTGCCTCGCGTTCACTCGGTCCACAACACTGGCTGGCGGCGCAGCCGCGGTCGACGACTTCGTGCTGGCCTTCGCGGTCGGCGAGGTCGACGTGACCGGCATCGACCCTGCCGACTGCTTCGCGGGCACTCCGAACACCGAGGACCCCGGCGCCGGCGAACCCGATGACGGCAGCACCGATGTCGACGCGGGCGCCGGTTCCGGCGATACGGGCGCTGGCATCGGCACCGGCACGACCGCGCCGACGGTCACGACGCCGGCCTCACAGGCCCAGGCCGCGACTCAGTGCGTGGCCGGCGGCACCATTCTCTCGGCCGGTCACGTCGACTATGCCTCGCGGCTCGTGAACGGACGGCTGCAATCGCTCATCAAGGACGGCAGCACCCAGTCCACCGTCTGGCGGGAACCCTCGCAGGTCGTGCTGTGGCTGAAGCCGTCGTCGCGGGTGACCCTGCCCGCCGGGTACTCCTCGATCGGCACCGTCGGATCGAGCATCTGGCAGGTTCCGCAGACCCAGAACACCAACCTGGTCTGGCTCGGCTGGAACACCGAATCCCTCAACGCCGCTCAGGCGAGCAGCCCGGTGTCGTTCTCACTCGACGCCGTCGACGGCCCCGGCAGCGTGAACGTCTACCTGAACGGCGAGTTCGGCGGGGTGAAGTCGGTCGTCTTCGCGAACGGCGGCACCCACAGCGTCGACCTCGGAAAGCACGTGCACGGCAACTGGGCGTTCAGCGCCGAGGGCACCTACCACCTCACCTTCACCCAATCCGTGACACTGGCCAACGGGCAGGTCAGCCGCGACACCGAGACGCTGACCGTCGCCGTCGGCGACGTCGACCCCGCGACCGCCTTCGCCGGAACCGGCGGCTGCGGCGTGGTCTCGAACGCGGCGCTCCTCACTTCGACCATTGCAGCAGAGGATGCCGCCGACGCGGCGGCCGTCGAGGCTGCCTCGCTGAAGGCGCTCGAAGACGCGGCGGTGCTCGCCGCGGCCCAGGTCGAGGCCGAGGCGGCCGCGGAGGCCGCCGAGAGAAAGCTGGCCGAGACATCCGTCGACACGATCGACGACGTGAGCGGCGACCCGCTGGCCGCCCTCGCCGCCGGCAACCCCGTACCGGCCCTGCTGCTCGGCCTCGGGCTGCTGCTCGTGCTCGGCGCGGCCGCCGGCGGAATCCTGTGGCAGCGTCAACGCCGCTGGAGCGCCCTGCCGACCAGCGCGGGCGCAGACCACTGATGACCGTGGCACGAATTCGACCAGCAGCACGGGCCGCCGCGCTGCTGGTCGGCGCTGCCGTGCTGATCGGCGGCAGCGGATGCGCCACCACGGCCACCCCGCAGTCCGACGCCGACCTGCAGGTCATCGCGACGACCGGCATCCTGCGGGATGTCGCCGAGCACGTGGGCGGTGACCGGGTCAGTGTCACCTCGCTCGTGCCCGACAGTGCCGATCCGCACACCTACGAACCGTCCCTGCGCGACGTGCGCAACGTGGTCACGGCGGATGTCGCCTTCAGCAATTACATGCTGCTCGAGGAGCACAGCATTATCAAGACCCTCGACGCCAACCTGCGGGAGGGCGTGCCGAACATCTCGCTCGCCGAGGGGGCCGTGAAGTATGCGGCCGAGATCATCCCGCTCGTCGAGAACGTGTCGCTCGACACGGTCTGGCTCGGCCTGCGGGCCGCCGGGGACGGCACCGAGTACGGGGCGACCCGGTCCTCGGACGTGCTCGTGAGCGCGACCGCGGTCACCGGGCCGGGTGACGTCTTCGGCTACCTCACCGGCACCTTCGGTGACCCCGAGGTGTACTTCGACTCGAGTGACGGCTTCGACCAGGCCACCGGATACCGGGGCGACACCGCCCGGCTGCCGGTCGACGCGCACACGCACATGTCCTGGGTATTCACCGCACCGGGCCGCTACGAACTGACGCTCGAAACCCGGCTGCAGGCTGACCAGAACGCGAAGCCGGTGAAACTGGCGACCGAGACGTTCACCTTCGCCGTGGGCATCAACCCCGCTGACGTCGCCGAAGACCACACGATTCTGGATCTCGGCCACGCCGACTTCACCGCCAACCTCGACACCGACGAGCTGTACGTGCAGTACGACGCGGAGGGTGGCGGCGAGGGCACCCAGACGGTGTACGCCGCCGACGAGGTCGTCATCGAGGTGCCGAGCACGGCGATCGCGGAGATTCCGGCGTCGTCGCAGTTCAACTTTCTCGGTGAGGCCGGGGCGCAGATCTACCAGCTGCCGCAGGCCGTGCTCGGCAAACACGTGCACGGCGAGATCGACCCGCACCTGTGGCAGAACGTGCGCAACGTGATGGCCTACGCCGAGCTGATGCGCGACACCCTCACCGAGCAGGACCCGGCCGGCGCCAAGGAGTACCGCGACAACACCGACACCTACCTCGCCGAACTCGATGAGCTCGACGGGTACCTGCAGGCCACGATCGACACGATTCCGGCGGCCGATCGCCAGCTCGTCACCACCCACGACGCCTTCGCCTACCTCGCGGATGCCTACGGGCTCGACGTGGCCGGATTCGTCACCCCGAACCCGGCGACCGAGCCGAGCCTGGCCGACCGGCGCAAACTCACCGAGACGATCCGCAACCTCGGCGTGCCGGCGGTGTTCCTCGAACCCAACCTCGTCGCCCGCGCCTCGACCCTCACCGAGGTCGCGGGCGAGCAGGGCATCGAGGTGTGCACCATCTACGGCGACACCTTCGATGCCACCGTCACGAGCTACGTCGAGATGATGCGCTTCAACGCCGACAGCCTGCTGCGGTGCCTGGGCTGAGGCCCGCGCGCATCCGCTTACCCACCTTGATATTGAGAAAGTTCAGGACCCACGTGCTTCACACCCGACATTCCCGGCGCCTGCCGTTCGCGGCCGCGACCGTGCTGCTGATCGTCCTCGGGGGGGCGGCGGCGACATCCGCCGCCGCCACGACCACCGACCCGCTCGACGACCCGCTGAACCAGAGCATTGACTCCGGCCAGACCGTTGCCACCGACACCGCCGTGCTGAGCCGCGGCCACATCGACCTCGGCCCGCGCATCATCGACGGCACGTTCACCCTGCTCGTGCACGACGATGCGGCGAAGGCGGATGCCGCCGCCCAGTCCGTGTGGCGCCAGGCGTCGCAGACGGTCATCCAGCTGACGGATGCCGCCCTGCTGCCCGTGCCCGAGGATCCGGCCTACGCCTTTCTCGGCGTTCCGGCCGGGGAATCGGTGTCGGTGATCCCGCAGACGCAGAACCCCGACGTGGCCTGGGTCGGCTGGAACACCCAGGATCCCGAGGTGATGGACACCATCGACCGCGGTGTGACCCTGTCGCTGGCCGGCGTCGACGGCCCCGGCGCGCTCGTCGTCTACCTGCAGTCGGGCACATTCGGCGAGCCCGAGGTGCTCTGGGACTCCCGCAGCACCGAACCGGCCTCGGTCTGGGTCGACGTGAACACGCACACCCACGCCAACTGGGTCTTCACCGAGCCCGGCGTCTACCTGGCCGAGTTCCGCATCGACGCCGACCTCGTCGACGGCAGCACGGCCTCTGACACCCAGTCGCTGCGCTTCGCCGTCGGCGACGCCACGGACCCGCAGGCCGCGCTGGACGCGAGCCTGGTCAGTACCGAATCGGATGCCGCCGCCGACACCGCAGACGCGGCCGACTCGACCGCCGATACCGCTGCCGAACCCGCCGATGAAGCGTCATCGACAACCGTGATTCTGATCGCCGTGATCGCGCTCGTCGCCCTACTGCTGATCGTGGGCTTGACCTTCGTGGTGCTGCGCGGCAACCGCGCCAAGCGCCTCGCGCTGGCCGCTCGGGCGACCCGGTGACCGGCGTGGTTGTGACCCACGTGGCGTCTGCCCGTTCGGCGACTGCCGAGGCTGTGTCTGCCGGGGCTGATCCTGCCGGGGCTGAGCCGGCACGGGCCGCCTCGACTGGTGCGGCTTCGCCCGGAGCCCGGTCGACGGATGCCGCGGTGCGGGTCGAGGGGGTGGCCGTCGAGCTCGGCGGTCGGCTCGTGCTCGACGACGTGCACCTGCAGGTCGCTCGCGGCGAACTGGTCGGCCTGATCGGGCCGAACGGCGCCGGCAAGACTACCCTGCTGCGCTCCATTCTCGGGCTGGTGCCCACCGTGGCCGGCCGCGTGCTCATCAACGGCCAGCCGACCCGCGCCGGCCGCAACAACGTCGGCTATGTGCCGCAGCGGCACGAGTTCGCCTGGGACTTTCCGATCTCCGTCGAAGACGTCGTGATGAGCGGCCGCACCGGCGCCCTCGGCCTGTTTCGACGGCCGAAGCAGGCCGACTGGGCTGCGGTCGGTGATGCTCTCGACCGGGTGCGCATGAACGACCTGCGGCAGCGTCCGGTGGGGGAACTCTCCGGCGGGCAACGCCAGCGGGTGCTCGTGGCACGGGCCCTCGCGCTGCAGCCGTCGACGCTGCTGCTCGACGAGCCCTTCACCGGGCTCGATATGCCCACGCAGGAACTGCTCTCGGAACTGTTCATGTCGCTCGCCCGCGATGACCGGGCGGTGCTGATGACCACACACGACCTGGCATCCGCTCTCTACAGCTGCGACCGGCTCGCGCTGCTCAACCGCACGGTGGTCGCCGCCGGTCGCCCCGACGAGCTCACCGAGGCCCAGGTCTGGATGGACTGTTTCGGCGTCGGCGAGACGAGCCCGCTGTTACGAATTCTGGAGCTGGCCCGATGAGCCCGATCGACTTCTTTCTCGACCTGATCAATCCCGACCTGTCGTTTCTGCCCAAGGCCCTGCTGATCGCCGTCATGTCGTCGATCGTCTGCGGGGTGATCGGCACCTATGTGGTGCTGCGCGGAATGGCCTTCATCGGCGATGCCGTCGCGCACGCCGTGTTTCCGGGCCTCGCCGTCGCCTTCGTGATCAGCGGCAACCTCGTGCTCGGCGGCACCATCGCCGGGGTGTTGACCGCGGTGCTCGTGGCCCTGTTCTCGCAGAACCGGCGCCTCAAGGAGGACTCGATCATCGGCGTCTTCTTCGTCGCCGCGTTCGCCCTGGGCATCGTGGTGATCTCGCAGGCGCCGGGCTACGCCGGGTCGCTGCAGCAGTTTCTGTTCGGATCGATAACCGGCATCCCCGACGAAGACCTCTTCGTCGTCGGCGGCACCGGCCTGGTGATCCTGCTGGTCGCCTTCCTGCTGCACAAGGAACTCGTGGCGATCACCCTCGACCGCGAAATGGCTCGTTCGATGGGCGTGAAGGTGTTTTGGCTCGACATCGTGCTGTACGTGCTCGTGACCCTCGCCGTGGTGATCTCGGTGCAAACGATCGGCAACATCCTGGTGCTCGCACTGCTCATCACCCCGGCCGCCGCGGCGCGGCTGTTGACCGACCGGCTCGGCGTGATGATGCTGCTCGCGCCGGTGATCGGGGCGGCATCCGCTCTGGTCGGGCTCTATGTGTCGTGGTCGTGGGATCTGCCGACCGGCGGCACGATCGTGCTCGTACTGACCGCAGCGTTCCTGCTCGCCTGGGTCTTCGCCCCCCGCCACGGTGTGCTCGCCCGCCGCCGCCCCCGGTCCGCCGCGCGGGCCGCGTCTCCGGCCGCGAACGCACCCGCGTTCGCGGGGCAGTGAGCACACTCGGCGGCTCGAGCGCGGTAGGTGCGCCGCTGCGCGGTGGGCGTGCCTGCGGCGCAGCGGCGCACCTACCGCGCAACTCGTTGGCCGACTTCTGCGGACCGTCAACGGTCGCCTGAGCGCCGTACTGCGCCGCTGCGCGGGAGAAGTGTGGCCCGGTCGACCTCTGGGTGCTTCACGGACGCGGGGCGCAGCATCCGTCGCCGCGCACTGCGCCCGCCCCCGCGGTCAGAGCCGCCGGGTCAGAGCCGCCGGGTCAGAGGGTGTGGTCGAGGGCGACGGCGGTGCCGCGGTGCTCGACGCCGGAGTTCGCGATGCGCAGGTGCCGCTGGGTGTAACCGTGCAGCTGCCGCACCTGCCCCGGCGTGAGGCGGTCGCAGATCCAGTCCCAGTGCAGCGACACCGTGTCGCCCACTGCGAGATCGGCCATGAACCCGGTGCCCGCGACGGCGTGCCGGGCGGTCTCCACCGTCGAGCCGCTCAGCGTCAGGGAGATCCCGTCCCACGCGAGGTGTCGAGATTTCACCACGGCCTCATCACCGCTGATCTCCACGACTTCTCCCCAGCGGATGCGGCAGCCATCGAGCACCGTCAGCGCCGTTCCCGCCCGACGGTCGTCGCGCAGCAGGCCGAGCCACGGGTACACCTCGAAGACGTGGAAACTGTGGTTGGGCACCCCGCCGGCCAGCACGCCCTCCATCAGGTGGGAAAACTGGCGCCCGGTGCGCGCCCGAAACCGGTCCTCCATGGAGTTGCCGATGTTCGTGATGCCGACCCGCTCGAGCAGGGGATTGCCCACCCAGTAAGCCTCCACGACGCGGTGGTCGAGCGGATCGCGAATCCCGGTGCTCGCGGCGATCAGTTCGAGGTAGGGCCACGCGCCGGCGAAACCCTTCGCGAGTTCGCGCAGTCCGGCATCCGTCACGCCCGCCTGGCCATAGTGCAGCAGCGCGTCGCTGTCGGGCGGCCCGCAACTGCCGCGCGCGTTGGGCGGATACGCGTAGCGCACGAAGAGTTGGGCGCCGTCCGGCCGGGCGCCGCCGAGAACCTGGTCCTGAACCATGCAGGCACGCTAGCACCGGCCCCGACGCCCTTCAATGTGCCGGAGCCGACATTACCGAGCGGATGCTTGCAAACCGATCTTAAGTGATTTAGATTCACCTTCTTATGGCTTTTTCCACTGCCCCGGTCACGTCGGGTTACACGCTGCTCTTTTTCACCCCGGCCGAGGCATCCCTCATGGACGCACTCCTGGCGCGCATCATCCCCGATGAGCCGGGCTCGCCCGGGGCGAAGGGAGCGGGCGTGACCGAGTACATCGACCATGCCCTCGCGGGCAACCTGCAGGACCTGCAGCCGGTCTACCGCGACGGGCTGCGCGCCCTGTCGGCGTACTCGCAGGCACGCTTCGGGTCCCTGTTCCGTTTTCTCGACGGTCGTTTGCAGGAGGCGGTGGTGGAGGAGCTTGACCGGCTCGTCACGGCGGACGAACAGGCTTTTCTCGGCCAATTCTTTCGGATCGTGCGCGAACACACCGTGCAGGGATACTTCGGTGACCCGGCCTACGGCGGCAACCGGGACGCCGCCAGTTGGGCGCTCATCGGCTTTCCCGGGGCTCAACAGAGATATTCCAACGAGCAGCTCATGCCCGGGTTCAACGCGTCGGAGGTGCCGATCGTCACGGTGAACGACCTGTACCGGCGCATTCACGAGAAGCGCCACGGCACGGCAGCGGCCGAGAATGACGACCAGTTCGAGGAGGGGGCCGGGGGTGACCCGGTTGCCGTGTTGGGATCCACCGTGCCGGCGGACCGACCATGACCGAACGTTACGACGCCATCATCGTCGGGATGGGTTCGGCGGGCGGCGTCATCGCGGAGCAGCTGACCCAGGCGGGGCTGCGGGTGCTGGCCATTGAAAAGGGGGCCGACCACGGTCCCGAGGATTTTGCCGTGACTCAGGACGAAATGCGCTATCACCAGAACGGATCCCAGTTGACGACGATCGCGGTAGATCCGGTCACCTGGCGACCGACCGTCACCGCGCAGGCGCGCCTGCTGCCGTGGTCGTCAGGGCCGTTCGGGCAACCGATTTCTTATTTCGGCCAGTCGTCCACCGGGACCGGCGGCGGCACCCTGCATGGGGCCGCGTCGTCGTACCGGTTTCGCGAATCCGACTTTCAGATGCGCACCGCCATCGCCGACCGCTTCGGTGAGGCCGCCATTCCCGACGGGTCGACCCTCGCCGACTGGCCGATCACCTACACCGACCTCGAACCGTACTACGAGCGGGTGGAATACGAGCAGGGCGTGTCCGGGCGCGGCGGCAATATCAACGGGGAACCGCAGGAGGGCGGCAACCCGTTCGATCCGTTCCGGGCCCGGGACTACCCGATGCCGCCGGTGCCCCAGGGCCCCGGCGATGTGCCCTTCGTTCAAGCGACAACCCGGCTGGGGCTGCATCCGTTTCGCCAGCCCGTGGCGATCAACTCCGAGGAGTACCGCGGGCGCCCGGCCTGCGTGAACTGTGGCTTCTGCCACGGCTACCCGTGCCACGTCGGCGCAAAATCGGGCACCCACATCACCAGCATTCCGGCGGCGCAGGCCACCGGCAACCTGGTGTTGCTCTCGCTGAGCCGGGTACTGCGCATCAATCGGTCGGCCAACGGCAGGCAGGTGCGCGGCGTGACGTTCATCGACAGTGCGGGCGCGGAACGCGAGGCGACGGCGCGGTCGGTGATCCTCAGCGCCCACGCCCTGCAGAACGTGCGCCTGCTGTTGGTGTCCGGCATCAACGCCACCGGCCAGGTCGGTAAGAACTTCATGACCCACAATTTCGGGCGGTTCACCTCGGTGCTGCCGGTGGCCACCAACCCGTTCATCGGGTCGGCGAACGCGTCGAGCGCGGTCGATGACTTCACCTCCGAGATGGTCCCCGACAACGACCTCGGCGTGCTCTGGGGGTCTCCGATCATGAGCGTGGCCGGCGATCTGCAGCCGATCGAGGCGTATCACCTGATGGATCGACGGGTGAAGAAATTCGGCCTCGACCTCAAGCACTGGATGCGCGACAATTACCGCTTCATGCACCGCATGTACTCGCAGACGACGAACTTTCCGCACCCGCAGAATTTCTGCGACCTGGACCCCCTCGTGAAAGACCGCTGGGGGCAACCCGCGTTGCGGGTAACCCACGACTGGACAGACCACGATGCCAACTCGGTGGCCCTGCTGGGCCGCTACAAGCAGCACATCGCCCGGGAGATGGGGGCGACCGATTATTGGATGGACGCCCCGCGGCCGCCGTACCACCTCTCCACGCATGACGTGGGCGTGCATCGGATGGGCGAGAATCCGGCGACCTCGGTGACGGATGCCTACGGCGAAGTGCACGGATGCGCCGGCCTCTACGCCGTCGGCGGCGGCCAATTCGTCAGCTACGGCGGCTATAACCCGAACGAGACCATCCAGGCCCTCGCCTACCTGACCGCGGATCACCTGATCGAGGAGTACTCGGCGAGCCTGGCCCAGCAGGGGATCAGCGACTCGGATTAGCTGCCGACGGGGTCAGCGCCTCGGGGTTCAGCGCCTTGGGGTTCAGCGCCTGGGGGTCAGCGGCGGCGGGAGCTTTCGAGCTGGCGGGCGCAGGCGATGCAGAGTTCGGCGGCCGGACGGTATTCGAGGCGTTCCTGCCCGATGCGCTCGCCGGCGCGGGTGCAGAACCCGTAGCTGCCGTCGGCCACGCGGGCCAGCGCCCGGTCGATGGCGCCGAGCTCGACCTCGAATTCGCCCTGGAACTTCGACATGCGCGACCACTCGGTGCGCAGCGACGACGCTTCGGCGTCGTGGGCGCCATCCGTCGATCCGTCGCCGCGCGCGCCCTGCACGCCGGCGAACGTATCGGCGAGCGCCTGGATCTTGTCCGTGATCTCGGTGCGGTGTTCGGTCAGGAGCAGGTTGAAGGCGTGCAGTTCGTCAGGGGTGAGTGGTGTCAAGGGCATTGGTCCATGGTCTCACGCCGCGTCTGGCGGCACCGGTGCCGCTCAGATCAGGCCGCGCAGAAACTCCTCGATGCCCACGCCGGCGCGGGCGGCCCGCTGCTGCAGCCGGGTCAGCTCGAGCGGCGACAGCGTCACCGTGACCGTGCTCAGGTCGTCTTCGGACTCTCCGAATTCCGGCTCGTCAAAATCGAACAGGCCCGGATGCTGCGCCGCCGCGGGCGTTGCGGGCACGATGGTCGCGGCCCGGCGTGCTGCGGGCGCGGCCTTGACGGCGGCGCGGGCAGGCGGGGCATCCGCTGCCGCGATCGTGGCCCCGACCGGAACGGGC
>NZ_QZVS01000095.1 GCF_003602235.1 Cryobacterium melibiosiphilum
TGGCATGCCTTCCTGGTCGTGACCGAGCGGCAGCGGCTCGTGCGGGAACCAGAGGTCGCATTGGACCTGCTTGCCCGGCTCGTGCACCAGGCGATCCGCCGGGTCCGGCGGGACGTATTCCGGCCGGATCGCAGCCACCTTCTCGCGGAACATCGACGCTGACCCCGACCAGCCGACACGCTCGGCCAGCACCGACGCCGGCATCGTCGGCGTCGTGGCCAACAGCACCCGAACCTGCGCGGCATAGGCATCAAAACTCGACCCTGTCGTTGCGCGGTGGTACTTCGGCAGCCGGTCCGCTTCCAGCGCCCGATCCACCGTTCCCCGCGACACCCCGACGACTCTGCCGATCTCNATTTTCAAACGGCGATACTGGCCCTATTTTCGGTCGGCGTTAACATTCCTTTCACTTCACGCGGAATCATCGCGTTCGAAACGATGCTTCCGCGTACCCAACCTACTTAGGGACTATCTTGTCTATTCACGGATTCCCTGCCTCGGCAGGAACTTTCATTTCAGTGGCGGCGCCAGCACGCTCCCGTCTGTTTCTCATCGGTCGCGATAGCGCTCTTGGCTCGGCAGAGACGCTGACGCAGGTTGCCACGATCTCGGGACCAGGGGAACGAGCCCAACAGCTAGCTGCCGAACTCAATCATGCGGCGTGGACGGGAGATCGCCTGCGCCTCGCCGAGATCTTCACCGATTTGCCAGATCCTGTTATACAGGCGTGCGAGCGGGCACTTGACGGGTGTCCCGAGCCCACTTCACTGGCTTTGGGATCTGACGGCAAACCGATGTCTGTGCTTCGAGAATCAATTTTCGCGAATGACCCCACCGACCTTGCTCGAGAAGCGAATGCCGCTATGGACGTCAGCCTGCAATTCCTTGTCGAGAACTCCATTGACGAAGATGGCCGGATCGAATTCACCGCCAAGCTTCTTTCCAATGAAGGCCAAGTTGCGCCTGGAATAGTGTCGGATTGGTGGTCGCCCCCTCAGTCTGAGCTTTCGGAGCGAATACTCCCGGATCCAGTTGACCTCGTCAAGGCTTTCTCCGACAGCCGATGGGCAACGAACGTCGCGCGAGCCCACTGGCTGTGGATCGAAGATGGAGGTGAGATACGCGACGACATAACATCAGCAACGGCGACGTGGGTTGTTGAGTTCTTCGACGAATTACTCAGTCCGGAAACGAACTTCCGAGTTTTTCTGCAGGACGATGGCTTGGACGAGGAATCCCGGGGATTCCTCACACCGCGCAACCGGTTTCTACTCTGGCTATCCCTGTGGAATATTGCGAGTGACCTCGACGGAAATCTCGCCATGGAAGTGGAGTCCATCGTAAAAGACGACATGCCCACCTCGGTGCGGGAGCAGCCCCGTACGTGGTGGAGCGAGATGCGTGCGTCTGCGAACCGCCTATGCGAGGCCGCTCGCCTGGGGGAAGTGTCTGCCCTCGAACCGCGCACTGTCGCGGAGGAGGCGCTAATCTCACTTGCGACTCGACAGAGCTATATCGACTGGGCAAGCGATTCTTTTGAGAACTCCAACTACCAAGAAATCTTCGACTCGCTCCCTCGCTCTCCATACGACGAGGCTTGGGAAGAAGTGTTGCCGGATCTCACTGGGGACGCGGACGTTGAGATGGTCTGGGACCACCACCTGCAGGGAATTGGCGATCCCGATGATCTGACGAACAAGATTCTTGGAATCGGCGACTACCGCCCATCAGCGTGGCACACGAAGTTTGCTCGCGCTCAGGCAAATGGACAATGAGATGACCGAGGTTGGGCGTCACGCGGCGGAGAACGACTCGAACCAAGTCAAACCTCCGAAAGAAACAGGGTCCGGCTCGGCGTCTTCAAGTAGTCAGATGAACTTCCGCAACAACTCAGGTTCAGCACGAAGCGACTCTGCCGAGTAGCTAACTGGCATCGATGCCGACCGGTCCTCCGGAAACGCGCTGCCCCAGCGGAAAGGGGAGAGTGCTAACTACGGCTGGAGTAGCCACGAGAATCGATGGGATCTCCTCGACGGAAGCGCACGCGCGGCACCGGTGCTCTCCGATCCGAGCCTTGGGACCTTGCGAGTGAACCGCGAGTTGGACTCCCGCCCCAGCACCCGCGGCGCTCTGGCTTGCCGGAATGGCGACAGAGAGTAGCGAGTCTCCGATTGCGGCCTGGGGCGATTCGAGAAAATGGAGGAAAATCCAGAAACTTTGGAGGAAAAGGGTTTCTGGGATCTGGCTTGATCGCTGCCCTGCTGCCTTTCGTAAACAGCCCACCAAATGTCCCGGAAACTCACGAGTCTCCGGGACATTTTCGGATCTACGGGGATATCCCCATCGAAAACCCATCATTGACTCCCTTCGGGGCTCTAGGGGCTGGGCTGTGCGAAAGGCCGGAGTTCCGGTCTTCACTCAGGTGCGCCCGGGGTGCCTAGTCGTGATGACGAACAACACCGAGATTCCGTCCCAGTCTGCACCCCGATGTCCCGAAGTCTGGGGGCTGGAGGTGCTCATCGATATCGGCGAGCTCCCTCGCTATCCGGGTATCCCGCGCAGGTCAGTGCCCGAACGACAGCGGGTCGAGATCGAGAGGCGTGCCGACGTCGAGCGCGGAGAGCGCGTCGAGTTCGGCCGCCGACAGCTCGAAGTCGAAGATGCTGATGTTCTCGGCCTGCCGCACGGCATTGGCGGACTTTGGCGTGGGAATGATGCCGTTCTGGGTGTGCCAGCGCAGCACCACCTGGCCCGGCGTGCGCCCGTGGGCAGCCGCGATGGCGACGATCTCCGGGGCGTCGATCATCCCGTTTCCCTGGCCGAGCGGGCTCCACGCCTCGGTGATGATTCCGTGCTCGGCGTGCTTGGCGCGCAGATCTGAGCGATTCTGCGTGGGGTCGAGCTTGATCTGGTTGACCTGCGGAACGAGGCCTTCGTCGAACAACTGCTGCAGATGCTCCGGCAGAAAGTTCGATACACCGATCGCGCGCACCCGCCCCGAGTCCTGCAACGCCCGCAGCCCGCGAAATGCGTCGACATAGGTGTTCTGGTCGGGGTTCGGCCAGTGAATCAGGTACAGGTCGATCACGTCGAGGCCGAGCCGCTTCGAGCTCGCCTCGAACGCCCGCTGCACGCCGTCGTAACTGTGCCATTTCTTGTTCAGCTTGCTCGTGACGAAGACCTCGTCGCGGGGCAGCCCGCTGCGACGGATGCCTTCGCCCACGCCGGCCTCATTCTCGTAGTTTTCGGCGGTGTCGAACAACCGGTAGCCGGCGATGGCGGCGGTGGCCACGGCATCCGCTGTTTCTAAATTGTTCATCGGCCAGGTTCCGAGCCCGAGGGCGGGAATCGTCACGCCGTTGTTGAGGGTGAGGGTGGGAGCCAGGGGCATGGTCGATTCCAATCTGCGAGGCCGCGGCGACCCCGACAGTTAAGCGTATTCCCGCCGCGGCGGGTGCGCCGGGATTGTGCCAGCGGCGCAATGTGGCCGAATGCGTGCCAAGGCGACAACTCACCACTGGCCACTATGGGGGCACCCGGACGAAGGAGGCGCCCGTGGGCACGATGGTTGTGTACGGCTCGGTGTCCGTGGACGGCTTCATCGCGGACGAGAACGACCAGCCCGGACCGCTGTTCGACTGGTTATCCAGCGGTGACGTGCCGCTGGACGAGAGCGGCGAGCTGACGGTGTCACAGACGTCCTGTGACTACATTCGGCCGCACTGGCACCAGATCGGGGTGACCATCGTCGGACGCCACGTCTTCGACCTGACGGATGGCTGGGACGGCAAGGCTCCGAGCGGGATCGACCACGTGATCGTCGTGACCCATCGGCCGAGCCCTGACGGTTGGGACCCCGAGTCGCCGTTTCACTTCGTCGACGGCATCGAGTCCGCTGTCGCGATGGCGCAGGAGCTTGCGGGCCACCGGACCGTCGAGGTTGCGCGGGCGGTGTCGGCGGCCAGGTGTTTGCCGCCGGTCTGGTCGACGAGGTGCGGATGGATGTCGTCCCCATCGTGTTCGGGTGCGGCAAGCGCTACTTCGGGTCGGTGCACGAACAACACCTACTGGAGAAAGCCGACGTCGTGATTCAGGGCATCCGTGTGCTTCACCTGCGCTATCGGGTGCGCCGCTGACCGCCCCGACCAACGCGCCCTGTTCAAAGCCAGACTCGGTGTCGATTTATGACAGCTGTGAGCGCGCCACCGCGTTATACGGGGGTGGCGCGCTGACAGCTGTCACTTATCGACAAGCGGATGTCCCCTGACCGGCGCCCGTCGGGGAGCGACGCAGACGGCACCCGTTCAGGCCGGTGCCTTCCCACGTCGCCCTAGCCACGACAATCTGAAGGAGAAATCCGCACGACCACGGCGCATGGTGCTTTCTGCTTAGCGGCGCTCCCGGGCCAGGTAATCTGCGTGCTGACGATGCGCTTCGGCCACCTGCTCGCGAATCTTGTCGACGTCCTTTGCCTTGTTGCGATACTTCAGATCCATGGCCAGAACCTGGGCCTCCTCGTCGGCCAGCATCTGGTAAATCCGCTCCCGCTCGGAGATGTCAGCGGTGTAGTCCAGGTCGAGGTAGCTCACGGCGTGGCGGCGTGCGTTGTTGATGGCGGTCTGGGCCTTGCCGGCCTTGCTCAGCAGTGAGGCCACCACGGTCACGATGAGCGTTCCGATGATCACGCTCAGGGACAGGCCGGTGCTGATTTCCACGACCGGCACCGGTTCGCCGTCGTTGATGAAGGGCAGGTTGTTCTCGTGCAGGGCGTGGAGCACGAGTTTGACGCCGATGAAGGCCAGAATCACCGCCAGCCCGTACGACAGGTAAATCAGGCGGTCGAGCAGTCCGTCGATCAGGAAGTACAACTGCCGCAGTCCCATCAGCGAAAACGCGGTCGCGGTGAAGACGATGTAGACGTTCTGGGTCAGCCCGAAAATGGCGGGAATGGAGTCGAGCGCGAAGAGGATGTCGGTGCCGCCGATGGCGACCATGACCAGCAGCATGGGGGTCAGTGCCCGCTTGCCCTCGTGCATGGTGAACAGCTTGTCGCCGTCGTAGTGCTCGGTGGTGTGGAAGAGGCGCCGGGCGAGGCGGATCATCACGTTATCGGCCTGGTTGTCGCCGTGGGCCTCGGGCTTCAGCAGATTGCCGGCCGTGATCAGCAGGATTAGGCCAAAGATGTAGAAGACCCAGGCAAAGGAATTGATCAGTGCTGCGCCCAGAAAGATGAACCCGGTGCGGGCTATCAAGGAGAAGACGATGCCGAACAGCAGGACTTTTTGTTGGTCTTCGCGGGGAACCCGGAAACTCGCCATGATGATCAGGAACACGAACAGGTTATCGACGGAGAGCGCCTTCTCCGTGATGTAGCCGGCGAAGTATTCCGAGCCCATCGTGGCACCGCCGAAGATCAGCACCAGGATGCCGAAGAGGATGGCGATTCCCACGTAGATGGACGACCAGAAGGCCGCCTCCTTCAGCGTGGGAACGTGGGCTTTGCGAATGTGAAAGAAATAGTCGAAGGCGAGCAGTGCCAGGATGACGATGATCGTGATGCCCCAGATGAGGGGGGAGACAGTCATGAGACCTTGCTTTCCGAGTGAGGTGATCGTGGCGTTGGGGCTACGATAACGCTTTCACCTGCATGCGGGTAGCCAGAAGGACGGGCTCCCGCTGCGGCGCATCCGCTCAGTGAGCGTCGGCGGGCTGCGTGCGCTTCAGCACTCGGGAGGCGCCGAGAACGATGCCGACGACGATCATGCCCAGCACAAGACCGAAGACGGCGGATATCGCGGTGTCGGTGACCCAGACGAGGACCGGTCCGGCAGATTCGACCAGGGCCGTCACGGCGTGCAGCACGTCGGCGGGACCGTGCCAGAAGGTCTCGGCCAGGTTGGTGATCACCAGGTGGCCACCCACCCACAGCATGGCGACCGTGCCGATGACGCCGATGATCGTGAATACCGCGGGCATGGATGCCACGATGCGGGCGCCGAGACGCCGCACCCCTCTGGCGGGGCTTTCCATCAGGGCCAGACCGACATCGTCGATCTTGACCAGGATGGCGACGGCGCCGTAGACGACCACGGTCATCACGAGTCCGATCACCAGCAGGGCCCCGAGCGTCAGCCAGATGCCGAAATCCGGGTCGAGGCTCGCCAGGGCGATGAGCATGATCTCAGTGCTCAGGATGAGGTCGGTGCGGATGGCGCCGAAGATGAGCTTGCCCTCGTCACGCGATTCGGTCTCGTCGGCGGCGTGGTGCACGCCGAACCATTCGGTGACCTTCTCGGCGCCCTCGAAGCAGAGATAGGCGCCGCCGAAAATCAGCAGGAACGGCAGCACGAAGGGCGCGAAGGCCGAGAGCAGCAGGGCCAGCGGGATGATGATGACGAACTTGTTGAAGATGCTGCCGAGTGCGATGCGCCACACCACGTGCAACTCGCGCGCGGGCGACAGCCCCTGCACGTACTGCGGGGTGACGGCCGCGTCGTCGATCACGACGCCGGCGGTCTTCGCGCTCGCCTTGAGCGCGGCGGTCAGGATGTCATCGACAACGGCTAGCAGGCCGACCGACATGGAGTTCTCCTCGGATGGGGCGTCGTGCGTGTGCACCTGACGACAATGTGTTCAGAATACAGCGCGGCCGGACAGCGACGGTATCAGCAGGCAGCGGGGACCTGCCCCCGCAGGACGGATCAGTGGATGAGGGCCAGCAGGGCCGCGACGGCGATGAACAGCGATCCGAAGACGCGGTTGAGAATCGTCTGGCCTCTCACGGTGTTCGTGAAGCGCTGAAAGGACTTCGCCGCTGCCGCGAAGAGCAGCCACATCACCACGATGTCGATGGCCACGACGGTGACCGTGAGCACCAGGTACTGGGGCAGTAGCGGCTGTTCGGGCCGGATGAACTGCGGCATGAACGCGAGAAAGAACACCAGCGCTTTGGGGTTGAGCAGGTTGACCCAGAGTCCCCGGCGAAACATCGACCAGGCCGACTCCCGCACCGTCACGCTGGTCGCGCTCCGCGCGGCGGTGGGCTGCTGCAGCAGCAGGCGGATGCCGAGAAACACCAGGTACGCGGCCCCGGCATAGCGAATCACGTTGAACAGCACGGGAGACCCGGCCACAAGCACTCCGACACCGAGCGCCACGACGATCACGTGTGCGATGAGCGCGACCTGCTGGCCCAGGATTCCCCAGATGGAGCGGCGAAACCCCGAGGTGAGGGAGTTGTTCATGGTGTTGATGGCGCCCGCGCCCGGAGTGAGGCTGATCAGCACGCCGGCACCCGCGAGGGCCAGCCAGAGGGAAAGTTGCACACGCCAGCGTAACGCGCGGCCGCTCTGGCCCTGGCCAGCGGATGCCGTGGGCGCCGCGCTCGGGCGACCCGCGGCATCCGCTGAACGAAAACGTGCCTGTTAGGACGCGCGGGTCTCGTTCGCGAAGCTCGCCGTGTCGATGACGAAGCGGTAGCGCACATCGCTCGTGATGACGCGCTCGTAGGCCTCGTTGACCTGGTCGACGCTGATGACCTCCACGTCGGCGCCGATGCCGTGGGCGGCGCAGAAATCGAGCATCTCCTGCGTCTGGCGGATGCCGCCGATCTTCGATCCGGCGATCGACCGGCGCTGCGAGGCGAGCCAGAACATCTTCACCTGGTCGGGCTCGGTCGGGATGCCGACGTGCACGAGGGTGCCGTCGAGGGCGAGCAGGCCGAGGTAGCGCTCCATGTCGAGGTTGGCGGCGACCGTGTTCACGATGAGGTCAAAGTGGTTCTCAAGCTCGGTGAAGGTGGCCGGGTCGCTTGTCGCGAAGTAATGGTCGGCTCCGAAGCGCTTTCCGTCTTCCTGCTTGCTGAGCGTCTGGCTGAGCACGGTGACCTCGGCGCCGAGCGCGTGGGCGATCTTCACGCCCATGTGCCCGAGGCCGCCCATGCCGAGGATGGCGACCTTCTTTCCGGGGCCGGCCTTCCAATTGGTCAGCGGGGAGTAGAGGGTGATGCCGGCGCAGAGCAAGGGTGCGGCTTCGGAGAGTTCGATGCCCTCGGGGATGCCGAGCACGAAGTTCTCGTCGACGACGACTCCGGTGCTGTAGCCGCCGTTGGTGGCGGTGCCGTCGTAGTAGCGCGAGTTGTAGGTGCCGACCTCGCCCTTCAGGCAGTACTGCTCTTCGCCGGCGAGGCAGTTGGCGCACTCGCGGCAGCTGTCGACGAAGCAGCCCACGCCGACGCGGTCGCCCACGCGGTACTTGGTGACGTCGCTGCCGACGGCGGAGACGAAGCCGGCGATTTCGTGGCCGGGGACCATCGGGAACAGTCCCACGCCCCACTCGTCGCGGGCCTGGTGGATGTCGGAGTGGCAGATGCCGGCGAACTTGATGTCGATGGCCACATCGTGGGCGCCGGGGGTGCGCAGCTCGATCGTGGTGCGCACGAGGGGCTGGTTGGCCGCGGGGGCGGCGAGGGCGGGAACGGTGAGAGTCAAGAGAACGTCCAATCCGGGTTGAGGAAGCGGGCTTCGTCGTGCCACCCCACGACACCCGCACATCGACGCTACGTGGTGCGTCCGACAAAATGCTGATCGAAGGGGGCCCTGACAGGGCCACCCACGGCGCCACGTGCATCAGTGGCCGTGCGGCTCCTCCGGGTCCGAGCGATGACCCCGCCTGTAGGCTCGACAATCATCGGTCGGCATGAAGCGCAGGGGAGAGACAGCACCATGGCAGGTTCTACCTTCAAGACAAATCCGGTTTCACTCCAGAAACTTCTTGAAGAAGCCGAGTCGGGCAAGTTGCAACTCCCCGACTTTCAACGCAGCTGGGTTTGGGACGAAGAGCGAATTCGCAGCCTGATCGCGTCGGTCTCTCGCGGTTTCCCAGTCGGAGCGATCATGACGTTGAGCGCCGGAAGCGACGTGGCATTCAAGCCTCGTCCGGTGGAGGGGGCCCCGGCCGCGGCGCTGGCCGTCATTCCCGACGCCTTGCTGTTGGACGGTCAGCAACGACTGACTTCGCTCTATCAGGTCACTTTGCGCAATGCTGTGGTCAGTACGATCACGGCAAAGAAGAAGAGGGTGAAGCGCTGGTTTTACATTGACATGCGCAAGGCCTTGGACGCTTCTGAGGAGCGCGAGGCCGCGATCGTCTCCGTGCCGGAAGACAAGGTCATTCGCTCAGATTTCGGCCGCACCGTCGAACTCGATCTGTCGACTCGAGACGCTGAAATCGAGAATCTGATGTACCCCGTGTCCATGCTCTTTGCCTGGGCGAAGTGGCAAGGCTCCTACATCTCGAAGTATGCCGGTGCTGATGATTTTGCCGAGCGATACAGCTTCATCAGTCGCTTTGACGATGAGGTCGTGGGCGAGTTCACTGGGTACCAGATCCCGGTCATTGAACTGGACAAATCCACGAGCAAGGAGGCTGTCTGCGTCGTCTTCGAAAAAGTCAACACGGGTGGAAAACCTTTGGACGCGTTCGAGCTCATTACCGCGATGTATGCGGCCGATGGATATGAGCTTCGACGGGATTGGTACGGGGGCGCTGGCGCTATCGGCCTGCACAAACAATTCACCGAGTATCTTCGGCTTCCCAATGCGCCGGAAGGTATCCTGGCGAACGTCGACAGCACTGACGTTCTGCACGTCATCTCGCTTTTCCACACACGAGACCGACGGGTTGCTGCGGAAGCGGCGGGAAAGGTCGGGAGGGACCTGCCGCAAATCATCGGGAATCGAGCCGCACTCCTGAACCTGCCGCTTGCGGCATATGTCGAGCATCTGCCGCACGCGATTCGCGGATTTGAACTCGCCGCCAAGTTCCTGATGACATTGAGGATCTACCGTCCGTACGATTTGCCCTATCAGACCCAAATTATTCCGCTCGCGGCGATCCTCGGTGAACACCCGGACATCATGGATCACATGGCGGACCGGGAGCGGCTGACCCGTTGGTATTGGAACGGCGTATTCGGCGAGTTGTACGGATCGACGACTGAATCTCGTATCGCGCGAGACTTCATCGATGTGCCTCTGTGGATGCGAGGCGGCGCAGCGCCCAGCACATTGGACGACGCGACGTTCCGGGCCGATCGTCTGTGGACCATGCGCATGCGGCTTTCCGCCGCTTACAAGGGTGTCAACGCCCTGCTGATGGGAGAGGGGACGCGGGACTTCCGATCCGGTCAGGAGTACGCCAACGCGGTCTTTTTTGATGAGGGAGTGGACATTCACCATATTTTTCCGCAGAAATGGTGCCAGACCGCTGGAATTGACCGGGCCGTCTACGACTCGATCGTGAACAAGACTCCCTTGTCCGCCCGAACCAACCGGATCATCGGAGGAGTCGCGCCAAGCGACTATCTGGCGAAACTCGAGAGAGGGAGCAACGATTCACCGCCCGTTCCCGTCTCCGACCTCGATGCGTCCCTCAACTCGCACCTGATCGATGTCGACAGAATTCGATGCGACGATTTCGACGGATTCATGTCGGCTCGCCACGAACGACTCATCTCGCTGATCGAGGGTGCCACCGGTCAGCGTGTCTATCGCGAACACGTCGACGCAGACGAGCTCCTAGAGGAAGAGTTTGATGAGGCCGGCGACGAAGCCGAACACACTTTGTCCCCGGTGAGCTAGCCGCGACATCCTGACCTGCAAGAAGCGCATCGCCGACGACGGCGAGGGTTCGCACGGGCACCGGCGCCGGCGCCGTGGTCTCTTAGGGCTGACAGGCCGCGGAGAGAGAGAGGGAGAGAGAGCAGGCGCCGATGGACTTCGTCACATCCGATGAATGCTGCAGCTTCGAGATTGTCCCGGGCGGGGGCACAATGGGGTGATTCCCTGCCTCAGCGAACACCCCAGACGTCGGAGATCCCATGTTGCCGCCGAGCCCGTTGCCCCCGTGCCACACCCGGCGTCTCGGCGCCGGCGATCTCAGTCTCGCTCGTGTCACTCTCAACGTGATGGCAAAGGTCTTCGAAACGGATGCCGTCGACGACCGCGACGCGCACCTGGTCGACCTGCTGCGCTCGCCGTATTTCTGGGCCTTCACAGCGACGATCGAGGGCCGGGTGGTCGGCGGACTCACGGCCTATCTGCTGCCCATGGCCCGCACGGCTGCCCGTGAGCTGTTCATTTACGACCTCGCGGTGGATGCCGCCTTCCAGCGTCGCGGGGTCGCGACCGGCCTCATGGGCGCCATCCGTCAGGCGGCCGAGGTGGAGGGCATCCACGACATCTTCCTCGTGGCGGAGAACGAAGACGCGCACGCCCTCGCGTTCTACCGGGCGATCGGCATGACCGAGACCGCCACTACGACCTTCGCGTACGGCTCGACGGCGTGACTCGCGTCGGGCGCGGGCGCGGCGAGGCTTCGGGGCAGCGGATGTCGCGGCATGGACAAGCGCACGTGCACGTTTTGGGCGCACGTGCAGGTTTGTGTCGCACGACGCCGCGCCCGTTTCTGACGCCGCAGCAGCTTTCAGGCGCACAACACCAAGCCACGTTCCAACGCAGTGGTCGGTCGCAGCACAATCACGTGCTTGGCAGCCGCGTCGCCGCGCCGGCGGGATTCGCCGTCGACAGTCGCGGTGTCCCGAACGAAAAGATGTCGCACCGGGAGTGATCAACGTCTGTGCTGACCCGATGTCGGTGCCCGCTCAGGTCAGCGCCGCAGCTGCGCCTCCGTCGTCGCATCCGGCGCGCCCTCGACCGGCACCGATTCGGTCTGGTCGAGGTACCGCGCCGAAATGCGGCGGTACGACCGGGTGAAGAATGCGGCGGTGGCCGCGAGCACCATCACGATGCCCGCGATCAGGAACACGAGTGCGATTCCCCGCGCCTGGCCGTCGCCCAGGAGCCAACCGAAATCGGCACGGCCGGAATCCGAGTCCATGAACGGAATGATGATGAACTCGGCGATCGGTGCGATCAGGAATGCGGTAACCGGGGCCGCCGCGGATTCGAATGCGGCCGCGAAACCGAACACGCGGCCCTGCTCGCCAAACGGCACCACCTTCTGGATGACGGTCTGCTCCGACGCTTCGACGGCGGGGATGAGGATCATGTAGAGCCAGATGCCCGCGGCATACAGCCACCACCAGTCGCGGATCGTGAACAGCGCCCCGAGCACGCCCATGAGAATGACCAGCAGCAGCATCGTGCGAATCGGGTTGCGGCCGAGGCCGAACTTCGCGATGAGCAGACCGCCGATGATGAACCCGGTCGAGCTGACGCCGAGCACGATGCCCCACATTTCCACCGGAAAGAGTTCGAGTCCGTATGGGTCCATCAGCGCCATGTAGACGCCGCCGATGAAGTTGTTGAAGGTGGAGAAGATGATCAGCGCGAACAGCCCGGTGGCCGCGCGTACGGCCGTGATGCTGCCGCGCAGGTCGATCAGCGGGCGCCGCTGGCCGTCCTGCTGCGGTTGGTCCTCGGGGATGCGCAGGAACAGCAGGTGCAGCAGTGCAGCGGCCGACAGCGAGATGGCGATGACCAGCGTCCAGCCCATGCCGAGCAGGCCGATCGCGAGCCCGCTGAAGACGCTCGTGACCATGAACGCGAGCCCCTGTACCGTGCCGACCATCCCGTTCGCGTTCGCGTGCCGCTCCGTGGGGATCAGCAGCGTCACGACCGTGGAGAGCGCGATGTTGCGCATGTTCTCGATCACCGCTCCGAAGAGGATGATGCCGCTGAACAGCCAGAACCACGGCCCGCCCAGGTCGAGCAGGGCGGACTCCGGAAACACGAGATACAGCCCGCCGCCGATGCTGAACGCGATCAGGGTGGCCGCTCCGGCGAACACCATCACGAGATGCTTACGATGGCGGTCCACGAAGGTGCCGAACGCCATCGAGAATACGGCGACGAGCAGCATGTACGCGCCGCCGATGATGCCGGTGGCAAGCACCGAACGGGTCTCCAGATAGACCCAGAAAGTGAGGGCGAACCAGAGAAAGCTCGTGGTGATGTTAGCGACCGCCGTGTTCACGAGCACCTGCGCGAACGTGCGGGCACCGCTGCCGGATCTTGGCTCGGTGCTCTTCTGGGATGTCGCCGATGCGTCGTTCGTGGACGCCATGTCATTCGCCTCCCGGGTGAACGCAGATAGAGGGATCGATGACAACATCGTAGACAGCGTGAACAGGTCCCGGGTAGTCTCGCCGAGCAATCCTCGGCTCGTGCGGCGGGTCCGGCTACAGGCCGTTGGATCTGCCGATCGCTGGGGCTGGGTGCTCGTACGCCGTCCGCGGCTAGCGGTGGGTGCTCAATCAGGGGCGCCGCGCGCTCAGGAGTGATGTCCAACAGGGATTTACTCAGGGCTCTAGGCTGTGGCTATGAGGGGGCAACGCGCATCACGGGCCGTCTGCGTACTCACGCTGACGGGGTTGCTCGCGGGGTGCGCTCCCGTGGTCGTGAGCGCTCAGGATTCGCAGGCGCGCGCGATCGTCGCGGAGGTCGCGAAGTCGGTGTCCGGCAACCGGCCCGCTGACATCAACGGATTTGCGCGGTCCGCTGCCGTATCCATTGAGGGTGACGGGTCGAAGCGCGGTCGGGTGGACCTGGTCGGAATTGAAGAGCGGGTGCCCGCTTCGTTGGGCGATCCCTTCGGCACGCTGACATTTCGGGTGCAGTTGCCAGCAGGTGAGACCGGATTCGATCCTGCGGACGCTTTCGACGCCTGCTTTACCGTGGAGTTCGACTAATACGGGGTGAGCGACGATCGCATCTGGGAGAATTCCCGCTATCTGCGTGAGCAGTCGTGCCCTGAAGGCGTGGCACCGGTCGTGCCGCCGATTGACACCAGCATCCAGTCTGTCGTGGCCACCAACGCGGAGGCCGCAGCGATGGAGGTGCTCGGCGACGAGACCTCAGTCGGCCAGGACGCCGCCGAGATCACGGCCCGGATCATGGCCCTGCTCGAGGTGCCCTCGGGGGAATATGAGGAGCTGGCCCGGCCAACCGTCCTCGTCGTCGACGGAAACGTGGGGGTGGCGATGGGACGATCCTCAGAAGACTGCGTTCTCGTGGCCCGCGTCGACGGCATGGTGTCACGCGTGATGCCGGCACCCATTTTGCTCGAGCCCGGAGAGCTGGGTTGCCAGCCGGGCACAGCGCTCGCAGACCCCGCGCAGCTCCGATCGCCGCACTGACCGGTGCCGCTGGGTCGTTCAGCTCTTTGTCACGTTTGGCCGGCATCTCGACATGGGTAGGTATGGACGATTTAGAGCGCGACGTAGAAGACCGGATGCGGGAGCTCGGCCGGGTGCCGGTCTCCGCCGGAGCCCGCGGCGCAACGCAGGCGCTGACCAGGGCGCTCGAAGACCCCGCCGTGCGTGACGGGAGTGCGCCGGAACGGCGGCGGTGGTTCGCGGGGTTCTCCCGCCGACACCGCCTGGTCGTCGGCAGCCTCGTCGCGCTGGTTGGCATTGGTGTCGGGGTGCCGGCGGTTGCGACCTCGATGCTGGCCCGAACGGGGGAGTTCGGCGACCCGGCGACGAGCACCGAGGTGGACGACACCGAATGGCTCGACCCCGGAGCGGATGATCTGCCGCAGGTCATCATCGACGCCTACCCGGATTACCTCACGCTGCCGCCGGGCATGCCCGAGAATCTGGCGATCGCCGACACCTCCCGCCTGATGGGGGCGATGGGCGCCGAACACGCCGTCGGCCAGGCCGTGGTGCAGGAGAGTTACGTGACGCAGGTCTACGAGACCTTCGCGATCTGCGCCTGGACCGATGCTTGGCTCGGCGCGCACGCATCGGCTGACTCGGACGCCGAGGCGCTCGCCACCGCGTGGATCGGCGACTTCGACAACTACCGGGCATTCTCACGCTCCGAAAGCGTGCGGGACAGAATGGCCGTCATCGCCACAGCAGCAGGCAACGGCAATCCGGGCATCGTCACGGGGGCGTACACCGAAAACGACTGCGCTGTGCGGCTCGGGGACAACCAGTGATGGGCGCAGAATCCGCCACGGATGCGCCCGTGCAGGCGGCGGCATCCGTCGCGGAGTTCATCCGGTCCGTCGCCGACGAACTGCTCGCCTACTTCGCCCGCCGGGTGACACCGCACGAGGATGCCGCGGACTGCCTCTCCGAGACGCTGCTGGTTCTCTGGCGCCGACGTGAGAGCCTGCCGACGGCCGCAGACGAGCGACGCGCCTGGACCTACGGTGTCGCCCACAACGTGCTCGCCGCCCACCGTCGTGGCGGCATGCGGCGCCTGGCGCTCAGCTCGCGGTTGCGCGACGAACTGCGCGTCGCGCCGATCGCGCCGTCGTCCGACGACGACCGCGCTATCACCGCGCTCGCGTCGCTCGGCGCGCGGGACCGGGAGCTGGTCTCCCTCGTCGTGTGGGAGGGGCTGAGCATCGCCGAGGCCGGCGCGGTCATCGGCGTGCGACCCGACGCCGCGCGGGCCCGGTACTCCCGGGCGCGGCGCACGCTGCGCGCGCGTCTGAAGTGAGCGAGTTCGGGCCGCGCCCGGTCGCTTCGCTACGTGGTTTCGGGCAACTCGGCCGTCGCGACCACCGTGCCGGAGGCATCCTGAATTTCGACGCTCGTGACGGCATCACGCATGACGGCAGCGTTCATCTCGCAGTCGATGGTGACCGTGCTGCCGAGGAATGAGCCGGAGGCGATCGTGTCACCGGCTTCGGTCACCAGCACCACGTTGTAGGGATCGTTCGCGGTCAAACCGATGACGCGAAGGATCGTCTCCGTGCCCCAGGTGTGGGCGATGAGAGACCCATCGATGTCCACGCCGTGCGCTTCACCATTGAAAGAGATCTGCTCGAGGGCGCCGAGGGTACCGGGAGGTCCGGTGGGTGAGGTGGGTGTTCCGGGTTGGCTGAGCAGCACCCCGCCGGCACCGATTCCC
The DNA here is from genome assembly GCF_003602235.1 of Cryobacterium melibiosiphilum. Taxonomy (GTDB): domain Bacteria; phylum Actinomycetota; class Actinomycetes; order Actinomycetales; family Microbacteriaceae; genus Cryobacterium; species Cryobacterium melibiosiphilum. The sequence goes on from NZ_QZVS01000095.1 coordinate 15,891, forward strand.
ACGCACGCCGCCGCTGCGAGCCCCATCAGCCAGCGCCGTCGGCGTACGGGTGTGGTCGAGGCGTCGGCACCCGGCGCCGGGAAACGCGACACCGCGGCGACGGTGTCGTGCACCGCCAGGCTGCGCTCTCGCAGGCTCGGTGACGGTGCGGACGAGTCCCAGCCCGAGAGGGACGCCGCGGTCAGGGAGGAAACCGCCGACAGCTCGCGAATCTCGTCGTCGATGGTGGCATCGCCGGCACGAAGGGCCTGCAGCTCGGTCTGCTCGGCCGGTGACAGGTCGCCGCTGATGGCTCCGGCGATGAGCGTGGCTCGGCGTTCGCCGGGGGTGTCAGGCATGGGGGTTCTTTCGAATCGTGAGGTGATCGCGCATGGCGCGCAGAGCATAAAAAGAACGGGAGCGCAGCGTCGCAGCCGACACTCCGGACTCGGCGGATACTTCCGCATAGCTGCGACCCTCAAGGTGAATTTCAATGAGCACGGATCGGTGTTCCGGGCTCAGCTTGGCGAGCCCCTCGATGACGCTCAGTCGGTCGAGGGGGTCGCCGTCGTCGGTGACGGCGTCGTCGAGCAGGTCCGGGGGCAGCACCCGCGGCATCCGCTGGATCGAGCGTTGCACATCGATGATGACGTGACGTTCAATGGCGAAGAGCCATGTTTTCAGGCTGGCCCGGTGCGGGGAAAACTGGTCGCGAGCGCGCCAGGCCCGCAAGAAAGTCTCTTGCACGCAGTCTTCAGCGAGGGTTCGATCGCGCAGCGCGTTCACGGCGAAACCGAACAGGGAATGGCCGTGCTCGTCGTAGGCGGCGGCCAAATCGAAGGGCTGGGGCACCGACTCGGCGGCCGGGCTTGGGCCTGAAGGGCTGGGGGCGGCCGGGCTGGGGGCTGACGGGTCGGGTGTCATGTCTGCCATGCCTCGCCCTTCGTCGCGCAACTGCCCTCGCGCGGTGACCGGGCTTTTCAGTTGCGCAGCCATCACCGACCCCTTTCACTCTACTTGCCGGTTCTCGTCGGCGACCAGGGCCTACCTTCGCGCCCAATTCACCGGGAGTCACACGACGCCCACAGAGGGGTATACGACCGAGGAGCCCGATTCGTTCAGTCGCGATCCGAACATGTGAAACAGCTGACAGTGTGATTATCGCCCTGAACGCGGATGCCGCCCCGATCGTATATCCCTGCATCGGGCTCACTCTGGTGCTCGCCAACTCGAAAGGCACTGCGATGTCAACTATCCCCTTCCTTCGCCCCCTCACCTGTGGCGCCGCGGCTGCCGTCGCGGCCGTCGCCGTGTTCGGGCTCGCCGCACCGGCCAGTGCCGAAACCACCGTCGCTGAGCCCAGCACCTTCACCAGCGCATTCACGGTGATGGCCACCCCCGATCAGGTCGTCAATCCCGACGGGGTCTTCACCCCGGGGGAAGCCGGCGCCACCGGGGAATTCAACTTCCGGGTCAACTCCGATCTCGACATCATCTGTTACGACATCACCCTCACGAACGTCACCGGCGACTATCAGAGCCCAGCCAAGACAGCCACTCACGTGCATGAGGCCGAGCTGGGCAAGCCCGGCCCGCCGCGCATCGCGTTTCCGAACCCTGCTCCGGTCGGTGATGGCCCTCGCACGAGTTCCGGCTGCCTGCAGGGACCGTTCACCACCGGGGTCGTCGTGAACGGTGCGGACACCGGCGCCGGGTTCACCCTCAAAGCCCTCGAAGCGAACGCCGCTGGGTTCGCGGGAGATTCGCACACCGTGAATTCCCCTGCGGGAGTCGTGCGGGGACAGTTAAGCCAGATGCCCGTGGGCGGCTTGCAGACCGGCGGCGGTGCGACGGCGGCGGCCGCTGACGGCGGGAGCCAGACCTCCGCGGTGCTGACCGTTGGCGCGGGGGCCGCGGTCGTTCTCGGCCTCGGCGGATTCGCGCTCTATCGTCGCCGGTCCGTTCAGCCTGAGCCGACACCCTCGCGATGACCGTCGTGGCCTCCCGCGTGCTGCGCCGGAGCGGCAGCGTCCCTCCGGCGCGGCGTCGCGGAGGTTCCACGCTCATCGGTGTCCTGGCGCTGGTCGCGGGGGCACTCGTCCTGACCGGGTGCAGCACGGCGTCTCTGGCGAGTTCGGACGCTGGCGCGGATGCGACCGTCCCGCCGGCCGCATCCCCCGACCTCTCAGCGGCAACGCCCACGCCCTCGCCCTCGCCCTCGAGTGTGACGCCGCAGCCTGATGAAGCTCCCGCCACGCTCGGCCGCGGGATCGAACCGGCGAGCCTCACCGTGCCCAAACTCGGGCTGACCGAGGCCCTCGTTCCCCTCGGCATCCAGGCCGACGGAACGATGGAGGTGCCCGCCGACTACGACGATGTGGGGTACTTCACCGGTGGCGGCCGGCCCGGCGGTATCGGCCCGACGGTCATCGCCGGGCACGTGGATTCACGGTCGGGGCCTGCCGTGTTCTTCCGACTGGGCGAGCTGGTGCCCGGCGATCGGTTCACGCTCACGGGAGTCGACGGCACAGGATACGAGTACGAGGTCGTCAAAGTCGAAGACCACGCCAAGGCCGCGTTTCCGACCGTCGACGTATTTGGGGCGATCATGCGCGACGAGGTTCGCCTGATCACGTGCGGCGGCGAATACAACGAGGCAATCGGCCGCTACGTCGACAACCTGGTGGTGTTCGCGGCCCGCGTCTGAGCCCGCGGCTCAGCACCCCGGGCAGCGCGCGCCGCGGGGCACTCGTTGTGCAAGCCGGCACTTGTCGTATCAGGTGCCGGCTTGCACAACGAGTGCCGCGACGGGGTAGCGGCGCTGGGGTGGCGGCGCTTAGCGCTTGCTGTCGGCGTCGGGACGCAGCCGGATGAGCCGCTGGGGGCCATCCTCTTTCAGCTCCGCCAGATGGCCGTGCGAGGCGAGAAAATCGGTGAACGAGCGAAAGCCGAGCGGCTTCTCGTTGAACGACGGGTCCATGCGGCGCATCTGGTTCTTGATCATGCCGGTGTTCAGCCATTCGTCGCCGTCGCCCTTGGCCTGGGCGATCTGCAAGGCGCGCAGCAGCAGCTCGGTCGCCAGCACCTGCGGGTCGATGTCGTCACCGGCGCCGGCCTCCTCGAACGGTGCGTCTTCGAGGTGCGAGAACAGGGGGATGCGGGTGAACTTGCGGGATTCCGGTGGCGCCGTGGCTGGTTCGGGCTCGGCCGGTTCGGCGACCTTGGAGCTGGCCCTGGAGCGCCCGCCGGATGCCGATGCCGCCGACGATGCGGTGGCCGCGACGGCGGCTGCCGCGGCGGTCTTGTCGATTCCGGGCAGCGAGTCGTAGTCTTCGAACTCGTCGCAGGCGGCGGCCAGCGACGTGCTCGTGGAGCCGGCGACGCCGATTCCCACCACGAAACGGCCGAGGCGCTTGGACTTCTGAGCGAGGGCGATATAGTCCGAGTCCCCGGCGATGATGATGACGTGGGTCAGGTCGGGCAGGCGAAAGAGGTCTTCCACCACGTCGACGGCCAGGCGGATGTCGGCGCCATTCTTGGTGCCGCGGGTGGTCGTGGTGAACAGCTGGGTCAGGTCGACCGCTCGGGACATGAGCTGGCGCTGGTAGGCGGCGTTGACGGGCACGGACCAGTCCGCGTATGCCCGGTTGACGACGAGGGTGCCAAAGGACGCGGCGAAGTCGATGATGGCGTTGAAATCGACCGTCGCGGCGGCGAGCTTCGCGGCGACCTCGGGGTCGGCATCCCGGCTGAATTTGTCAAAATCACGGATGCCGTCGCGCTGGAAGGCATTACGCCCGTGCAGCTGCTGATAGCGGGAGATGACGATGTTGTCGAAGTCGATGTACAGGCCGACGCGAGCGTCGTTTGGTTCAGTGATGGTGAGCTCCTCAGCCGCGCGGATGACTCAGTAGCAATCCGGTACCTCTAGTCTGCGCGGAGCGGCACGGTCAGGGCAACTCGGGGTGCGGGCCCGCGCGGGACCGTCCCCTTGCGAGAAGCGGCATTCTGGGTACGGTTGCCCCGAAGCGAGCCGACGACAAGGAGCAGCACATGACCACACCAACCGTGAGCGACTTTCTGGTGCAACGACTCAAGGAGTGGGGCGTCAGCCGGATTTTCGGCTTTCCCGGCGACGGTATCGGTGAATTCGACGGTGCCCTCGGGCGCGCCGACCGCCGCGGTGACGGCCTGGACTATGTGCGACCCACCCACGAAGAGGTCTGCGCGCTGATGGCCGTGGCCCATGCCAAATTCACGGGCGAGGTCGGGGTGTGCGTGGCGACATCGAGCCCGGGTGCATTTCACCTGATCAACGGTCTGTACGACGCGAAAATGGACAACCAGCCGGTCGTAGCGATCGTCGGTCAACAGGGACTCGCGTCGCTCGGCACCTTCACCCAGCAGGAGAACAACCTCGAGCGCGCCTTCTCCGACGTGGCGGCCTACGTGCAGACCATCGTGTCGCCCGAGCAGGCCCAGGCGGTCGTCGACACGGCATTCCGCATTGCCATCACCCGACTCCAGCCCACCGTCATCGTGCTGCCGCATGACGTGCAGGGCATGGCTGCGGTAGATCCGACCCCGGCGCACTGGGTGTCGCGCTCGAGCAGTGGAGCGCCGTCGGCGGCGATCCTGCCGCCCGCTGACGAGATCGCCCGGGCGGCGCAGATCATCAACGCCGGCCAGAAGGTCACCTTCCTGGTCGGCGCCGGCGCGCGCGGGGCGACGGCGGACGTGATCCGCGCCGCCGAGATCTCTGGGGCGGGCATCATTACCGCGCTCCGCGGCAAAGACGTCGTACCGTCGGACGTGCCCCACCACACCCAGCAGCTCGGCCTGCTCGGGTCGCTTCCGAGCCTGCACCAGATGCAGCGCTGTGACACGCTCGTGCTGCTCGGCACGAACTATCCCTACGGCGAATACCTGCCGAAGACGGGCCAGGCCCGCGCCATCCAGGTCGACCTCAAGCCGGAGCACATGGGCCTGCGATATCCGACCGAGGTGAACCTGTGGGGCGACGTCAGGTGCACCCTCGCCGCGCTGATTCCGCTACTCGACCAGAAGGCCGACCTCTCCTGGCAACACGGCATCGCCGAGGAGATGCGCGGTTGGGAACGCGAGATGGAATCCCAGGCGATGCTGACCTTCGACGGGGGCGCCAACCCCCGGCGGGTGTTCCACGAACTCAACAAGCGGCTGCCGGTTGATGCGATCGTGACAGCGGATGCCGGCACCACCGCCGATTGGTACGGTCACCACATTCGCCTGCGGCAGGGCATGCGCGGCGACCTGTCCGGCCTCCTGGCCACCATGCTCGCCTCGATGCCTTACGCGATGGCAGCAAAGTTCGCCTACCCGGAACGCACGGTAGTCTGCACGATCGGGGACGGGGCTTTTCAGATGCTCGGCATGAACGAGCTGATCACCCTCAAGAAATACCTGTCGGGGTGGAGCAACCCCCGATTCATCATCGTCGTCATGCACAACGATGACCTCGCGCAGGTGACGTGGGAGATGCGCACCGAAGACGGCAACCCGTCGTGGCCGGCGTCGCAGGATGTCGAGTCGGTCGACTACGCCGGCTGGGCCGAACTCCTGGGCTTTCGAGCCGTCCGGCTCCGCACCGACGAAGCCGTGGGCGCGGCGTTGGACGAAGCCTTCGCCCACCCTGGAGTGACGCTGATCGATGCCTACGTGAGCAAGAACGTGCCGCCGCTGCCCCCACAGATCACCGCGGAATACGCGGTCAACACGGCCAAAGCGCTCCTGAAGGGCGATCCCAACGAATTCGCCGTGATCCGGGATTCCGCCGAGGCGCTCGCGGCGGAGGGCCTCTCCCGGGTGAAGGACGCCCTGCACCTGCGGCGTTCCACCGACACGGAGTGATTTCGGCAGTCGTGCCGACGTGATTGACGCTCGCGGCGCAGGGTCGCGTCGCGGGCGCAGGAAAGAAGGTGCTCCCGCGTCGACGCCCTGCGCCGGCAGCTGTGGTGCCGGCGGGAACGGGCCGAACTCGGTGGAGAACACTGTCGCCCGCTCACAAGCTCGCTGACGCAGAGCAGGCCGTGCCCTCGCGGGCACGGCCTGCGGGTGGGGCTACAGGGTGACGCGGTCAGCGGATGCCGTCAGGCCGGCCGTGATCGGCGCCGGACGGAATCCCCGCACGACCAGGTACACGCCGAGTGAGAACTCCCAGAGCGCGATCGGGATGGCGGCCAGGCCGGTCACGGTGGAGACCGGCTCCCAGAAGCCGAAGAGCACGCCGACGTCGGACGCCACGAGCAGGGGTGCTCCGATGAGGCCGACGATCGGCAGCACGCGCGGCACCAGGCGCGACCGGTAGAGGAGCGTTCCCAGCAGCAGGGCGTTCATCGCGGGGATGAAGCCCTGTCCGAGCAGCGTCGTCCATTCACGCAGGGCGACGACGGCCTGGGCAGTGATCGCCCCCTCGGCGCCGACCCCCGCCTGCCGCAGGGTGACCACGGCGAGCAGGGTGACGACGCCGGCGAAGATCATGGCGGCCTCGAGGGTGCGCGAGGCGACGAAGCCCAGCGCCAGCCCCTCGTTCTGCCGGCGCACCACCGGGTAGAGCGCGAGGGCCGTGCCGATGCCGGCGAGGGCGACGATGACTTCGAGCATGCCGCCGATCAGGATCGGTGTGTCGGGGCCGGGTCCGACGATGAACCCCGGGGCGAGCGCGGGGGCGAACAGGGCCAGGGTGGGGATGGAGACGAAGGTGATCAGGTAGAGCACGCCGGCGGCGAGCGAGTGCCGGCGCAGCGAGGTCATCGGGGGTCGAGTGGCGGATGTTCGGGTGGTGGTCATGATGCGTCTCCTGAGGTGTGGGGTGTGGTGGCGTTCTATTCGGGCTCGTCGACCGGGATGACCGACACGAGCGGCAGGCCCACGTCGCGCACCTTCTGCAGCAGCCCGTGCAGGGCTGCCTGGTCGAGGGCCCGACCGTGGATGACGGCGGTGCCGTCCGGCGCGTTGGTGACGGTGCATCCGTCGAACCAGTCGGCCCAGCGGAAATCAAGGTGACCGGCCAGACGGATGTCGTAGGTCGCGTTCTCAGTCATGGGTCCTCCCGCCGGGGTCATTCGATCTACCTGCACGGTAGAAGCGGGCATGGTGAGCGCGCGTCACCACATCTGGTGATCGCGGGGGTGATTGGCGGGGTGATTCGGCGCGGGGCGTCGACGGGTTAGAGCAAGCCGAGCTCGCGGGCGCGGCGTACGGCGGCGACCCGGCTGTTCACGGCGAGCTTGCCGAAGATGTGCCGGGTGTGGGTGCGCAGGGTGTTGACGGAGACGAACAATTCGCCGGCGATCTGCGGGCCGCTCAGCTCGGTCCCGAGCAGGCGCAGCACGTGCAGTTCCCGCTCGCTGAGGGCGTTCTCGCCCGGCTCCGGTGCCGGGCCGTCTCCCGCGTGAGGCAGCAGCGCCCGGCGCAGCCGACGCACGTACTCTGGGCGGATGCCGCGGTGCAGGGCCGCGCGCAGCAGGGCATCCATGGGCGCCCCCTCGTCGGCGAACAGCCGAACGTAGCCGTCGGGCTCGGCCTGCCGGAGGGCCCTTTCCAGGGGCACGAGGGCGAGGTCAGTGCGCCCGGCGGCGCCCTGCAGGAGAGCCTGCAGCACGAGGATCTCGGTCGCGCTGCCGGTGCGGCCGCCAGTTTGCGCGGCGGTCAGCAGTCGGTCGAGCAGAGTTCGCGCCGTGTGCAGTGTGGCCGGCAGCTGACCCTGTCGATACTCGGCCAGCAGCAGCCGGGCCAGGGTGACGTGCTCGAACTCGGTGCGGTAGGTGAGCGCATCCGTCGCGGTGAGACCGTGGGACGCGGCCCAGGAGCGCGCCTCACGCAGCCGGCCCTGGCGAATCCAAACCCGGGCCGTCAGGGCAGCAATCGGTGCCACGTCGGGGAAAAAACCACGCGCATACAGCCGATCGGCCTCCGCGAGCGACTGCAGCGCGGCATCGAATTCGCCCTCGGAATCGTGGATTCGGGCTTTCGCGGTGAACCAGCGATACCGATTCTCGGGCAGTGAGGCGCGCTCGCCGAGGGCCTGCGCGGCCCGCAGATGCTCGGTGGCGACGGTCAACTCACCGTGTTGCCAGTGCAGGCCGCTGAGGCCCACGTGCAGGTCGGCCACGGGCTGCGTGATCGCATCGCCGAGCGCGGCAGCATCGCGCAGTGCCTGCTCGAAGGCGCGTTGGGCCTCAGACAGGCGGCCGAGCGGAATCATCATGTCGGCCAACACGACCGTGGTGCCGAGCACATCGGCGGCATTGCCCGCCAGCGCCAGGTTCGTTCTGACCTCGCCGAAGGCGCGGAGTCCGGCCTCGAGGTCGCCCTGGGCCCAGGCCGCCAGTCCCAGGAATCCGCCGGCCGCCGCACTCGCGAAATGGTCGTCGGGCTCGGCCAGGTCGAGGGCGCGGCGGGCGTGCTGCTGCTGGCCGGAGACGTCGTTGTGCGCCTGCGCGAGCGCGGCCCGATAGACCTCGATCATCACGGGCAGGGTGCGCAACTCCTCGCCGTCCGGTACCTCGACGCCCTGGCTCGTGCCGCCGTCGTTGCCGGTCCCGGTGGCGCGCAGCGCACGCTCGGCATCGGCCAGGCTCAGCTCGACACCCGGCAGATCCCCGGCGATCAACAGCGACCAGGCGTAGTGCACGCTGAGCACGGGGTGGGCCGCCAGCGTCTCGCGAGGCAGACGGCGGATCCAGTCGAGCAGCGTGACGTCCCGTCTTCGCCGACGCAAGACCGGCAGGGCCTGCTCGATCAGGCGCGCCGCCCGCTCGACGTCGGCGGCGGCCAGCGCGTGATGCACCGCGTCCTCGGGCAGATTGTGGTCTTCGTACCACGAGCTGGCGAGCACGTGCAGGGCCGGCGCCTGCTGGCGACCTTCGCGCAGCATCCGTGCCCGCAGCACGTCGACGAACAGGTGGTGGTAGCGGAACCACTCCCGCCGATCGTCGAGCGGCACCACGAACAGGTTGTTGCGTTCGAGCTCCTCCAGCATGGCGCTGCCCGTGGTGAGCCCGGTGACGGCGTCGCACAGGCTTCCGCTGAGCCGGTCGAGAATGGAAGTCTGAAGGAGAAAGTCGCGCACCGATTCCGCTTGGCGCTGCAGCACCTCCTCGGCCAGATAATCGATCACGAAGCGGTGGCTGCCGGTGAATGCCTGCACGAACGCGGTCGGGTCGGAGCGGCCCTGCAACGACAGGCCGGCCAGCTGCAGGCCGGCGATCCAGCCCTCCGTGCGCGCTTCCAGGGCGGAGACGTCGGAGGCCTCCAGCTGCAGGTGCATCACCTGGCTCAGAAAAGCGGATGCCTCGGCCGAAGTGAATCGCAGGTCGGCCGCGCGCACCTCGGTCAGGTCGCCGCGTGCCCGCAGCCGGGCCAGTGGCAGCGGCGGATCGGAGCGGCTCGCAACGACCAGGTGCATCCGCTCGGGCAGGTGGTCGACCAGAAATGCGAGGGCCCGGCGCACGGGCAGCGCGTCGATGTAGTGGAAGTCGTCCAGCACCAGCACGATTCTCGTCGTGGCCTGCGTGACATCGTTGATGAGCGCGGTGAGCGCGGTTTCACTGGCTTCGGGTGAGTGTGAGGGCAGCGTGAGAGCGGCCGACCCGATCGAGGCGTCGATGCGCTGCAGGGCGGCCACGAGGTGCGTGAGAAAGCGTACCGGGTCGTTGTCGCCGGGGTCGAGTGAGAGCCAGGCGACCTGCACGGGAGGGGCGTTGTGCTCGAGGGTGGCGACCCAGTCCGCGACGAGGGTGGTCTTGCCGCAGCCGGCGGGCGCGGAGACGATCGTGAGGGTGCGGCCCGAGTCGAAGGCCTGCTGCAGGCGGGCGATCAGGTGCGGGCGGGCGACCGCGTCGGTGCGACGCGGCGGTACGAACAGCTTCGTGGCCAGGACCGGCGTCACCATGCGGCCATCATAGGTCCGCCCACCGACCTGCCCGCCGGTCACCGCGACCAAAAGCGGATGAAACGGCCGGTGCATGCTGAACAGCGGTCGAATCGACCGCGTGTCAATCGCGCATCCGCTTTTCGGCACGCGCGACGGATGCCGCGGGCGACGTACGATCAAGGGGTGCCACCCCGTTCCCCCCTCCCGCAGCGACACGGGCTCGATGCGGCCTGGGTCGGCACCCCGGAGCGCTCGCCGCATCCGCGCTGGACGACGATGGGCGACTGGCTCGAGGAGCGTTTGTCGGAGCGCGTGGATGTCGTCGAGTTTCTGACCCAGGGCCGGTTCGCCTATGAGTCGGGGGCTCTGGTCGACGGCGGCGACCCCTACCGGCCCTACACGTTCATCTGGTTTCACCGTGACTTGGCCGAGGAAAAGGTCGTGCCGGGGGAGATCCACGTGGTCTTCCGCGACGACCGGATCGTGGTGGTCGACAAGCCGGCCTTTCTCTCGACCATTCCTCGCGGGCAGCACGTTGTGCAGAGCGTCGTGGTGCGGCTGCGCGCCGAACTGGGGCTGCCGGAGCTCTCGCCGCTGCACCGCCTCGACCGGGGGACCTCTGGCCTGCTCGTGCTCGCGACGGAGCGCCGGTGGCGCGGGGCGTACCAGAGCATGTTCCAGCGCCAGGAGATGCACAAAACGTACCGGGCCCTCGCGCCGCTGCTGCCGGGCCTCGAGCTGCCGGTGACGGTGCGCAACCACCTCGCCTCACGTCGCGGGCAGTTGCAGGCCGAAGTGCTCGCCGATGCCCCGGTGAACGCCGAGTCGCTGGTCGAACTCGACTCGGTGATCGACGGGATGGGCGTTTACACCCTGACCCCGCGCACCGGCCGCACCCACCAGCTGCGCAGGCACATGCTGGGACTCGGCATTCCGATCACCGACGATCCGCTGTATCCGGTCGTGCGCGACGTCTCCCTGGACGACTTCAGCCGGCCCCTGCAGCTGCTGGCGAACGAGGTGCGCTTCACCGACCCGGTCGACGGGTCGGCGCGGCACTTCACGAGCGTGCGCACCCTGCCGCTGGTCAGCGACGTCGTTTGACCAGCACGACCCGGCTACGGATGCGAGGATGGATGAGCGCGCCCGCCTGATGGTGGCGCGGCACCACGATGTCTGCAGCACCACGATGTCCGCAGCACAACCGTATCCGCGGCACCACCAAATCCGCGCACCACCATATCCGTAGTACCCGACAGACAAGGCACCATGCTCCCGCTGACCGATCCAGAGATCCGTGCCTCGCTCGTGAACGTGTCCATGCGGGAACGCAAAGGCCTCACGCTGCCCACCAACTTCGCCGCCCTTCCGTGGGACAGTCTGGACTTTCTCGGCTGGCGAGACCCGAAAATTCCGGGCATCGGCTACGTCATCACGGCGCTCGACGACGCGCCCGTCGGGATTCTGCTGACCCAGGCGAAAGGCCGGATGCAGACGCGGCCCCAATGCTCGTGGTGCACCGACGTGCAGCTGCCGAACGAGGTTGTGCTTTTCAGCGCCAAGCGCGCCGGTGCGGCCGGACGCAACGGCGATACCGTGGCGACCCTCGCATGCGCCAACTTCGAGTGCTGCGCCAACGTGCGTAAGCTCCCCTCGATGGCCTACATCGGCTTCGACGTGGAGGCGGCCCGCCGCGACCGCATCGCCTCGCTGGGCGAGCACGTGGGCAACTTCGTGCAAGACGTGCGCGACGGGAACTGACCAGCCTCTCGTCAGGCGGGCGGCGGCAATAAACTGGCGTGGTGAGCAACGCCGAGGTCGAACCCGATGAGGTCCTGTGCCAGGCGTCGGCCGTGGCCGCTGACCTGCAGATCCTGGCGCCGCGAGACGTGCCGCTCGGCGGCCTGCGGTCGATGAACGTGCGGCGCACCCTGCCCCAGCGGCACCGTTCCCTGATCGGAGCCTGGTGCTTTCTCGATCATTACGGTCCCGACCTCCTGAGTGAGATCGGCGGAATGCGGGTGCCGCGGCATCCGCACACCGGATTGCAGACCGTGAGCTGGTTGTTCACCGGCGAGATCGAACACCGGGACTCGGCCGGTTTTCACGCGATCGTACGGCCCGGCGAGCTCAACCTGATGACCGCCGGCCGCGGCATCAGCCACTCGGAATTCTCGACCCCCGACACGACGGTCTTGCACGGCGCGCAACTCTGGGTGGCGCTGCCCGACGGCGCCCGCCAGATGGAGCCCACCTTCGAGCATTTCCGGCCCGAGCCGCTGCACGGTGACGGTTTTACGATGCGGGTATTCCTTGGCTCGCTCGGCGGCAGCACCTCGCCGGTCGTCACGCATACCCCGCTGCTCGGCGCCGAGATTCTGCTCGAAGCGGATGCCCACCTCACCCTGCAGCTCGACCCCACGTTCGAGCATGGCCTGCTCGTCGACACCGGCGTGCTCACCCTCGACGGCACCGTCGTCGCGCAGGATCACCTGGCCTATCAGCCGGTCGGGCGCTCGTCGCTGACCCTGGTCGCCGGAGCGGATGGCGCGCGTCTGCTGCTCATCGGCGGCGCGCCGCTCGGCGAACAGATCTTGATGTGGTGGAACTTCGTCGCACGAAGCCACGACGAGATCGTCGCCTACCGCGCCCAGTGGCAGGCCGAGATCGGCGCGGCCGAGCCCGCTACGGCAGCCTCGGACGGCGGCGGCCCGCCGGGCGTTGTGCCCGGCGGTGGCGCGGCATCCGCTGATGGCCCACGATTTGGCACGTTCCCCGCAGGCCAGCCCGCGCCGATCCCCGCACCATCGCTGCCGACGGTGCGCCTGCGACCCCGCGGCTGACCTAGCGAGCAGCGTCGTGCGCCCGAAGGCTGCAGGTGCCCGAAACCTGCGCCCTCTCGTGCGCCGGCAAGCTGCTTGTGCGCCCAGAACCTGCACTCCGGCGCGCTCATGCGCCCAAAAACTGCACGTGCGCTTGGCAGGCCCGGCGCACGAGCAGTTTTTGGGCGCACGAGCCCGGGTGCCGCCGCATCAGGCGCACCGAGCGCCCGCGCTGAGCGGGCAGCGCGGCGCCATGTCGGCGGTGTCAGAGCGGATCTATAGGCTGGAGCGCATGGCCACAGTCATCCTCGTGCGGCACGGCCGCACCACCGCCAATGCCACCGGAATGCTCGCCGGGCGCACCCCCGGGGTCACGCTCGACCCGGTCGGCCGCGACCAGGCCACGCTGGTGGGAGCGCGGCTCGCCCTGGTGACGCTCGTCGGCGTCGTGAGCAGCCCGCTCGAACGCTGCCGGGAGACCGCGCAGCTGATCCTCGACCACGGCACGGGCTCGCAGGTCACGCTGCTCGAACCCGACCTCACCGAGTGCGACTACGGAGACTGGCAGGGCCGGGCGCTGAGTGAGCTCAGTACCGAGAAGCTCTGGTCGGTTGTTCAGAGCCAACCCTCGGCGGTCACCTTTCCCAGCGGCGAGTCGATGGCCGCGATGCAGGCCCGATCCGTCGCGGCGATCCGGCGCCATGACGCCGCCTTCGAAGCCCAACACGGCCCCGGCGCGGTGTGGCTCGCGGTCAGCCACGGCGACATCATCAAATCGGTGCTCGCCGATGCCCTCGGCATGCACCTGGACCTGTTCCAGCGCATCAACGTGGGGCCGGCATCCGTATCGATCGTGCACTACGGGCCGACCCGGCCGAGCGTCTACGCCACCAACACCGATGGCGGCGACCTGTCGTGGCTCGGCGCGAGCGCCCCGGCGGCCGAGGCCGCGGTCGGTGGCGGGGCCGGGCATCCCTCGCCGCAGACGGCGCGGGCCTGAGTTGCCGGCGCCACGCGTTGCACGCCTCAATGCTCGTCTAAAATAGAACCATGCCCACAATCGTGCACGAGTTCGCCTGGCCCGATCGGGTCGTCATCGGCACCATCGGACTGCCCGGTGACCGTACCTTCTACCTGCAGGCGCGCGCCGGGTCCAAGCTCGTCAGCATCGCCCTCGAGAAGCAGCAGTCGGCGCTGCTGGCCGAGAAAATCGACGCAGCCCTCGATGAGCTGATGTCGACCACCGGCAACCCGTTCAGCATTCCGACCACAACGCCCATCGAGCTCGTCGACAACGACCCGCTCGAACCGGTCGTGGAAGAATTTCGCGCCGGCATGATGGGCCTCGGCTGGGACCCCTCGACCGTGCAGTTCGTCATCGAGGCGTACCCGATCGTCGACGACGAAGACGAAGACGGGCCCGCCGGGGAACCGGCCGAAAAACTGCTGCTGCGCATCCCGGTCGGCACCGCCCGGGCCTTCGCCAAGCGCACCCGTGAGATCGTGGGTGCCGGCCGTCCGATGTGCCCGCTCTGCGGCAACCCGGTCGACGCCGACGGGCACACCTGCACTCTGCCCGGCGTTTCCTGACGATGGCGCTTCCGTGAGCGAGGTCTCGATGACGACGGATGCCGCGCTGCCGGCCGGTCAGATCGAGCTCACCGGACGCATCCGTACCGCTTCGAACGCGACGTTTCTTGGAACCATCGGCGGCGTCACCGTGGTGTACAAGCCGATCGCGGGGGAGCATCCGCTCTGGGACTTTCCCGACGGCAATCTTGCCAGCCGGGAATCCGCGGCATTCCTGGTCTCCGAGGCCCTCGGCTGGAACGTCGTGCCGCGCACCTGGCTGCGTGACGGCCCGATGGGCCCCGGAATGGTGCAGCTGTGGCAGCACGTCGACCCTGACCAGTCGGCGGTTGACCTCGTCGCGACCGACGCGGTGCCCGTGCACGGCTGGCGCCACGTGCTCGAGGGCACCGACGAAGACGGTGAGCCGGTCGCGCTGATCCACGAGGACTCGGCTGCCCTCCGCCGCATGGCCGTCTTCGACGTCATCGTCAACAACGCCGACCGCAAGGGCGACCACATTCTGGCGATGCCCGACGGGCACCGCCACGGAGTCGACCACGGCCTCACCTTCCACGCGGAGCACAAGCTACGCACAGTGCTCTGGGGATGGCTCGGCGACGACCTCGACGCCGAGGAACTGGCTGGCATAGACCAGATCAGCGCGCAGCTGTCCGGCGACCTCGGCAGGGCCCTCGCCGAGCTGCTGACCCCGGTCGAAATCGCCGCCCTGGCCGCCCGCTGCGCTGCGCTGCGGGCCGCAGGAACGTTTCCAGCCCCGCACGGTGAGATGCCGGCCGTGCCCTGGCCGCTGTTCTAGGCCCGCTTGACGATGATGCAGATTCGAAACATCGGAGTGTCGGTGCTCAAGGGCGGGCGGCACACGCCCGCGCAGCGGGTGGACCTGAGATCCGACGGCCCGGTCGATGACCGGGTCTTCGCGGTGGTCGACCTGGCCGCGGGCCGGGTGCTGAAGACGGTGGACAATCCGTCGCTGGTGGGCTGCGAGGCGCATTGGCAGGCAGGTGAGCTCGTGGTGGAGGTCGTCGGGCAGCAGCTTGCCGCGACCCCGGGGACGGATGGCCGCCGCGTCACCCTGGACTACTGGGGTCGCGCGGTGACGATGACGGTCGTCGATGGCCCGTGGGCGCCTGCCTTGAGCCGGTTGCTCGGGCGCGGCGTCGCGCTCGCCCGCATCGAGGCGCCGGGCGGGGTCGTCTACGGCGACACCGTGGCGCTCGTGTCGACGGGTTCCCTCGAGCGGCTCGCGCTCGAGAGCGGAATACCCGTCGACTCGCGGCGGTTCCGGTCGACGTTCACCATCGACACCGGCGACGCGGATGCCCACACCGAGGACTTCTGGAATGGCCGAAAACTCGAGGTGGGCGGCGCGACGCTGCTGGTGGGCGCGGGCATCCCGCGCTGCGCGGTGATCGACCTGGATCCCGACACCGGCGACCGTGGCTCGAACCTATTGAAGACCCTCGGCGGCTATCGGCTCGAGGCGGGCGAGATCAACTTCGGCGTGTATGCCCGTGTCGTGCGCCCGGGTGTCGTCTCGGTCGGCGACCACGTGCGCCTGGCGCCGTAACCCGTACACCTGTCCCACCCTGCACCCATCATCTGGAGTCCCATGCCCTTCGCCGACGAACTCATCGGAGTTCAGACCGCGCGCGCTCTCGCCGCGGCCATCCACGCGGCCGCCCCGCAGGCCGAACTCGCGGCGCTGAACGCCGCCGCCGAGGTTCTGGCTCCGCTGTCGCTGCGGCAACGCAGCGACCTGCTGCGCGACGCGCTGCTGACCGACCTGCCCGGCGACTACGAGACGTTCGCGGGCGTCATCCGCACGGCCGCGGCCGGCGCCGCGCCGTTCACGGGCTGGCTGATCTGGCCGGTCACGAGCGCCATTGCCCTCAAGGCGATCGCGGAAGGCACCGACACGGCGTTCGACGACGGCATGGCCATGCTCGCCGCCCTCACTCCGCGCCTCACCTCGGAGTTCGCGATCCGTCTGCTGCTCGCTCACGACTTCGCCCGGGCCATGCCGATCGTGCTCGAGTGGACCACCTCCGCCGATCCGGATGTGCGGCGGCTCGCCTCCGAGGGTACCCGCCCGTTCCTGCCGTGGGCGATCCGGGTGCCGGCGATCCTGGCCGACCCCGCCGCGACCCTGCCCGTGCTGCACGCCCTCTACCGCGACGACAACGAGGTCGTGCGCCGCTCGGTCGCCAACCACCTCAACGACCTCAGCCGGCAGCAGCCCGAGCTCGTCGTCACAACAACCGCGGCCTGGCTGGCGGCGCCCGACGAGAACACGGCTCAGCTCGTGCGCCACGCGCTGCGCACCCTGATCAAGAAGGGCAACCCGCAGGCGCTCGCCCAGCAGGGTTTCCATCCGGCCGAAGTGGATGTCGTCGGCCCCGATCTCGACGCGGCCACCGTCGTCTTCGGCGGCACAATCGGATTCGCCGTGGGCATCCGAAACATCGGGGCGGAGCCCGCACGGCTGGCAGTCGATTACGTGGTGCACCATCAGAAGGCCAACGGCACCCTCACCGGCAAGACGTTCAAGCTCACCACGGTGACTCTGGCGCCGGGGGAGCGGGTGGAGCTGAGTCGCACGCACTCCTTCCGGGCGATCACGACGCGGCGCTACCACCCGGGCGCGCACGCCTTCGAGGTGCAGGTGAACGGGGTGCTCTCGGGCCGGGCCGACTTCGTGCTGCTGCCCGGAGACTGACCTCGGGCTGCCGAACTGATGTCACTATTCCTGATGTCACTATTCATTGACACCCTGGAGGCGTCAATCTAAGCTGACAGCATGGTGGACACCACGACAAACGACCCGAACGATCCGGTCGGTCATCTGGTCGCGCTGCGGGCTGTGGCCGAGGCACGCCGTGACCTGGACGACCGCGAGTATTTTCACGTGTTGCAGGCCCGAGCCCTCGGGGTGAGCTGGGAGGGCATTGCCTCCGCTCTCGGAGTCTCCCGGCAGGCCGTGCACCGCCGATTCCGTCGCCGCATCGCCGGTGACGCGCTCGCGACATCGTGACAAGATGATCAATCGCTCCGGCGACGTCGACACTTTCATGCGCTCCCTCGATCACCCCCTGGACGCGGTCGTTCAGCAGCTGCGGCTGGCCATTCTGCAGGCCGAACCCAAGCTGACCGAGCACATCAAGTGGAACGCCCCGAGTTTCTGCCGCGACGGCATCGACCGCATCACCTTCAATCTGCGGGCGACCGATCGAGTGCAGATCATCTTTCATCGGGGAGCCAAGTCCGTCGTGGACGCGACGCCCTTTCACTTCGAGGATGTCACCGGCCTGCTGCAGATGATCAGCGCGGAGCGCGGCCAGGTCGTGTTTTCTGATGCGCTGACCGCGCGGGCCCAGCAGAAGGCGTTCCTGTTGCTGGTTCACGCCTGGATCAGGGCCTGACGCGACCCGGGGAACCCACTCCTCCGGGAAAAGCCGCGATCAGGTCGGCAGCGCCTAGTTCGGGCTCTGGCCGATGGTCAGCCAGGCGTCGGGTTCGGTGCCACGCCCGCCTGAGGCCTGCCCTCGGTTCGTGGAGCGGGCATCCTTCATCGATTGCAACTGCCGGTCAACGGCCGACTGCGTGGCGCCCGCCGACAGCTGACGGTCGAGGTCGGCGTCGGGCGTGGCGGTCGCGTCGTTGAGGGCCCCGCTGGCGATCAGGTCGTCGGTGGCCGCGGCGCGGGCCTGCATCTGGGCGACCCGGTCCCGCGCCCGGTCGAGGTTGGCACCGACGTTGCTGATCTCGGAGCCGATGTTGGCGGCGGCCTCGTTGGCCTGTACCCGCGCCCGGGAGGCGGCGTAGGTGGCCTTCATCGTCTCTTTCTCGGTGCGGAACGCGGCCACCCGCTGCGCCAGGCGACGCTCGTTGTCCTGCAGTTGGGCCTGCTGGGTGCGCAGCGCGGCGTACTGGTCGCGCAGCGAGGCGACTTCGGTCTCGACCAGCACCCGGCGTTCCAGCGCCGTGCGGGCCAGGTCATCGCGCCCCTGGTTGAGGGCCTCCTCGGCCTGGTCGGCCAGTCGCCGGTGGCGGGTGCCCAGTTCCTGACCTTGCAGCTCGAGCCGCTTGCCGGCCGTGGCCACCTCCGCGAGTCCCTGCCGAACCTTCTGCAGCATCTTGAGCTGCTGTTCGTAGCTGTCGTCGAGGGCCTCCCGCGGGTCTTCCATGCGGTCGAGTGCCTGGTTGGCCTTGCTGCGGAACACTACGCGCAGTCTCGATGCGAAACTCATAACTTGTTCCCTCTGTTCTGGTGGTCCAGGCTGGTCGGTCGGGACCCGAGCGGATGCGGGGGGTACAGGTCGTCGGCACCGTTCAGCAGCCGCAGCTCCTGAACGCCGGCGTCGAGGGCGGCGACCTCGCGGTCGACTTCGGCATGAAGGGAGTCGAGGGTGTCGCCGCCGAGGTCGTTCAGGCCAGCGGTCACGGAGGAGCGCAGGCGCCCGACCATCCCGGCCACCTGGTCGACCTGGCGCGTGGCGTCGGCGATACTGTTCGCCAACGCCCGGGCGTCGTGCTCGCTCTCCATGAGCTTGAGCTGGGACTCCAGCACCAGGCCCTGGCGGTGAATGCGGCGAAAGAGCTGCGGCAACTCGCCCTTCGGACCGTCGCTGCGTGCGGCCAGGGTATATGCCGCCTGGGCGCTGTCGAGGGTCTCGCGCAGTCGCACCCGCAGTTTCAGTACCTTACGCCGCGGACCGGTGCTGACGCGGGCACGAGTGCGCAACGCGGCTGACGACAGGGCCGAATTACGCCGAATGCGGCGGTACAGCATCCGTGTGATGAGGACGACCGTCACCGTGGACACGAGGCCCGTCACCGCGAGGGCAATCAGAATTTCGGCGAGCACGCTCACGTCGACCTCCTCGAGACTCATGTCGGTGTCTGGGTGCGATTGTAGCAAGGAAGCGGTTCGCGAGGCCTGCCACCGGCCCGATCGTGCAAGGCTGGGGGCATGGACCTGGAGGTATCGCCCGCGCTGACCATTCCCGAGCGCGAACTCGGCTGGCGGTTCTCCCGGTCGTCGGGGCCGGGCGGCCAGCACGTCAACACCTCGGACAGTCGTGTCGAGCTGTTCTGGAATGTCACCGAATCGACGGTGCTCTCCGATGACCAGCGGATGCTGCTACTCACCCGTCTCGAGCGGCGCCTCGTCGCCGGGGTGGTCACGGTGACCGCCTCCGAGCAGCGCTCCCAGTTGCGCAACCGGGAGAGTGCCCTGCGCAAACTCGCGGAGATCGTGGCCGGCGGGCTCGCCCCCGAAGCGCCGAGTCGCCGCAGGACGAAGCCGACCCGTGGCTCCGCCCGACGGCACCTCGCCGCCAAGCAGCAGCGCTCGGCCACGAAACAGCAGCGCCGGCGCCCGCCGTCCGATTAGTCGGTGCGGGCGGCGAGGTAGCGGTCTTCGGCGGTGTAGTCGAGCAGGGGGCCGAAGAATGGGTCGCCTGCCCCGGGCGTGAAGCCAACGCGGTCGAGGAAGAGCAGCCAGTTGATCTCGTCGGGAATGGTCTCGGCGAAGGTGCCGACCGGAACGTAGCCGAGGTCGACGGATGCCGTGGTGTTCAGGATGATCGGCGGGCGGGCGTCCCCGGGGTGCCCGCCGAGCGACGGGTCTGCGGCCGAGTCCTGGGACTCGTCGAGAAGAATCTCCTCCCAGACGTGGTCGTACCACGTGAACTGGGTGAAGTGGGCTGCGATGGCGCGGGTGATCTGCAGGGCGGTCGGCGCGTCGGGATCGGCGCTGTTCAGGATGCGGCTGCCGGGCACGGCCGCGACCCGCTCGATGAGCGCGGCGGTGTTGACGGCCGCCGTCGTGTGGTCGATGCCGACGCCGCCGGGCGCCAGAAAGACGGCGGGACGGCGCTCGAGGGCGCGCTTGATGAACATCCACTCACGGGGGCGGGCCGCGCCCTCTCCGTGCACCGTGGAGGCGCGGATGACCGTGACGGGCATCCGCTGTCGAGCAGCAGCGTTTCGGCGGCGACCTTGTTGGCGCCGTAGCCCTCGCGGGAATCCTGGTCGCCGTGGCCGGCACTCATAGTGGGTTGGTCTTCGCGGATCGGTGCGGTGAAGCGCGGGGCGACGTCGGAGTTCACGTGGTTGCCGTGCTCGTCGACGTAGACGGCCTTGCTCGAGAGCATCACCGCGGATGTAACGCCCGGCAGCAAGGGGAGGAGCGTGCGGGCATCCGCTTCGGTGAAACAGAGCGCGTCGACGAGCAGGTCGGCGCCGTCGCCGAGCAGAGCGGCGAGGCCGGCGCTGTTATGACGATCGAGGGTGTGAAACCGAGCGCCGGACTCCCTCAGATCCCGCGGAAGGTGGGACTCCTGGCGGCCGGTGATGTCCAGTTGCCACCCCGCGCTCATCAGCCGGCGTGCGGTGGCGCGCCCCAGGGCGCCCGTTCCTCCGAGAATGACGGCTCGCTTCATCGTTCCAGCGTAGGTGCCCGTTGCGGATGTCAGAGCCCTTGACAAGTTGCTTGCTTTTAACAAGTATGTGGGTGTGCTCGCAGATGGCGGGCCGACCCATCGACGGATGAGGAGTCACCATGGTCACCAGTATTTTCGTCAACTTTTCCACTCGCGACCTCGACCGGGCCAAGGCCTTCTACGAGGGACTCGGGTGGAGCATCAACCCGAATTTCACCGATGAGAACGCGGCCTGCATCGTCATCGACGAGAACGTCTTCTTGATGGTGCTCACCCGCGAGTTCTTCCAGACGTTCAGCGACAAGCCGATCGGCGATCCGCTCGTCGACGTGCAGGTGCAGACGGCTTTCAGCCGGGATTCCCGGGAAGAGGTTGATGAGATCCTCGAAAAGGCCATCAAAGGCGGCGGCACCGAGCAGCGCACCGCCCAGGATTACGGGTTCATGTATTCGCGCGACTTCGAAGATCCCGACGGCAACCTGCTCAGCGCCCTGTGGATGGACCCCGTCGCCGCCGAGATCGGCCCGGAGGCCTACATGGCCCAGCAAAGCACGGACGCCTGATCCCGGGTGGCCGCTCGCAGTTACGGCCAACACTCGGCGGTCGTCGCCGCCCTCGAGCTGGTCGGCGAACGGTGGGCGCTGCTCATCGTTCGCGACCTGCTCGTGGGGCCGCGCCGCTACACCGACCTGAAGACGGGGCTGCCGCGCATCCCCACCAACATCCTGAGCACCCGACTCAAGGAATTGCAGCAGGCCGGCGTCGTGCGGCGGCTTCCTTTGGCGCACGGGCTCGGTTACATGCTCACTGACTACGGCCGCGACCTCGAACCGGTCATCCTGGCTCTCGGGCGCTGGGGCTTTCGGGCGCTCGGTGAACGAGCCGACGGCGAGAACGCGACGACCGAGTCGCTGACGATCGACCTCCGCAGTGCCTTTCACGCGGATGCCGCCCGCGCACTTCCCGCAACGACCTACGGCGTGCACGTCGGTAACGTTGCTCTCATCGTGTTGGTCGATGCCGGCGTGCTGACGGTGCGCACTGCCGCGCCCTCCGCCGCGCTGTCGGCCCCCCTTGCGGCCGTCGGCGTCCCAAGCGTCCAGCGTGTGTCGGGCGTCACTGGAGTACTCGTTGCGGACCTAGTGGTCATGGCGGACGATGTCTGCAGCCTGCTGGCGGGTGAGTGGCAGACCGGAACCACCACCCTGCGCGTGCTCGCGGGGGATGCCCGGCTGCTGACGCGTTTCTCGGCAACCTTCCAACTCGAGCGGGAACCGGCCGCCTCGGTCGAGACCACCGCAAGCGCACTTCGGGTGAGCGTGGCCGTTCGGGTAGGCGAGACGCCCAGCCATCCCGCCTCGCCATCAGGCCGTCGCGGGCGCGCAACCTACTACATTTGACCAGGCACCTGACGGGACAGCTCCGCCGCTAACCGAGCCGGAAGGGTGAACCGAGTTTCAGCGGTGACTTGCTCTGCAGCGGCATGGGTGTTCGGTCGGGGTCGGTGGTGGCCGGTGGAATCAGAAAATAGCGGCCGTGTTTTAGGATGACCCTCCAGTGGTCGTTGTGGATGCGCAGGTGGTGGGTGGCGCAGAACAGCATTCCGACGTCGATATCGGTTTGCCCGTTTTCGGTGGAGTACAGGTCGAGGTGGTGGGTCTCGGTCCACGACGGTGGCATCAGGCAGCCCGGCATCATGCAGCCGCCGTCACGGACGGCCAGGGCCTGACGCTGCTCTTTGTTGAACAGGCGCAGCGCCCGGCCCACGTCCAGGGGTTTCCCGTCGAAGCTGAACAGAACCGGCGTGAACCCGCTGTCGCAGATCAGCGTCTCGATCACGGCGGCTGGCGCCGGGTCGCTGCCACCCTCGACGAATCCGTTTCCGACGACCAGCCGGCCACGGTGCCCGGTTTCCGGCGGTCCGCCCGGGTGCACGCCGGGGTGCTCGCTGGGTTGCTCGGCCGTCGCGACGATCTTCAGGGCTGGCTCCCGCACGAACATTTCGTTCGGGTTCGCCGACGCGGCCACTTTCAGCGCTTCGATCAGGAACTCGGCCCGAATCCGCCCGGTCGAGCGCGGGTCATTGATCAGTGCTTCCGCCCGGGCTTTCTCCTCCTTGATGGTGAACCGCGGCCCACCGGTGCGCGGCCCCGTCACCTGCAGCAGGAAGCTGTTATGTCTCGACAGGCTCGACAACCGACGCGCCGTTGACGGGGTCGAGTTCGAAGTCGCCGTGCAGCATGCCGTCGGGCTTGATGTAGGTGCGCACATACTGCCGGTCGCGCATGGCTTCGGCTCGACTGGCGATACCGGCCGCGTCGATGGTGTTGCGCGCGTGCCGGGCCGCGGTCGCGGCCTGGTCCGCGTTCAGGGTGCGGCACTCCGTGATCAACCCGGCGAGGGCCTCGCGCAGCATGTCATCGGTCACGCCCTCGGCCGGCTCGCCGAGGCCGGTGCGAATTAGATACGCCGCATTCGTGCCCAGCGTGCCGTCTGCGACGGCATCTCCCAGTGCGGAGTACCACGGCGTCTCAACCACAGTGTGCGGGAGCTCGGGATTCTCCACGGCGATCAGGTCGGCTTCGAGCTGTCGCAGCCGGGCGGTCTCGGCCTCAGCGGCCATCAACCCGGCGCTGATCAGGTGGCGCTGCTCCGACCGGGTGCCGGCGCCACCGCCGTCGAGGGACTGCAACAACTCTTCCGTGCCTCTGAACCCTTTACGGCGAGCGAGGCCGGCGGCTTTGAGCTGCCAGTCGGAGCGTTTGTGAATATTCGCTGCGGACAGGGCTTGGTAGGTTGTGGCTTCGCGGACGAAGTGGGAGATTGCGGTGTGGGTGCGCTCCGATTCTTCATCGGATAGCTCCGCGAACAGGGCCGCGGACGGCTGACACCGGTGTAATACACCGGCTACTTCCTCAAATACAGCTTCCATGCTGGTCATGAGAACAGTGTGTCAGCATCCTCCGACACTCCCCGCTTTGGCCGGCGGTGGCTGCGCGGTCTGAGGAGTGCCCCGCGATTCCTGCGGCTTTCCGAGTGCTGTGGCCAATTATTCGAAGGTAACGGGCGCCACGTCCGGGCCATCCGGGCTGCACCTAGCCTTCCCCCCGGATCGGGGCGATGATGGCCGACATGACGGAACGGACCCTTTCACGCGGTGCCGGATCGTGACCCCCGCGGCCCGGCGCGTGCAGCGCATCTACCTGACCCTGCTGCTCGGAAACACCCTCGCAGCGTCGTTCATCTGGGGCATCAACACGCTGTTTCTGCTCGACGCGGGGCTGTCGAACTTCGAGGCCTTCGCGGCCAACGCGTTCTTCACCGCGGGCATGGTCATCTTCGAAATTCCCACCGGGGTCGTCGCCGACACGGTCGGCCGCAAGGCGTCATACCTGCTCGGAACCATCACTTTGTCGGTCACGACGGCCCTGTACTGGCTGCTGTGGCTCTGGCAGGCGCCCTTCGTGTGGTGGGCGATCGTGTCCGTGCTGCTCGGGCTCGGCTTCACCTTCTTTTCCGGCGCGGTCGAGGCCTGGCTCGTCGACGCGCTCACCGCGACGGGCTACACCGGCAGCCTCGAGGCGGTCTTCGGCCGCGGCCTCGTCGTCGCCGGCATCGCGATGTTCGCCGGTTCGGTGCTCGGCGGGGTCATCGCCCAGGCCACCAACCTGGGCGTGCCGTTCCTGATTCGGGCGGCCGTGCTGGTGGCGATGTTCGTATTCGCGTTCGTCGTCATGCGAGACCTTGGCTTCACCCCGGATCGCTCCGCGGGCCCGATCACGGCGACGCGCAACGTGTTGACGCAGTCGATCGAGCACGGCCTCAGGAAGCGCTCGGTGCGCTACGTGATACTCTCCGCTCCGTTCGCCGGTGGGGTCGGCATCTACGCTTTCTACGCCCTGCAGCCGTACCTGCTCGAGCTCTACGGCGACCCGTCCGCGTACTCCATCGCCGGGTTGGCCGCCGCGGCACTCTCGCTCGCCCAGATCGCCGGGGGAGTGCTCGCACCGCGCATCCGTGCGCTCTTCGTGCGGCGCACGACCGCGGTGATCGGGGCATCCGTCGCCAGCATCGCGGTACTCATCGTGCTGGGCGTGAACCGTTCCTTCTGGTTCGCCCTCGTGCTGCTGGTGGTCTGGGGGTTCGTCTTCGCCGTCGCGACGCCGGTGCGACAGGCCTACCTGAACGACATGATCCCGTCGAAACAGCGCGCGACCGTTCTGTCGTTCGACTCGCTGTTCGGCAGCCTCGGCGGGGTGTTCATCCAGCCGGGTCTCGGCCGGGCCGCCGACCTCGGCGGCTACGGCACCTCGCTCGTGATCGGCGGCATCGTGGAGGTGATCGGCGTGCCCTTCCTGCTCGCGAGCCGCCGCCAACGCGACCCCGCCGACAGCAAGACGGCCGCAGCGGATGCCGCGGCGCCCTCCTCCGACACGGCCTAGCTCCCGCCGCGCGACGAAAACCTGCTCGTGCGCCCCTACGCTGCGGGCTCTGTCGTTCATGCGCTCAAAAACTGCTCGTGCGCCTGGCCTGGCCTGCCACGCGCACGAGCAGTTTTGGGGCGCACGGGCCGCGTCTCCTCCGCACGGGCGACTCTGTCAACTCGCCTGCACGGTGTCGCACGTGGCGGGTAGCCTGCTGGTCATGACCCTCGACCCGATTCTGCTCGCTTGGCTCCTCGACTCCGACCCCGCCCTGCGCTGGCAGGTCGAACGCGACCTGGTCGGCGCGCCAGCCGAAGTCTGGACCGCGACCCGTGCCCGGGTGGCCACCGAGGGCTTCGGCGCGCGGCTGCTCGCGCTGCAGGATGCCGACGGCCAGTGGGCGGGCGGGGCGTACTTTCCCGGGGACTTCGATTTCGAGGGCCCCGAGGCAGCGGATGACGCCGGCCAGCCGTACACGGCCACCACCTGGTCCCTGAACTCCCTGCGGGACTGGGGTGTCGACGCGAACGCCCTCGCCGGAACGGCCGAGCTGCTCGCGGCGAACAGCCGGTGGGAATACGAAAACCTGCCGTACTGGAACGGTGAGGTCGACGCCTGCATCAACGCGTTCACGCTCGCCAACGGTGCTTGGCTGGGAGCAAACGTCTCGGGCCTCGCCCAGTGGTTCGTGGATCACCAGATGACGGAGGGCGGCTGGAACTGCGAGTGGGTTGAGGGGTCGACCCGATCGTCGTTCCACTCCACGATCAACTCGCTGCGCGGTCTGCTCTACTACGAAGAGGTGACTGGCGGTATCGTCAACGGAACACCCGACGAACTCCGCGCGGCTCGGCACGCCGGCGAGGAATACCTGCTGAAACGTCGCCTGCTGCACCGCCTGTCGACCGGCGACGTCGTGGCGCCGTGGGCGCCGACGTTCGTCTACCCGTTCCGCTGGTTCTACAGCGCTGTCAACGCGGCCGACTACTTTCGGCAGGCCGCCCTGCACGATGGCGTCGCACCAGACCCGCGCCTCGCGGACGCCATCGACCTGATCCGCGCCGCCCGTCAGCCTGACGGAACCTGGCAGCAGGAACGCCGCCACCCCGGACGCGTCTGGTTCGAGATCGACGTGCCGGCCGGCGAACCGTCGAAGTGGCTCACCTTCTACGGCACCCGCGTTCTCGCCTGGTGGGACGCCGCCGCCGGCTCAGACCCGTCGTCAGGCCCAGCGCGGTCTGACCCGCCGGCGGCGACCCGTTGAGGCCCGGCCACGTCCGTAGACGAGGTACATCGCCAGGCCCATGATGATCATCAGCAGCACCGTGTAGACGAACGTGATCGACATTGAGTCGAGATTGTTTTCGCCCTCCGTGCTGAGCTTGATCGCAATTCCGAGCGGCTGATACAGCGGGTGGTAGAGGAACACGGCGGCGTCATAGTCGTCGAGGAGGCTGTTGAAGTTGAGCGCCATAATCGCCGCAGCGGTGGGGATGACGAGCGGAAACAGCACCGTGCGCAGCGTGAAGAGCGGCCCGGCCCCGAGAATTCGGGCAGCGTCCTCGAGGGACTCCGGCACTGACGCAAATGCGGCCTTCAGCAGGCGCAGCGTGAACGGGATCTTGACGATGATGTAGGCGATCAAGAGGATGCTGGTGGTTCCGGTGAGTACCTGGCCCCCCACGAGGGCCTGCGGCCGGTCAAAGGTCATGACCAGAGCGAGCGCGATCAGGATCGTGGGCAGGATCCACGGGATGTGCAGCAGATACTCGATCAGCGTGGTCACCGGATTGCGGTGTTTGTGCACAACCCGCGCGACGAACAGCATGCCGACGACCACGATCGCGGAGGCGAGGGCGCTGTAGACGACGCTCACGACGAACGGGCGCAGCACCGACGGAGTACCGAACACGGTTGCGTAATTGCCCAGGGTGAAGGCATCCCAGGTGATCGTGCCGGTCAGAATCGCGCTCGAATCAAGGAACGAGAACATCACGATCAAGACCACGGGAGCGGCGTACACAAGGAACAGCGCGTACGCCACGATGTGCACCGTGACGTTGGCGGCCCGGTTGGGAATCTTCTGCTTCGTGAGCGGCGTCGCCACCTTCGCCACCGAGAAGTACACCCCCGATTTCTCCACGCGGTTCATCATGGCGAGCAGCACGATCGTGGCCAGGCCCAGGATGATGGCCAGCAGTGCTGCCAGGTCGCGGGACCCGCTGCTCTTCGAGAACGTCAGGATCATGGGGGCGATGGTTTGAAAATCGGTGCCGCCCAACACCAGGGGCGCGGTCAGTGCCCCGAGCCCGGTGAGGAAGGTGAGCACGGTGACCGCGAAGATCATCGGCCGGAGGGCCGGCAGCACGATGCGCCAGAGGATGCGCAGGGTTCCGGCCCCCATATTGCGGGCCGCTTCGATGGTCTGGTAGTCGATTTTCGCGAGCGACGAACCGAGGAAGAGCATGTGGTTCGTGGTCGTGGCGAGGGTCATCACGACGACCACGGCGAAGTAGCCTGAGAACCAGTCGCGGTCGATGTCGGGAAACCAGTTACCGACCGCATTGGTGACGAAGCCGTAACGACCGTAGATGAAGTTGTATCCGGCGGCAAGCACGATTCCGCCGTAGATCAGGGTCGTCGCATAGCCGAGCCAGAGCATCCGTGCGCCTCGAATGGCGAAGTAGTCGGTGACCAGCACGATGAAGATGCCCACGACGTTGACCGTCACCGCGAGGGTGCCGGCGAGCAGAAAGCTGTGCCACAGGCTGTTCATGGCCCGGTCGGAGCTGACGAGCTTCTCCAACGCGCGGAAGCTGAATCGGCCGTCGGGAAAGAACGTTCCGATCAGCAGGGTGGCGTTGGGAAACACCAGGAAGGTGGCGATGAACCACAGGGTGACGAGGGCGACGACCAGCACGAGGGGCGAGCGCAGCAGGGAGCGCCAGGAATTGCGCATGCTAGTACTGCAAAACCGAGGCGGGATCGATATACAGCTCTGCGTGCGACCCGGCGACCAGCGGCGCCGCGCCGCCCTCCGCAACGAGTGCGCGAATCGAGCTGCCGTGGCTGTGAATCGTGTAGGTGCTGTGGGCTCCGTGATAGGACCGTTCGGCCACAATGCCGTCGAGACGGATGCTGTCGCTCGCCTCGGTGGGCCGCTGCAAGGCCACTTTTTCAAGCCGCAGGTAGGAGGCCTTGTCGGCCTCGAGGGCGGCGCCGGCATCGCGGAGCCGCTGCATCACCTCGACGGACAGTCTGTTCATCGCTCCCACGAACGTGCAGACGAACTCGGTTGCCGACCGGTTGTAGATCTCTTCGGGAGTTCCGACCTGCTCGACGACGCCGCGGTTGAACACGGCGATGCGGTCGCTCATCGTCAGGGCTTCTTCCTGGTCATGGGTCACGTACACCGTCGTGATGCCGAGCTCACGCTGCAGGTTCTTGAGCTGTTCGCGTAACTGCACGCGCAGTTTGGCGTCGAGATTGGAGAGCGGCTCGTCGAGCAGCAGGATGCGCGGCTTCAGCACGAGGGCACGGGCGATGGCGACCCGCTGCTGCTGCCCGCCCGAGAGCTCAGACACGTTCTTGTCGAGCTGCTCGGAAGTGAGTTCCACCTGACCGGCGATTTCATCGACGAGCGCGCGGGTCTCGGCCTTGTGGGTCTTGCGCACCTTCAAGCCGAATGCGATGTTCTCCCACACGCTCATGCTCGGAAAGAGGGCGTAGTTCTGAAATACCATCCCCACACTGCGCTTCTCGCTCGGCAGCCTCGTCGCCGCGGTGCCGTCGATATGGATCTCCCCCTGCGAAGGCTCGATGAAACCGGCGAGGGTGCGCAGGGCGGTGGTTTTGCCGCAACCGCTCGGCCCCAGCAAGGTGAAGAATTCACCCTGCTTCACCTCCAGATTGAGGCCCGGGATGGCGGTGTGGTCGCCGAAGCGCACCTGAATGTTGTCGAACCTGATCATGGCTGCTCCCACCGGGCACCGAGACTCGGCAGCGGTGCCCGGCGAATCGTAGGGCGGGCGAGGGGCGTCGGGCGGACCGTTACGGCAGGTACTCGAGCTCAGTCTTCTCGACCCAGGAGCCGATGTTCTCGCGGGTGAGCGCCCAGTCGATGTCCTGTTTGGGCAGCGACTCGATGAGCTCGACGACTTCGGGGAGCGCCTCGGCGCGGGCGGCTTCGTTGACCGGGTAGGCGGCGAACTCGGCCGCGAACGCGCCCTGCACGTCGGCGCTGCCGAACCAATCGATGAATTCCTCGGCCGCGGCCTCACGCGGGGTGCCGTTGATGACGGCGATTTGCTCGGTGACGTAGGGAACGCCGTCTTCGGGGCTGATCACGCCGGTGACGGTGCCGTATTCGGCGTCGCGGCTCGTGATTCCGCTGCTCGGGATGACGCCGAAATCGACCTCGTCGCGCGTGAGGCGGGCGTAGAGGTCCGTGCCCTCGACGACGGGGGAGCCGTGCTCGAAGTAGGCCTCGACCTGATCCCAGCCGGCGTCAGAGATTCCCAGTTCGCCGTCTTCGTCGGCGTACGACGCCAGCAGGCCCGCGAGCACCAGCTGCGGGGTCGCCTGCCCGAGCGCGGTATTCACCTCGTACCGGCCGCTGTACTGGTCGTCGTTCCAGAGATCCTCGATCTCGGTGGGGGCATCCGCTGCGCTGATGGTGTTGGTGTCTTAGACGGTGACGATGGCCTGCTCGACGAGCGGCCAGAAGGCGCCGTCGGCCGCGTCGCCGGCCGCGCTGTCGACCTCGCCCGACCAGGCGGGGGTGTAGGCCGCGATGGCGTCTTCGGACTTCAGGGTCTCGAAGAACATGTTGTTCAGGCCGAACACCACGTCGCCGACGGGATTGTTCTTTTCGGCCACGATGCGATTGGCGAGGTCGGCGCCGCCGAGGCCGACGATTTCGATGTCCAGGCCGGCGGCGGATGCCTGCTCGATGATCCACTCTCCGCGTCCGTCGGAGTTGGAGTTGGTGTAGACGATGAGGGTGCCGGCGTCGTCGCCCGAAGCCGACGTGTCGGCGGCAGCGCTGCAGGAGGTCAGCGCGATGGTGCCCAGCAGAACGAGCGCAACGGAACTGACGGTGGTAGTGCGCTTGTGCAATGTGGTTCCTTCTGTGGCTCGGCGCAACCACAGAAGGCGCCCGAACCGATTCGGTTAAATCGACAGTGACATCACCACGCTATGACCCGCTGCGAGGTCGCGCGGTCGATCTGACCCAGTCTTCGCTTACCGTTCATCAGCTGTGCAGATAAGGCACGTCGGGGACGACGAACGGCATCCGTTCCTGGCCGTATTGGCCGAGGCGGATGCCGTTCGTCGTGCGTGGTGCGGGTGGAGCAGCGGAGTTAGGCCGAGACCTTCTCCGGAGCCGTGTAGGCGTGGTGTGCCTGCTCGACGGCGGCGTCAAACTCCGCTTCGATCTCGGCGTTGGGCTTGTACGTGGCGAGCGACACGATGACGGCCACCAGCAAGCTGGCCGCGAAGCCGGGGATGATCTCGTACAGGGTGTCGCCGACGGGCAGGTTGCCCCAGACGAAGACGACGATCGCGCCGGTCAGCATCGACGTGATGGCGCCCGACGTGGTGAGCTTCTTCCAGTACAGCGAGAGCAGCACGACCGGGCCGAAGGCGGCACCGAAACCGGCCCAGGCGAACCCGACCAGGTCGAGGATGCTGGAGCTCTGCTGCAGCGCGATCAGGCCGGCGACGACGGCGACGATCAGCACGCCGAAGCGGCCGAGGATCATCATCTGCTTCGGGGTGGCGTCCTTCTTGCCGACGATCTTGTAGAGGTCCTCGACGAGGGCCGACGAGCACACGATCAGCTGCGATGAAATCGTGCTCATGATCGCGGCAAGTACGGCGGCCAGAACGAGGCCGGCGATGAAGGGGTGGAACAGCGTCTGCGAGAGCAGCAGGAACACCGTCTCGGGGTTGCCGAGCGACAGGTCGGGGTTCTGCTGAAAGTACGCGATGCCGATGAGTGCGGTGGCGATGGCGCCGGCGGCGGTCAGGATCATCCAGCCGATGCCGATGCGGCGACCGGCCTTGGCGTCCTGCGGGGTGCGCAGGGCCATGAAGCGCACGATGATGTGCGGCTGGCCGACATAGCCGAGGCCCCAGGCCGCGGCCGAGATCACGCCGAGCACGGATCCGCCGGCGGTCAGTGACAGCAGGTTCGGGTCGACTTCCCGAATGGAGTCGAGGGTCGGGCCAACTCCGCCGGTGGCGCTGAGGGCCATGAGCGGAACGGCGATCAGCGCGATGAGCATCAGGATGCCCTGGGCCACGTCGGTGAGCGTGGCGCCGAGGAACCCGCCGAACAGCGTGTAGAGCAGGGTGACACCGGCGACGATCAGCATGCCGACCAGGAAGGTCGAGCCGAAGGACTCCTCGAAGAACACGCCGCCGGCGACCATGCCGGACGAAACGTAGAACGTGAAGAACACGAGGATGATGAGGCCGGAGACGATCCGCAGCAGGCGGGACTTGTCCTTGAGCCGGTTCTCGAAGAAGCTCGGCAGCGTGATGGAGTTCTGCGAGACCTCGGTGTACGAACGCAGTCGCGGGGCGATGAACTTCCAGTTCAGCCAGGCGCCGATGGTGAGGCCGATGGCGATCCAGGCCTCGACCAGGCCGGAGACGTAGATGGCGCCGGGAAGGCCGAGGAGAAGCCAACCGGACATGTCCGAGGCTCCGGCGCTGAGTGCTGCGGTGCCGGGCTTGAGGTTGCGGCCGGCGAGCATATAGTCGTCAAGATCTTTGGTCTGACGAAAGGCAAAGTAGCCGATGGCGACCATGCCGATGAGGTATAAAACGATAGCAATTAACTGAAAAGTCTGATCCGTCATTGGGTTTCCTCTAAGTGGATGCCCGTTGTGTGGGTCTTCGGATGGCTATGAGTACAGGCCATATATCAGATCTCCAGTATCGCAGATATATTGAGTGACTGTGTCGGCACAGATTCACAGGTACATTTCTGGGGCGTTCCGACCCTGACAGTGCGTTCGCAGGCGATGCTGCCCACGCCCTAGTGCACCTGAAGGTTTTTCTCACGCACTAGTGGACCCGGGCGCCGTGGCGAAGGTGACGGATGCGTCGAGGCCGGGCCCCGAGCGCGGCGTGAGCTGGGCGCGGGCCCGGCTCGCCACGGCCAGCTGGGTGACGATGGCGAGGCCGAGTCCACTGCCGGCCATGTCGGAGGTCGCGCGCCAGAACCGGTCGAAGGCCCGAGTACAGTCCTCCGGCGAGAGGCCGGGGCCCGCGTCGAGCACGTGCACGGTCGTTGCCGGGCCGTCCACCACCACCCGCACCACGATCGTGCTGCCCTCAGGGCTGACCGTGAGGGCGTTGTCGACGAAATTGTCCACGATCTGTTCGGCGGCATCGATGATCGCCTGCACCGGAGCGTCAGCCGGCCCCTCGTAGCGGATCTCCACGCCACTTTCCGCAGCGAGCGCCGCCCACTGCTCCACCCGCTCGCCCGCAATGGCGGCCAGATCGACCGTGATGAGCGGCGCCGAGTGCCCTTCGGTGCGGCTCAGCAGCAGCAGGCCCTCGACGATGTTGCCGAGCCGGTCGACCTCGCTCTCGGCCGCGGCAAGCCGCTCCGCGGCGCCGTCCGGGTCGGCGTGCAGCAGGTCGCGGGCCCGTTCGAGCCTGAGGCGCAGGGCGGTGAGCGGCGTGCGCAACTGATGGGAGGCATCCGCCGCGAAGGTGCGCTGCTGTTGGATGAGCGTGTTCAGGCGCTCGGCCATGCGGTTGAACGAGCGCGACAGCGCGCGGATCTCGGGGGCGCCGGCGGTCTCGTCGGCGCGCGAGGCCAGGTCGCCCTCGGCGAGGCGTTCGGTGGCTTCGCGCAGCAGGTGCAGCCGCCGCGTCACGGTGCTCGAGAAGATGAACCCGACGATGCCGGCCAGTAGCACGGTCGTGAGGGCCACGATGCCGAGCACGCGCAGCTGATCGTTGACGGCATCCGTCACCACCTGTGAGGGATAGGTGAGGCGCACCGCGCCGAGCACCTCGGTGCCGCTGAACACCGGCACGGTCACGTAGAGCAGGTTCTGCTGCAGCGTGTCGGAGTAGCGGGTGCCCGTGGTGATGGTGCCGGTCAGGGATTCGATGATCTCCGGCCGCGACGCGTAGGAGACGCCGACACGGGACTGGTCGTCGTCACTGGTGACGACCGCATCGCCCTGCGCATTGACGATCACGACGCGGGCGCCGCCGGCATCCCGGTAGGTGCGGGCCATGTCGGTCAGGGCGGTGTCGTCGGTCGTGTCGGCGCTCTCGAGGGCCTCCTCGCTGCGCCCGGCGAGCACGAACGCGTCACGCTCGAGGGCGGTCACGATGCGGTCGTTTTCGACGCCGCGCAGGTAGAAACTCAGCGGCACGTCCTGCACCAGCAGCACGAGCAGGGTCACGCCGATGAAGGCGGCCATCAGGCGCCACTTCATGCGCGTGACCCCGGGAGGGGGACCCCGAATCGAAACCCGACGCCGCGCACGGATTCGATCCAGCCGGGGTGCCCGAGCTTCTTTCGGATCGCCGCGATGTGGGCGTCGAGGGTCTTGGTGGTGCCGTACCAGTTGGTGTCCCAGACATCGTGCAGGATGTCCGCCCGGCGAAACACCGCGCCCGGGTCGTCAGACAGGTAGACGAGCAGGGCGAATTCCTTCGGCGTGAGGTACACGACCGCGTCGCCGAGCGTGACGCGTTGGGCGCGGATATCGATGACGAGCTCGCCGAAGCGGCGCTCGGTCGATTCCGGCTCGGCTTCGGGCGCATTCTGGCCGAAACGCCGGTGCACGGCACGGATGCGCGCCACGAGTTCGCGCATTCCGAACGGCTTCACGACGTAGTCGTCGGCGCCGATCTCGAGGGCGATCACCCGGTCGATCTCGCCGTCTCGGGCGCTGACGACGATGATCGGCGTGTCGCTGTCTGAGCGGATGGCGCGGCAGACGTCGATTCCGTCCATGTCGGGCAGTCCGAGGTCGAGCAGCACGAGGTCCGGGCGAAATTCAGCCATCGCGGCGAGGCACCCTCTGCCCGTGCTCACGTGGCGGGTTGTGAACTGCGCGCTGCCGAGGCCGTCGATGATTCCGTCCGCGACGGATGCGTCGTCCTCCACCACCAGTACTCGCATGATCTCAGTGTGCCCGCTGCGGCGGGCGTCGGCGAACTGCGGGGTGGGTGGCGGGTTCTTCTTGGACAAGTCTTGGATGTTCGCGGGCCGAAACTAGAGGGGCATATTCGTACTGTCGAGGTATGAAGCTGAATCTCACGACATCGAAGACAGTCACGATCCTCTCCATCCTCGGAGTACTGGGCACGGCATCCGTCGCCATGGCGGTCAACGCCGACACGCTGAACTCCGCGAACAGCGGCACCATCGGCCGGGCCACCGACGTGCTCGTGCCGGTCAGCACGAACACGCAGATGCCGACTCCTACTGTGCCGTCGAGCGCGCCCGAACCGTCGGGCGACGCGTCGCCGACACCCGTCGTGGTCGCTCCGAGCCTTCCGGCAACGGATGCGACCTCCGGCGGCTCGGGCACGTACTCCGGCTCCGATGATGACGACGACGGTGACGGCGAATATGCCGACGAACAGGATGACGATGATGAGTCAGGCGAAAGTGACGACGATGACTGAGCCGATGAACCGGCGGGTTCGGCGAGCCCACCCGGCCCGCAACGCTCGGGTGATCACCGGGGCACTGTCCGCGATGGCCTTGATGGGCATGGTCGCCGGTTTCCAGGTCTCGGCGAGCGCTCACACGACGGAGCTGGCCGTGTCGGCACCGCTGTCGCCGGCAGCTGCTCCGGCCGTTCCGGCCGCCGTCGAGGCTCCCGTGGTGCCGGTTCCGGTGCCGGATGCACAGACTCCTGCTCCGGCCCAACCTGCTCCGGCAGTGCCTGCTCCGGCCCTACCTGCTCCGGCGCAACCTGCTCCGGCAGTGCCTGCACCGGCCGCTCCGGCTCCGGTGAACGGCACCTCGGGCGGGTCGGGGGGCTGACGGTCATGCCTGCACCAGCCCACGACTCGATCGCCCGCGACGCTCTGCGCGCCGTCTTTCACAACACCGACACGAGCCCGCGCAGCGTGTCCCGTCGGCAGCGCCTGATGGGCGGCGGAGCAACGATCACCCTGGTGGGGGCATCCGCTGGCCTGCTGGACGACTGCTTCGATCTGGCCGACCGCTGCGAACAGCGCTGGAGCAGATTTCAGCCGACAAGCGACATCTCGCGGCTGAACTGGGCCGAAGGTCGGCCCGTGGAGGTCGATCCGCTGACCGTAGGGCTGCTCGAAAGCATGCGCCACGCGGCGCGACTGACCCTGGGCGCCTACGATCCCACGCTACTGCCGTTGCTGCTCGAGGCCGGCTACACCACCTCGGCGGTCGATCCCACCCGGGTCACGCGCCTGCCCGCATCCGCTCGGGCGCCCGGAAATCTGGCCGCGATCGAGATCCGCGACGGCGTCATCCGGATGCCGGTGGGCATGACCCTCGACCCCGGCGGCGTCGGCAAGGGCCTGACCGCCGACCTGATCTGCGAGCTGGCGCTCGCCTCCGGTGCCTGGGGTGTCATGGCGGAGATTGGCGGCGATATCGCCGTCGCCGGAACGGCGCCCGACGGCACGGCCTGGCGGCTCGGTGTCGAGAACCCGTTCGACCTCTCCGCCCATTCGGCCGTCGTGCGCCTGCAACAGGGAGCCCTGGCCACCTCGAGCCAGCGCAAGAAACGCTTCGGCACCGAGCCGGGGCACGCGGGGGAGCGCCATCACCTGCTCGACCCGGCCGGCCTCAGGAGTGCGGTGACCCCGATTCAAACGGTGTCAGTGATCGCGTCTTCGGGAGCTCGTGCCGAGGCCCTCACCAAACCCGGATTTCTGCGTGACCCCCGCGACTACCTGGCCTGGCTTCCCACGGTCGGCGCGGCGGGACTGATGATCGACGACACGGGAGCCCTCATGGCCTCCGAGAACTGGACGCTCTACGCATGATCCAAACAGGCATGATTCAGACAGCCATGATTCAGACAGCCCTGATCGACCCACACCTCTGGTGGTACGTGACCCGCGCCAGCGCCATCATCGCCTGGGCGCTCATGACGGCGTCCGTGCTCTGGGGCATCCTGCTCTCCACCCGCGTGCTGCGCCGTATCGACAGCCCCGCCTGGCTGCAGGACCTGCACCGCTACCTCGGCGGCGCCGCGCTCGTGATGGTCGGGCTGCACATGGTGTCGCTCATGCTCGACCAGTGGCTGAAGTTCTCGGCGGTCGAGGTGCTCGTGCCGTTCGCGACGGACTTCAAGCCCCTGCCAGTGGCCCTCGGCATCCTGGCTTTCTACCTGCTGGTTGCCGTGCAGGGCTCGTCGCTGCTGATGCAGCGGCTGCCACGCAGATTCTGGAAAATCCTGCACTACGCGAGCTACCTCACGGTGCTGCTGGTCTCCTTCCACGCCGGGTTCACCGGCACCGACGTGGGCACCTGGTGGTATCGAGCGGTGGCGATCACGCTCATCGGTCTCACCACGGTCGCGGTCATCGTGCGGATGGTCACGGGCACGCGGTCGGGCCGCTCGCGCACGCCCGTGGTGCGGTCGGGGGCGACTGATGTGTCGGTCGGCGAACCCGCGCACGTGCAGGAGAAGCGGAGCATGGTCGTTGCCAGCGTGACGACCGTCGCCGACGGGGTGCTCGGCATCCGCTTGGAGATGCATGAGTGGGAGCGACTGCCGCTGTGGCAGCCGGGAGCGCACCTGACCCTGCACCTGCCCAACGGCCTGCAACGGCAGTACTCGCTGTGCGGAGACCCGGCGGAACGCAATCACTACGACATAGCTGTGTTGCACACCCGTGAATCGGCCGGCGGCAGTGCCTGGATTCATAAGAACCTGCTGCCCGGAATGACCGTCGAGGTATCGGGGCCGCAGAACCATTTCGCGCTCGAACCGGCCTCCGAATACCTGTTCGTCGCCGGTGGAATCGGTATCACGCCGATTAAGGCCATGATCGAGTCGCTGCCGGCACACCGGGTCTGGCGGCTCGTCTATGCGGGCCGCAGTCGCAGCACGATGGCCTTCGCCGATGAGCTGGTGGCGCGCTACCCGGGCCGGGTACGCATCCATGCCGGCGATGAGAGTGACGCGGCGCTCAATCTGGCCGCCATCGTCACGCACGGATTGCCCGAAGCCGAGGTCTATGCCTGCGGGCCCGAATCGCTCATGACCGCGGTCGCGGCGCTCGTACCGGCGCGGCACCTGCACCTCGAACGCTTCGTCGCCTTGCTGCGGGTAGCACCGGCGGCGCAGCCGGTGCTCGTGACGTGCCGCAAAAGTCGGCAGGACGTGCTCGTGCCTGCGGGCCAGAGCATCCTGACCGCGTTGGAGGAGCGCGGGCTGCCGGTGCTCGGGTCGTGCCGCACCGGGGTCTGCGGCACCTGCGAGCTGCGGGTGCTCGCGGGAACACCGCAGCACCTCGACTCGGTGATGGATGACGCCGAGAAAGACCGCCTGCGCATCATCTACCCCTGCGTCAGCCGTGCGAGCACGAGTACCCTCGTGCTCGACGTCTGAGCGGGCTGGTGACACGGATAGGGCGAACTGCCTAACCACCGAAGGCGACGAGGTGCCGCTCGGAGCCGGTCAGCAGGTGGTCGTAGACCGCGAGCACATCGGGGGCCGTGACCCCCTCCGCGGCGGCCGTGAGATCCGCGATGTCGAGCTCTTCCACGGTGCGGGCGGCCTCCATCGCCGCGTCGAGGCTGACCGAGCCGTCGGCGAGCAGGGTGTCGTAGAGATCCTGGGTCACGTCGGTGGAGAACACTCCGGCGGCCAGGCCGATGGTCGGGTCGGCGATGTCGTAGCGCTCGAGGAGCATGCTCACCGCGTCGAGATGCTTCGTCTCGGCGGAGGCGATGCGGGTGAACACCGCGGCGTCGTACTGGTCGGCGAAGGCGACGTAGAGGTCGTGGGCGAGCTTTTCCTCCGCGGCCATCGCGGCGAGGGCGTCGGTCTGCTCGGCCGTGACGGTTCCGCTGGCGACATCGATGAGGCACGTGCCGGTTTTGGTACCGGACATTCCCGAGCCGGCTCCCTTCTGGCTGTTCGTTCCGCTGCCCATCCCGGCGCCCTGTCGCTCTGCCATCGTGGTGGTGGCGTTGCCGGCCGCGTCGCCGTTGCGCGGGCCGGCGGCCAGGCTCGGTGTCGCGATGAGGGCGGTGAGGACGACGCCGGTGGCGATCGCCGAGGTGATGATGACTGACTTACGCATGGTGTGCTCCTGTATGTGGTCCGGGGCGCTCTGCCTCGGTAATGAAACGATGACGCGGGGGCGTGCAGGCGGGTTGGCGACCGTGTGGAGACGGTGTGGAGATCACGCCGGCCGGGCCGGGCGGCGGCATCCGTTTCTGCGCCGGAGCTAGGGTGAAGTATGCCCACGGTGCTGGTAGTCGAAGACGAACGAGACATTCGCGAACTGCTGCGTCGCTACCTGGAACGCGCCGGGTTTTTTGCCCTCACGACCGCATCGGGCGCCGAGGCACTGACCCTGCTGACCGCGGCCGACCTCGTGATTCTCGACCTGGGCCTGCCCGACATCGACGGCACCGATATTCTGCGGGAGATCCACGCGCTCGGCAGCCTGCCGGTGATCGTGTTGACCGCGCGCAGCAGCACGGAGGACCGCATCCACGGCCTCGAGCTCGGTGCCGACGACTACGTGACCAAACCGTTCAGCCCGGCCGAGGTCGTGTTGCGCGTGCAGGCGGTGCTGCACCGCTACAGCGGTGCTCCGGCCGATGCCGGGCCGGTCAGCTACGGCGACCGCCGGCTGCGCATCGACGAGGGCACCCACCGGGCCTGGTTCGACGGGGCCGCCCTCGATCTCACTCCGACCGAGTGGGGGCTGCTGGCCGCCGTCGCGACCGCGCCCGGACGGGTCTATTCGCGCTATGAGCTGGTGAACCGGGTGCGCGGCTACGAATATGCCGGCTACGAGCGCACCATCGATTCGCACATCAAGAATCTGCGCCGCAAGCTCGGTGCCTCAGGAGCGGATGTCGTGCAGACGGTTCTCGGCGTCGGCTATCGGCTGGGACTGACGCAGGATTCCCCGTCATGACGGGCCTCGGCTCGATCGGGCGGCGCCTGCTGCTCGCGTTCGTCCTCGTGGCCGTGTCGTCGGTGCTCGTGCAGAGCGGAGCGGCGCTGATCGGGGTCGACCGCGGCGTGCAGGTCGCCCTGCAGGACGATCGGGCACGCATCGCCGCTTCGGCCGCATCGGCGGGTGCCGAGGCATACCGGCAGGCCGACGGCTGGGAGGCCGCGGACCTCAGCCGGGTCCTCGCGATCGGGGCAGCGGCATCCGCCCGCGTCACGGTGCT
Organism: Cryobacterium melibiosiphilum; assembly: GCF_003602235.1. Lineage (GTDB taxonomy): Bacteria > Actinomycetota > Actinomycetes > Actinomycetales > Microbacteriaceae > Cryobacterium > Cryobacterium melibiosiphilum. Next base: position 55,478 of record NZ_QZVS01000095.1, read on the forward strand.
GGATGCGAGCGGCGCGACCCTCCAGGAGGGGGCGGGATCAGGCTCAGGCGGCATGGGCGGCCTGGGCCAGGGCAGCGGGATGGGGCAGAACGCGGTCACGGCGTCGATCGTGGTCGACGCGGTCGAGGTCGGCGAGGTGCGCCTGAGCTTCGGCGGCAACTCGGCCTCCGGGGTGCGAAACGTGGCGTGGACTTGGATCGCCGTCGCCGCGGTTGTCGCGCTCGCCCTTGCGTTCGCCGCGAGCTGGCTGGTCACGCGCCGCCTGGTGCGTCCGATTCGCACCCTGACGGATGCCGCCCGCTCGTTCACGGCCGGTGACCGGCAGTCCCGGGTCACGCCGCGGGCGGTGTCCCGAGCTCCGGGGGAGCTCGGCGAACTCGCCGTCGCCTTCAACGGCATGGCGGATTCGGTCGTGCGCTCCGAGCATGATCGGCGCACGCTCACCGCCGATGTCGCGCACGAGCTGCGCACGCCCCTGGCCGCGCTGCAGGCCGGCCTGGAAGAACTGCGGGACGGACTCGTGGATCCCACCCCCGAAGGGCTGGCCGGCCTGCACGACCAGTCGCTGCGCCTCGGCCGGGTCGTGGCGGATCTGGCCGAGCTGTCGGCGGTTGAAACGGCGGAAATGTCGCTGCGGCTGGCATCGGTCGACCTGGCGCAGATCGCCCGGCAAGAATCCGACCTGCACGAACCAGAGCTGCGAGCCGCGGAGCTGCGGGTGAGCGTCGACGCCGTCGAGGCGGTCTGGGTGCGAGCGGATGCCGACCGGCTGCATCAGGCCATCGGTAACCTGCTCGCCAATGCCGCTCGGTATTGTCGCCCGGGCGACACCGTCGTGCTGAGCGTGTCCGCGGGCGCCGCTGACGGCCGACCCGACGCTGTTTTGACGGTCACCGACAGCGGACCCGGCATTGCCGTCGATGAGCTGCCGCACATTTTCGAGCGGTTGTGGCGAGGCCGTTCCGCCCGGCAGGTCACCGGTTCGGGTATCGGCCTCGCCCTCGTGCGGGAGATCGTGACGCGTCACGGCGGCACCATCGGCGCGACCTCAGTGCTGGGCGAGGGCACGACAATCACGGTCCGGCTGCCGGGCGCACCGCAGTAAGCGGCGGATGCGCGAGACTGGGAGCATGGCCGATCTCACCCTGCACGGCGGCGCCGGCAGCCGCGTTGACGCCGAGATCGATGTCAAGCACTCCCGTTTTCTCTGCCGTCTCGTTCGAACGGAGAGCGAAGACGACGCGCATGCCGTGGTCGAGGACGCACGGAAGGAACACTACAAGGCCCGCCACCACTGCTCGGCGTTCGTGCTCGGGCCGACGGGTGTCCCCGATCAGGTGCGCCGGGGCAACGATGATGGCGAACCCTCCGGAACGGCCGGCCGGCCCATGCTCGAGGCATTGGACGGACGCGGGTTCGTCGACTGCGTCGCCGTCGTCACCCGCTACTTCGGCGGCACCCTGCTCGGTGCCGGCGGGCTCGTTCGGGCGTATTCGGAGGCCGTGCTGACGACGATCGACCAGGCGCAGCAGCTCGGCCTGGTCGTCGAGCGTGAACGCCGCGAACTCTTCACGCTTGCGCTCTCGCACGCGGATGCCGGGCGCATCGAGGCGGAGCTCCGCCAGCGCGGGGTGCTGGTGTTGGGAACGGACTACGGGCGCGAGGCCGTGCTGCGGATCGCGGACGATGACGCCGAACGGCTGGCCGCGATCGTCGCCGGGGTCACGGCCGGCGGCGCCACGGTGGAATCGCTCGGCCACGAATGGGTCGACGTCAAGCGCTAATCTGTGGTGTCGGCGGCCTGCCGCTCGCGAAACGCGATCATGTTCATGCGATTGCCGCACCGCACGCTGCAGAAACGCTTGGACCCGTTGCGCGAGAGATCGAGCACCAGGCCGGTGCAGTCATCCGCTTCGCAGAGCCGCAGGCGGCCCATCTCATTGCTGCGAATCACGTCGATCAGCGCGAGGGCGGCCTCGACGCGCATCCGTTCGCCCAGGGGGGCCTCGGGAACCGTCGCGTGCAGGTGCCAGTCCGACACGTCATGGCGGGCGAGCTGGGGGAGAGCCTTCGCCTCGCGCAGCATGCGGTTGACCTCGGTGACGGCGTCGTCGCGGCCGAGGGTCCAGACCCGGCGCAGCAGGTCGCGGGTCTGCCGCACGTCGGCGAGTTCGGCATCATCGCCGTCGATGCGCCCGGTGAACGGGATGGGAGTGAGCAGGGCGGCGAGGTCGGCGAGCGTTTCGAGTTCGTCCCGGCCGCTACGGGAGGCGCCGGGGTCGGTGTCGCCGAGCATCACCACAAATTCAAGAGCCTCTTCGGTGTCAGGGGCAAAATGCAAGTTGACTCCTTATCGGTTCAGTCCTACTGTCAGTGGTATCAGCCAGTTTAGACCATGACAGGCGCGACCGAAGGGCTCACGATGCAGCCGACAACCCTCAAGCTCACCTCGATACCGGGCGGCCTCGCCGTTGCGGTTCTCTCCGCCGTGTCCTTCGGCACCTCGGGCGCCCTTGTGAAGCCGCTGCTGGAGGCCGGTTGGTCGCCGACGGCCGCGGTCACCGTGCGCGCCTTCACCGCCGGGCTCGTGCTGCTGCCCCTGGCGATCATGGCCCTGCGCGGGCGCTGGGCGGCGCTCTGGCTCGGCCGCTGGCGCGTGCTGGGCATGGGCGTCGTCGGCGTCGCTGTCACCCAGCTCGCGTACTTCGCGGCGATCCAGACCATTCCGGTCTCGACGGCGCTGCTCGTGGAATTTCTAGCGCCACTGATCCTCGTCGGCGTCGCCTGGGCCGTCTCCCGGCGGATGCCCCGCCCCGCCGTCTTCCTCGGCTCCGCTCTCGCGGTCGGTGGCCTGGTGCTCGTGATCGGGCCCGGAGCCCTGCAGGTCGTCGACCCGGTCGGCCTGACGTTCGCGTTCCTCGCCGCGATCGGCTGCGCGACCTACTTCTTCATCGCGGCCCGGCCCGACCGCGACCTGCCACCCGTTGCCCTCGCGGCCTTCGGCCTGATCGTGGGCGGTGTCATCCTGGGGGTGCTCGGGCTGACCGGAGTGCTCTCGTTCACCGCGACCTTCGGCGAGCTGCCGCTGTTCGGCGCGCTCCTGCCCTGGTGGGTGCCGATCATCCTGCTCGTGGTCGTCAGTACCGCGGTGGCCTACGGCACCGGAATCGCCGCCGCCGGAGTGCTCGGCTCCCGGCTGGCCTCGTTCGTCGGGCTGCTCGAAGTGGTCTTCGCCTCGCTCTTCGCATGGTTGCTGCTCGGGGAGCAGCTCACCCCGCTGCAGCTGCTCGGCGGACTGCTGATCCTCGGGGGGATCACCGCGGTGCGGTCCGAGCGGGCTGAGGTGCTGCTGCCACCGCTGCCTGCTGCCGCGGTGAGGCCGGAGCCCGAGACCGCGGCATCCGCTCGCTGAGTGGGTCAGACCGTTACGACCGGGGCGGGGTCCGTGATGGTCGGTGGGTTGAGCACGACGTCGAGGACGTCGTCGCGGCTGAGTGAACCGGGGAAGTTATAGCGGGCGAATCGGCCCGCGGGATCGTCACTCGAATGCGGCACGGCGATGGTCGACCGGCGAATGATTTCTGCGACGACCGCGGTGACCGAGGCGGCGGATGTCTGCCCCCGGCGATTGCGCAGGCGAACGGATGCCCGTGGGCCGCTTTCGGCGCCGAACCGCAGCGTGAGCATGCGGGTGTGACTGCGCTGCCGGTCGAGCATGTCGAGGCGGGCCCAGGTGATGGTGCCCAGCGGCACGACCCGGCGGCCGGCTCGCAGCTCTCCGGTGTCGAAGTTGACCCAGGGCTGCGGGTAGCGCAGCCGCTGCACGAAATAGAGCAGTGCGACCAGCGGCACGATCGAGCCGACCGCGAGCAGCAGCCCCCACCAGGCCGAGATATCCACGGCGCGAGCGACAGCGGAGCCGAGGTTGATGGGCACGATGGCCACGAGCACGACGTTGCCCGGGCCTGCCGCGAAGGTAGCCCACCAGCCCGCCCGATCGAGTCGCGCCCAACCGTGAGGAAGTGGATCCGACGCGCCCCCGCTGATTTCACTCATCAAAACAACATACCACTCGCCCCGATTCTCGTTCTCGGGGCTAGAAAGCGACCTCAAGGGGCCATCTCTGGCACCTCGTGAGCGAGGTGTCACAGATGGCCCCTTGAGGAGAAAATCCCTCCGCGAGGTGTCACAGATGGCCCCTTGGGGCAAGCCACCGGGTTGTCAGGCGGTCAGGCGAGGCCCGCATCGTGGATGCAGCGGGCGATCTGCACCCGATTGGCCGCGTCGAGCTTGGTGAACAGGTGCCCGACGTGCGTTTTCACCGTCGCGACGCCCATGAACAGTTCGGCGGCGATCTCGGCGTTCGAGAGCCCGCGCTCGATCGCGATCGCGACCTCGGTTTCGCGGTCGGTCAGTCGACCGAGCAGTTCACGGGCCCGCTGCCGGCGGTCGTCGGGAGCGGCGACGACGGATGCGATCAGTTGCGCGGTCACGCTCGGCGAGAGCATGGGCTCCCCGTTCGCGACCCGGTGCACGGCGGCAACGAGCTGGGCCGGCGGGGTGTCCTTCAGCAGAAAGCCTGCGGCACCGTGCCGCAGAGCGGTGAACACCATGTCGTCGGTGTCGAACGTGGTGAGCACGATCACGCGGGCGCGATCGCCGCGCTCCTGCAGGGCGCGGGTGGCTGCGAGACCGTCCATGCGCGGCATCCGGATGTCCATAAGCACCACATCCGGTACCTCACTGCTGATGAGGTCCAGCGCCGCGCGCCCGTCGCTGGCTTCGCCGACGATCTCCAGCGCCGGGTCGCCGCCGAGAATCATGCGCAGCCCGGCCCGCACCAACGCGTCGTCGTCGACGAGGGCCACGCGGATGGTCATTCCCACGGCAGCCATGCTTTCAGTATGAAGGTGCCGCCGTCGGTGCCGTGTTCGATGCGGCCGCCGGCGAGCTCGGCCCGTTCTCGCAGGCCGATCAGGCCGACCCCGCCGCTGCCCGGTCCGCGTGCCGTCAGGCGCTCCGGCAGGGCATTACTCACCTCGAGGTGCAGGAGATCTCCGGCTTGCTCGATCAAGAGGACCACCGGCTGGCCCGGCGCATGCTTGCGAGCGTTCGTCAGGGCTTCCTGAACGATTCGGTACGCGGTGCGGGAGACGGTTTTCGACGGGTCGCCGTCGGTTGGGCTGCTGGCTCCGAAGGCGTCAGCCAGGGCGGAACACGGGGCATCCGTCGCCGCGATCGTGACGGTCGTTCCGGCCTCGCGGGCGTCAGCCAGCAGCGCGGGCAGGTCGACGAGCGTGGGCTGGGCGGGTTCGGGCGGGTCCGAGTCCAGGCTGGCCGGCCCGCCGCGCAGCACGCCGAGCACCTGTCGCAACTCGGTCAGGGCGAGGTGGGCGTTGTCCTGGATGATGCCGGCGGCCTGGGCGGTTTCTTCCCGGCTGAGGTCGGTGCGATAGGTGAGCGCGCCGGCGTGCAGGGCGACGAGCGAAATGCGGTGCGCGAGCACATCGTGCATCTCGCGGGCAATGCGGGTGCGCTCGGCGTCGCGGGCCGATGCGGCTCGCAGCACCTGCTCGCGCTCGGCGTTCTCGGCCCGTTCGCGCAGGGTGGCGAGCAGGGCGCGGCGGGCACCGACGTAGAAGCCGGTCGCCACGCAGATGACATAAATCGCCAGCGCAAGGCTCCCGGATGCCCATACCGCCGGGTACATCTCGATGTCGGGCACACTCCCGCGCAGGACCAGTTCGTAGAAAACGGTGGCCAGCGCCCAGATGACGCCCACGAAGACCACGCCTGGCCACCGGCGATGGGTGCTCATCGAGATCGTGGCCCAGACGGCCGAGGCGAGGGCTGACGCCGACAGTCCGGAGAGCGCGGACGTGATGGCGGCCGTCACAACCGGGTGCCGCCGGCGTAACCGTAGCAGGCACAGCGCGACGATTCCGACGACGACATCGAGGAAGATGAGGCCGCCGACGTGAATCTCGATGTCGGGCGGAACATTGTCTAAATCGGCACCGAGAAAATCGGCAGAGGCAAAAACGAGAAACAAGAGGCCGGTCACCGCGGTGGCGAGATACCGCCAGACCCGTGACCACGGCCGCAACTGTGTCGCCTGCATCCCTTCAGGTTCCCGGGGTGCAGCGGGCGGAGGCCAGGGGATCATGCTTCCCAGCGTATGGGGGTGCGAACCGGCCGACCTCCACCCCGCGTCCCTCGCACCTGCGACTTTAGGGGGAGGCGCGAGGGACGCGGGGTCGATCCGCTCGGCCCCGGCGAGCGAAAACATGGAGACATGATTAACGCAGAGCACCTCACCAAGCGCTACGGCCGCCATCTGGTTGTCGACGACGTCTCCTTCATCTCCCGCCCCGGCCGCGTCACCGGCTTCCTCGGCCCCAACGGCGCTGGCAAATCCACCACGATGCGCATGCTGTGCGCCCTGACCACACCGACCTCCGGGCGCAGCCTGGTGCTGGAGCATCCGTTTCGAGAGCTCACCAATCCGGGCCGCCATGTCGGCGTGCTGCTCGATGCGAGCGCGCAGCACGGCGGCCGTACCGGCCGCGAAATTCTCACCCTGTCGAGCACGCTCATGGGCCTGCCCCGGGCCCGCGTGCACGAGGTCGTCGACCTCGTCGGACTCACCCGGCGGGAAGCGGATGCCCGCGCCCGCACCTATTCCCTCGGCATGCGCCAGCGCCTCGGCCTCGCCCATGCCCTGCTCGGTGACCCTCAGGTGCTCATTCTCGACGAACCGGCGAACGGACCGGACCCGGCTGGCATCCGCTGGATGCGTGGCCTGCTGCGCTCCTTCGCGGAGGCCGGCGGCACCGTATTGCTCTCCTCCCACCTGCTGCACGAGGTCGAGGCCATCGCCGACGACCTCATCATCATCGGCGGCGGGCGCATCCTCGCCCAGGGCAGCCAGACCGAGCTGCTCGCCGGAGTCTCCGGGCTCGAAGAACTGTTCCTCGACCTGACGGCCGACACCGCTCGAGAGGGCGTGGCCGCATGAGTACCCTGACCATGACGATTCCTTCCCGGCAGCGCAGCGCCACCACCGGCATCCCCTTCGCCCGACTCTGCGGGGTCGAACTGCGCAAACAGGTCGACACCCGCGCCGGACTCTGGCTGCTGATCGTGATCGCCCTGGTGAACACGGCGCTGCTCGTGCTGACGCTGACCACCGCGCCACCCGCGGAGCTGACCTGGTCCAACCTGACGTCGGCTGCGTCGCTGGCGCAATTCGTGCTCTTGCCACTCATCGGCGTGATGGCCGCAACGAGCGAATGGTCCCAACGTACGGGCCTCACGACCTTCGCCCTCGAACCGCGGCGTACCCGGGTGAACCTGGCCAAGCTGGCATCCGCCGGCCTGCTCGGGCTGCTCGTCATGCTGCTCACCGCTGTCATCGGCGCCGTGCTCAACGTGGTCGGCATCGTCTTTCGCGGGGGAGACGGATCGTGGGCGATGGACTGGTCACTGCTCGCCGGCGCCGCGCTGGCCTTGCTGTTGCTCGTCGCGCAGGGTGTGGCCTTCGGTCTGGCGTTTCTGAGCACGCCGATTGCGATCGTGGCCTACCTCGCGCTGCCGATCGTCTGGACCACGCTCACCGTGTTCATTTCCGGGCTGGTCGGGCCGTCGAAATGGCTTGACATGAACGTCACGATGCTGCCACTCATGATGGGCGAGATGAGCGCGACGGGCTGGGCGCAGCTGGCCACATCCGTCGCAGTGTGGGTCGGGGTGCCGCTCGCTGTGGGCCTCTGGCGCACGTCCCGCCGTGACGTGGCCTAGCGTGATGTGGACCACGAAGGCGGGCCGATCGTGATCCTGTCTGTTCTCATCGCCTGTGAAATCGCCTTGTGGGTCGTCATCGTGTTGGGCCTGCTCGCCCGATACCTTCTCAAGGCCCGCACGCTCGGACTCATTCTGCTGGCTGTGGCGCCGGTCATCGACCTGGTCCTGCTGATCACGACCGCCGTGCATCTTCGATCCGGGGCCGAAGCGGAGTGGGTGCACGGCCTGGCCGCGGTTTACGTCGGGTTCTCGGTCGCGTACGGACACCAGATGATCCGCTGGGCCGACATCCACTTTGCCCACCGGTTCGCCGATGGCCCGGCACCGATTCGGCTTGCGGGAACCGAATACACCCTGGCCTGCTGGCAAGACGTCGCACGAACCCTGCTCGCCGCAGCGATCTCCGCCCTCGTCTTGGTGGGCCTGACCTGGTTGGTCGGCAACGCCGCGCAGACGGTCGCCCTGCAAGGCTTGTACCGCATTCTGCTGCTGATCTGCGGTATTGAGCTGCTCTGGGCCGTGGGATACACGATTTGGCCCCGGGTCGGCTTTCGGCCCAAACCGGGTGCTGCGAGAACGGATGCCTAAACTGGGGCGATGCTCTCCGGTCACGACGCGCTGCCTCATCGACCTCGACGGGTGCTCGTGGCCGGGGTGTCCGGCGCCGGAAAAACCACACTCGCCCGACGGATCGCGGCCGTCACGGGAGGACTACACACCGAGATTGACGCTCCATACCACGGCCCGGGCTGGGTTGCCCGGCCGGAATTCGTCGCCGACGTGCACGCGTTCATGAACGCGGAGTCCTGGACAACCGAGTGGCAGTACACCGAGGCGCGTCCGCTTCTGGCCGAACGGGCGGACCTGCTGGTCTGGCTTGATCTGCCGTTCGTGAGGGTGACGCTGCCCCGGGTGGTGGGGCGCACCATCCGTCGTCGAATTCGGCGTTCGCAACTGTGGAACGGCAATATCGAGCCGCCGTTTCGGACGATCTTCACGGATCCGGAGCACATCGTGCGCTGGGCGATCTCGACGCGGCGTTCCTACGACCAGCGGGTGCCGCCGTTGGAGGCCCGTTACCCGCAGCTCGTGGTCGTGCGGCTGCGGTCGCAGCAGGAAGTCGGGCAGTGGTTCGCGGGGCCGCTGCGCCGGGCGACGCGCTGAGCCGGGCGCGTCAGCGGAACCGGGCGAACATGCGCAGCGGGCTGGGAGAGGGGTGTACGACCGCCAAACTCGGCGGTCGTGCACCCCTCTCGAGTGAGCCAGGGAATTTAGTCGGTCACGCGGTCGCTGACCGGGCCGAACATGGCGTCGACGTCGGCGAGTTCGAGGTCGGCGGTCGCCTGAATGAGCGCGAGCAGCTCCGGGTCGAGGCCGGGAGCGAACTCTTCGAGGCGTTCCGGGGAGATCAGCGAGGGGACCCCGGCGGGCGCCTGCTCGGTCGCGTCGAGCTCGGTGCCGTCGTTCGAGGGCGACATACCCCGATAGATCTTGCCCGCCTCGGACTGCCCGGCCAGGTCGAACGTGTACTGCTTGCTCTGCAGCCCCAGGTCGACGAGCTTCTTGACCTCCGGAAACTTCTCCGCGTTGGTCTTCGGAATCGGCAGCAGCGTCTTCCAGTTCACGCCGAGGGTCTCGAGGGCCTTCGCGAAACCGTTCTCGTGGGCCTGGTCGCGCACAATCAGATAGGAGATCGTCGAGCGGGCGGTGGCGTTGTCGGTCATCTCGTAGATGCGGCACTTCTGCAGCCGGCCGGTGGATTCGAGCATCAGGTTGTAGAGCAGGTCGAGCACGAGGTTGCCGGAGTTGTAGACGTAGCTGCCGCTCCACGGGTTGCCCACGGAGTCGACGGGCAGGGCACCCTGCGCGCCGACGAGGTAGTGATGGATATTGCCCTGCGTGAGCGCGAGTTCCAAGGGAATCTTGCCACCGGATGCGGGGGTGTCGAGCGGATCGGTCGGCTTGCCCTGGTAGCGCGGCGAGCCATCGAGCAGCCGTGAGATGGTGGTGCCGATCAGCTCGACGTGGCTGATCTCTTCGGTGCCGATGCCCTGGATGAGGTCGCGGTACGGCTTGGCCGCCGCTCCGCGAAAGTTCATCGACTGGAACAGGTACTGCATCATCGTGCGCATCTCGCCGAACTGGCCGCCGAGCCCTTCCTGCAGGGCGTTCGCGGCGGCGGGATCCGGTTCGTCATTGGCGATCTCGTTGATCAGGAGCTGAGTGTGAAAGTACATCGGTTCCCCTTACGTTGGTGGCGCAGTGAGTGTGACGTCGTGCTGGTGCGTGCGAGACGCATCACTAAGACGACGAGACGCTGGCCCGATTCGTCACGTCGCTGCTGAAAATCAGCGAAGAATTCTGTTGTGCGCTTATGTCAGGCGCCAAGCGCCCGAATGCGCCGCAGCGCCCCGGCGGCCACGCCAACTGCGGCGAGGGCGAGCCAGACGGCCGCTCCGAGGCCGTGGGCATGAAAGTTCACCGTGAGGCCGCCGGCTACGGCGACAATGATGAGGAGGGCATCCGCTTGCCAGACGATGGCGTTCAGAATCGACACATCGCCCAGAGGTGTCGGCACCGGCAGCAGCAGGGTGATCGGCATCGGACCCTTCGCGCTGTCGAGAACGCGCACGAGCACGATGAAGACGGCCAGGAGCAGCCACCACGGGAAGGCCGTACCGGATGCTCCGGCGACCAGGACGCCCAGCCCGCCGAAGGCGAGTGCGGCGACACACGGCAGAAGTGAATGGCAGCCGATCATCGTGAGGGCGCTTCGGCCATACATCGACCCGGGACCGGCGTTTTCGGCGGCGTTGCGCAGGCCGTCACAGTAGACGCCCACGGCCAGGTATCCGATCGACGCTCCGGCGAGGGCGGTCAGCCAGGTGAGGCCGTCGGGTGCCGTTGACGTTGTGGCCGTGAGCCAGCCGGCGCTGACCAGCGCGAGGGAGCCGACGGCGATGCGCAGAGGAAATCGGCAGACTGCGGCAAGATCGCGTCGCAGAATTGCCCACGGAAGCGGCCCGGCCAGGGGGATGCGAATGCGCCGGCCTCGGGTGGGCGGGTCGCGCAGCGCGCCAGAGGCCCCGGCGATGTCGCCGGTCTGCACCAGGGTGCCGATCGACTGCCAGCGCCGCGACTGCGCCATGATCTCGGAGCCGCGCAGGTTGTTCAGCAGTGCTGGCACGGCCAGAAGGGAGAGCAACGACAGAGCGAGGGCGATGGCCGGCCACCAGACGGGCGTGCCCGCACCCAGCGATTGCCAGAGCACGGCGAGCCATCCGCCGGGGGTGACCCAGAGCACGCCGTCACTGCCGGCCAGGGGACCCGCCGCGATGACAGCCACGGCCAGGGTGACGGTGATGCGGCGCGGCAGGCCCTGCCCCATCAGCCACAGCACGGCGAGCACGATCGCGAACGCGAGGAAGCCGAAAACGACCAGAACCATTGAGACGGATGCCGCCTCCCCGCCCACGATTCGGGCCCCGATCACGAGGCCCGCCACGGTCACGACCGAACCGGCGAGCACGGTCGCGGTGGCCATGAACGCCCGACGCAGGGTGGAGTTGCGCGGCAGATCGCTGCCAACCAGAAACTCGGTGAGGAACGGGCTCGGCACCACGGCGCCGCGGGTGCGCCCGAGCAGCAGGGCGGTGGCGGCGAGCAGCGCCGCGACCACGGCGACGACGCGATAGCTGCCAGGGGAGTCCAGGGCGGCGAGAACCTGCGGTTGGGCGACCCCGCGCACGATCGACACCGCGGCCGGCACCGCGACGAGGACGACGGTCAGGAATACGAGGTAGATCAGGTAGCCGGTGTCACCGGCGGTTCTGGCGGATGCGCCGCTGCGGGCGGCCAGCACCGTTCGGGCCTGGGCGAGCACCCGGCGCTGCCCACTCACTGTTCGCCGAGACTCACGGTCGTGTCGGCGAGCGAATTCACCATCTCGGCGTTGTGGCTCGCGAAAACGACGGAGGCCCCACGGTCGATGTGCGCGCGCACGGCCGCGACCACGAGACCCCGGCGGTGTGCGTCCAGGCGCTGCTCGGGCTCGTCGAGAACCAGCACGTCGAAGGGCCGCACGAGGGCTGTCGCGAGCGACAAGAGCTGGGTCTGCCCGGAGGACAGCTCATTCACGAAGCGGTTGCGAAGGGGCCTGATCTCGAGGGATTTCAGGGTGGCGTCGGCGGCATCCGTCGCGGTGGAGCCCGTGCGACCCCAGGTCGTGGCGATGAAACGCAGGTGTTCGTGGGCGGTCAGTTCGCGCGCGAAGGCGGGGAGGCCGATGCGGGCGGAGATAGCCCGGCGGGCGCCGCGGTTGCGCTCATCGAGGGGGTGGCCGTCGAACAGTGCCTGGCCGTCGGTCGGCCGCAGCTGGCCACTCAGGATGCGCAGCAGCGTGGTCTTGCCCGAACCGTTGCGCCCCTGAATAGCGAGGGCCGTGCCGGGGGTGACGGTGAGCGAGGTCGGGGCCAGCAGCACTTCGGAGTCGATCGACGCGGAAACTGCGCGGGCTTCGAGGTGGGGCACCGTACTCATCCTCTGGTGGGTGCGTTCGGGTTGAGCCTGGCGGCGGACGCCCGCAGCGCGAACGCGAAGGCGACCAGCACGACCCCGGTGAACCACCCGCTTGCCGCCGCGCCTGCGGGCCACACCGAAAGACAAGCGACGCCGCCGATGACGAGGACCCCGGCAAGGACGGCGAAGAGCCGCATGCCGTAGAGAAAGACGAACGGCAGGTAGTGAGCTCCGACGACGATCATGCTGGCGGGAAAGAAGAGTGCCGGCTCGGTCAGCCCGACCACGATGGCGACGATCATGCCCAGCGGCACGGTGAAGGCGATCTGCATCGCCAATGCGGCAAACGGATGCCCCTTCGGCAGCCCCGCAGGCCCGCCGGCCGCGCTCAAAACGACCGTGGTGATCGGGAAGATCAGCGTGCCGCCGAGGAAGAGGGCTGCCATCGACGCCGTCGGTGAGATCCAGGTCGCGACCGCAGCAGCGAGCAGCCAGATGCCTCCGGAAACGAGCTGGCCCACGAAACCGCCACGGTAGATTCGGCGCACATCGAGTTGAGCCGCGGCGATGTGCATGGTGTCAGTTTGGCGTTAGTGCCGGTCGCGGGGCAAATCAGCCGGCCAGGAACGCCGTGATCGTGGCGGCCATCGTGTCGGACTGGGTCCAGTGCAGGTAGTGGCCCCCGTCGAGCTCGACGAGCTCATGTCGCGTCACGTTCTGCAGTTGGGTCTGGTGCAGCTCGCGCCAGTGCGGAATCGTGGTCAGGCTCTCGGACGCAAGAAAGGTCAGCACGGGCAGATCGGCGGGGTAGCTGATGTCCTGCAGCTTCTGGGCGTTGCTTCCCATCAGGGCGGTTTCGTTGACGACGGCATCGTTGCCGAAGTTCCAGCTCGTCATCAGCCGGATGCGCTCCCGCTCGCTGGCCGTGAAGGCGTCACCGGCGGGTTCGGCCAGGGTAGGCGCGAGCGTGTTGGCGACGCGCACGAGACCGGTGGTGGAGAGCATCCGCTGCCAATTCGGTCCGGCTGAAGCTGAGAGATCTGCGGCGGGTGTCGCCGTTTCGGCCTTCGCTGCGGGCACGGTTGGGTCGATGCCCACGACCGCGGCCACTTCGCTCGGGTAGGTGTGGGCGTAGTGGAGCGTGTAAAAACCCGCGATGGAGTGCCCGATCAGGGTGTACGGCTGGGGGATGTCGAGTTGGGTGATGACGTCATGCAGTTCGGCGGTGATGTTCTCGACGGTGCGGGCGGGGGCGTTCTGGTCGCTGTAGCCATAGCCGAACTCTTCGACGACGGTGACGCTGTAGTCATCGAGTTGCCGGATCAGCGGGGCGAAGTCGAGGCCGGGGGCCGCGGTTCCCAGGCCGGTGAGCAGCACGAGGGGAGGGCCGGAGTGTCGGTTCTGCACGACGTTGAGCGTGCCGCCGTCAACGTCGACACGCTGGCCGTAGGGGGCGATCTGGGACTGTTCGGCGCGTTCCAGCAGCAGATTGGTCGCGGCCCCGGCGATCAGCGCCGCGGACATCACGATGCCGACGATGCCGACGAAGCGCAGAAGGCCACGGGTGCGGCGCGGCGGCCGCGTGGCTGCATCCCGGGTTGGAACTGCACTCGTTGTCGGGACTGCACTCGTTGTCGGAACTGAACTGAGCCGGGTCATGGCGGGCCTCCGAATCTTCAAATTCAAACACGGTTGTTTGAATTATTCCGATAATAACTCCAACATGACTGTACGAGAAGGGGTTTTCGGGAGATTCTCTCCGGACTATTCCTGCGTTCCTGCGGCGGAGACCAGCGCGCGAAGAGTTTTCGGAATCGCAGTGGCCGCCTCCATGTCGCTGAGTCGGCCGGCCCGAACCTCGGCGGCGGCGCCGTGCAAAATTGCGAAGTAGCAAGCGGTCAGCCAGGAAGCGGATTGGTCGGCTCGGCAGGCGTTGTCGGCCTGGCCGCGTTCGATCAGGTCGCGAACTCGGTGCAGGGTTTGGTCGTGATGCTCACGAATTCGATCGGATCCCAGCTCTTGCTCTGCCGCTGCAACGAGACCTTCGACGCCGTCGAGGAGTCGCCACGACGCACTGGCGAGCAGCAGCAGCGCCTCCAGGGGATCGCCGTCGAGGGCCAGGGGGGACAGCTCCGCTTCGACTCGGGTCATGGTCTGGTGTGCCGCGGCGTCAATGAGCTCTCGGCGCGAGGCGAAGTGCCCGTATAACGTGACGCGACCCACGCCCGCGGCGTGGGCGATCTGGGTCATGCTGGCGCGCGGATCGACGGCAAGGCAGCGCAGCGTGGCGTCGATGATCAGTGCCCGATTGCGTTGCGAATCGGCGCGCGGCGAGCGTACGGCGGGAATGGTCATGCTTGACAATATCTCAAACAGCGTTGTTTGCAATGGACGCCGATGAAACGGATGCGCTGCTCAGCCTGAGATCAGCGGCGCCAGAAGAACGCGATCTCGAATGCGCTTTCACCGACTTCGCGCCCTACGCTGGCGACCCTCGTCGCCCAGCGGTGCATCCGCTCGCGCAGGGTCGGGTGAGAGGGCGGTGACTGATTGGCCATGGTCGGAGTCTAGGACCTGCGGGTCGGGCCGTAACACCAGATGGTGAGGCACTGGGGGAGAAATATCTGCTAATACTATGAGATCTACTCATGTATAGTCTCGAACTTCAGTTCTATTCGGGTAAACTGAGAATATGTCATTGACACTCCCGTCGGACTGACGCGGGTGTCGGTGCGCGAGGTGCGTCGGCGCCTGGCGCTGGGCAACTTCACCGCCGTGCGCGCCGGCGTGGGCGCGCCGCTGCCGGTGCGGTATCCGGGTTCGTGGCGGGGGCCCGCGACCCCGGCGCACCCAGCATCGGCGGCGCCGCCCCCACCGTCGTGGTGCACGTCAACGCTGCCGACCTCGACACCGGCACCGGCGTCGGCTGGATCGACGGCCTCGACGCCCCCCTCCCTCACCACCGTCACCGACCTCATGAAAATCAGCACCGTCGAACCCATCGTCTACAACACAAACGGCCAGCTCGTGCAGGTCGGCAGCCCACAGAACCGCCGCAAACGCCTCTTCGACCACCTCCAACGCCGCGCCATCACCGCCCGCGACGGCGGCTGCGTCATCCCCGGCTGCACCGTGCCCGCCTACTTCTGCGAACTCAACCACGTCATCCCCTACAGCCAAGGCGGAGACAACGTCATCTCCAACGGCTGCACCATCTGCTGGTGGCACCACCAAAGCCTCGACAACCTCGGCGGCCGGCGCGTCCGCATGATCAACGGCCAACCCCACGTCACAGCACCACACTGGCTCGACCCCACCGACACCTGGCGACCACCCCAAAAACACCGCGCCAGCACACCCAGCACACCCAGCACACCCAGCACACCCAGCACACCCAGCAGACCCAGCAGACCCAGCAGACCCAGCAGCTAGAACGTAGGCCAGCAGCTAGAACCCAGGCTCACGCGGCCCGCCAAGCGCTACCGCAGGGCAGCGGCCACATCGAGGCCCGATCGCACGGCGCGGGCGACGCCCGTCGGATGTTCGACATCGCGCTCCAGGCCGAAGGCGTCGCCGGCCAGATAGATGCCGGGCGCGCCCTGGTTCGCGTCGAAGGTCGTGTTCGGCACCGTGACGCGGGCGTTGGCGTAGCGCCAGCGTTTCAGGTCGGAATTCATGACTCGGGCCCCGGGATACAGGCGACGCAGTTCGTGCAGCAGCAGGGCGTGCGCAAAGTTCGCGTCAACGTTGGCGTTCAGGGCGCTCCACTGGCTGTTCGCGAACAGTTCCAGCCACACCAGGCCGGTGTCGTCGCGGTGCCGCATCCGAATCAGGTCGATGACCGCGGACTCATCGAGAAAGTGCTCGCTCTTTTCCGGGCCGACCACGACGCAGAGCAGCACGTCGCGCCGTGCGTATCGGACTGCGGCCAATGGCGCGGTGACATCGACCCCGCTCAGCCGCAGAATCTCGGCGCTCTGCGGCATCGGTGCGGTCAGCACGACCTGTTGGGCAGCAATCGGGTCGCCGGTGCCGTGGGGCACGACGTGGATCAGGCCGTTGTCCTGCACATCGAGGTGGGTGACAAAGGTGCGCTGCACGACCGCGCCGGCGGCCCACAGCTCGGCGATCTCGCCGGCGGGCTTCCTAAACGCCCACTCGCTCGCCCAGTCGCTGTCGGCGACGCGCGTGAAAGTGGCCCCCGTGCGACGACCGATCTCGGCGATCACCCCGGCATCCTCTGTCGTGATGCTGGCGACGGATGCGTTCAGCAGCATTCCGCCGAGCGGACGACTGGCGAGGCGGCCGCCGGGGCGAGACCCCTTGTCGAGAAGCAGCACCGACTGCCCCCGGGCTTTCAGCGCATGGGCGATGGTGAGCCCGCACACGCCCGCTCCGACGACGACGACATCCCACGTGTGTAGTTCCCCAGGCTTCGGCATGAGCGAAGGCTATTGCACGCGCACGCACGTTGCATCCACGGCGCATTCCCTGCGCGCGGGCGCTGTGCGCGGTTCCACGTAGCGGTGACGGATCAGGTACTCCCAAGTCCCCAAGCCGGCCCGTTCACGGCAACGATCGAGCGCAGCGCCCCCGGCGCTGGCGCCGCTGAGTGGCGCCGCTGAGTGGCGCCGTTGAGTGGAGCCGCTGAGTGGAGCCGAGTGGCCGCCCGCTTGGGGGCCACCACCACCCCTGACCGGCCGAAGTCGCCCAATAGAGTGTGCGTATGAACACCGTTCCCCTGAACGACGACGTCGTCGACGCCCCGAATCTTGACCCGCACGATTCGGCTGATTCGGTAGGTCCGGCAGGTCCGGCAGGTCCGGCAGGTCCGAGCGAGGAGTTGCTCGCCCTGGCCCACGACCACGGCGTGGATACCTGGTTCTGGGGTGGCGATGGCGCGCAGATCTCGGTGAGTCGCAGCACCTTGCTCGCCGTGCTCGCCGCCCTCGGTGTCGCTGCCGAGACCGCCGATGATGTGGCGGCTGCCCGCCGGGAGTTCGCCCTCGCGCCCTGGCGCCGCCTGCTGCCGCCGGTTGTCGTCGTGCAGGACTCGTCGATTCAAAACGGCACGGCCGCGGGCGTGCCGGTACACGCGCGGCAGGGAGCATCCGTCGATGTCTGGCTGATCTGCGAAGACGGCAGCCGCCGCGATCTGCTCCAGGTCGACGAATGGTGGGACACCCAGACCATCGACGGGGTCACGGTGAGTCGGCGCATCTTCGAGATTCCCGGCGACCTGGGGCTCGGGTGGCATGTGCTGCACGCTGAGAGCGAGGGTGCCGAGGGTGCCGAGGGGAGGGGCGGGAGCGGAGCGACCGACGGAGACGCCGCGAGCCGGCGCGAGGCATCCGCTTTTCTGGTGGTCACGCCGAGCCACCTCGACAACCCGCCGGCGCTCGACGGGCAGCGGGCGTGGGGCCTGATGGCGCAACTGTATTCGGTGCGGTCGACGCGGTCGTGGGGCATCGGGGACTTCGCCGACCTCGCCGACCTGGCCGCGATCGGCGGAGCCCAGTACGGTGCCGGTTTCGTTCTGGTGAACCCGCTGCACGCGGCCGCACCGGCACCGCCCGTGGAACCCTCGCCCTACCTGCCGACCAGCCGTCGGTTCTTCCACCCGATCTATTTGCGGGTCGAAGACGTGCCCGAATACGCCTATCTGCCGGCGGATGCTCGCACTCGCATCGATGACCTGGCCGAGCGGATGCACGCCGCCAACGCCGATCCCGACCGGCTCGACCGTGACGCGACCTACAGCGCCAAGCTCGAGGCCCTCGCCCTGATTCACGATGTGCCCCGGCGTGCGGCCCGTCAGCAGCAGTTCGCGGCCTTCCGCGCCCGCGGCGGGGACGCGTTGGCGGATTTCGCCCTCTGGTGCGCCCTCACCGAGAAGTTCGCGCCAGATGCCCCGGAGTGGGACGTGCAGCCGAGCGGGCCGCGCAGTGCCTTCGCACTCGGGCAGAAAGACGAGCTTGCCGATCGCATCGAGTTCCACAGCTGGCTGCAGTGGCTGTGCGACGAGCAGCTCGAGAGCGCGCAGCGCTCCGCCCTGAAGGCTGGCATGCCGCTCGGCATCGTGCACGACCTGCCGGTGGGCGTTCAGGCCAGGGGAGCGGATGCCTGGACCCTGCACGGCGTGCTGGCCGCCGGGGTGACCGTGGGCGCTCCGCCGGACATGTTCAACAATCAGGGGCAGAACTGGTCGCAGCCGCCGTGGCACCCGTCCCGGCTCGCCGAGACCGGCTATGCGGCCTACCGGGACATGCTGCGCAGCGTTCTGCGGCATGCCGGCGGTATTCGGGTCGACCACGTGCTGGGGCTGTTTCGGCTGTGGTGGATCCCGGCCGGTGCCAGCCCGACGCAGGGCACCTACGTGCACTACGACCACGAGGCCCTGATCGGTATCCTCGCTCTCGAGGCCCAGCGGGCCGGCGCGATCGTTGTCGGCGAGGACCTCGGCGTGTTCGAGCCGTGGGTGCGCGATTACCTCGTGGAACGCGGTATTTTCGGCACCTCGATCCTCTGGTTCGAACGGTATAACGGCGTTCCACTGGCGCCCGAACACTACCGCCAGCAGTGCCTGACGAGCGTGAACACGCACGACCTGCCGCCCACGACCGGGTACCTCGCCGGAGACCACATCACCCTGCGCGAATCCCTCGGCATTCTCGCACGCCCGGTCACCGAGGAACGCGCCATCGACGCCGCCGAACAGCAATCGGTGCTGGCGCTGGCACGAGAGCGAGGGTTGTTGCCGGGTGCGGCGACGGATGCCGCGCCATCCGTTCAGCAGACCGTCGAGGCCTTGTACGCACTCACCGCCCTCACCCCCTCGACGCTGCTCGGGGTCGCTCTCGTCGACGCGGTCGGCGAGCGACGCACCCAGAACCAGCCCGGCACGGTGGATGAGTACCCGAACTGGCGGGTTCCGCTCGCCGGACCGGACGGTCGCCCGGTACTCGTCGATGACCTGCCCACCAGTGAGCGATTCGCCGCCCTCGTGCGTGCAATCGGCGGCATCCGCTGACCGCCGCTGACCGCCGCCGACCGCCGACGCCCGGGCGGCTGCCCTCACGCTGGCCCTCACGCTGAGCGCGAGTGTTGCGCCGCTCAACGTGGCCAGCTGTCCAACGTTCAGGGCCGAGCGCGGGTACTGCGCCGCTGCGCGGGTGCTGCGCCGTTACGCGGGTGCTGCGCCGCTACGCGGGAAGTGTGCCGAACAGGTCACTTCCTACCCGGCTTGGTAGCGTCGGACCATGCTGATTCGTGCCTACGACGCCCGGGATATCCGGGACGCCGAGGCGAGCCTCGCCGTGTTCCAGCGGGCAATTCGGGTCACGGCCAGCCGGGACTACTCGCCCGAGCAGATCGCGGTCTGGGCGCCGGACAACGTGAACATCACTGTCTGGGCGGCGAAACGGGTGGCGGCAGGCACCGTCGTGGCCACGATCAACGGCCGCGTCGTGGGTTTCACCGACGTCGACGATCGCGGCTACATCGACATGATGTTCGTGGATCCGAGTGTCTCCGGTCGCGGCGTCGCGACCGCTTTGCTGGCGTGGGTCGGGGAGTTGGCCCGGAGCCGCGGCATCCGTCAGCTGACCAGCCACGTCAGCCTCACGGCCCAAGCATTCTTCGAGAAGAACGGGTTTGTCGTCGTCGAGGAGCGGCATCCGGTGCGAGGAGGTGTGGCCCTGACGAATTTCCTGATGCGGCGCGCAGTGATTGACGCGCCGGTCGACACTGCCCCGGTCGCAACCTAGGCTGGCAGCCATGACCGGCAAGAAGGACCGCAGCGATTCCCGACTCAATGTCGCCCGCTATCAGATTGAGCGGATGCTCTCGCCCGAGGAACTCGCGGATCGCCCGGAACCGGAACCCGAGCAGAACCAGGCCGGGCAATCCATGATGGAGGCCCGCGCCCAATACGTGGAAATGGCCATTCAGCAGGCGATTCGCCGGGGCGAGTTCGACAACCTGCCCGGCGCCGGCAAACCGCTCGCCAACCTGGAGCACGGCTACGACCCGGACTGGTGGATTCGCCAGAAGATCGAGCGAGAGAAGATCACCGGCCTCGGGCCACCCGCCCTCACCCTGCGCACCGAGAACGCCGAACTCGATGCGCGGCTCGACCGGGCACCGTCCGAGTCAGCGGTCACGGGCATCCTGACCGACTTCAATGCCCGGGTGGTGGCGGCCCGGCGGCAGCTTCAGGGCGGTCCGCCCGTGGTCACGCCGACCCGCGATGTCGCCGAGCAGGTCGTGCTCTGGCGAGAGCGACGGGCCGCCCGTGCCGAGGCGGCACAGCAGCAGCGCGCGCGTGACGCGGCCGAGCTCGCCGCCATGACCTGGCGTGACCGCCGTCGGGCCGCGCGCGCCCGGTCTCGCGGCTGAGGCGCGCGATCGCTGCAGCGTGCGATCGCTGCTGCGCAGGGCCGCTGAGGTGCAGGGCCGCTGCTGCGCAGGGCCGCTGAGGTGCAGGGCCGCTGAGGTGCAGAGAAAACACCCTTGATACCGTCGCGAGGGCACGTTATCCGTACCTCGGCCACAATGGGCGGTGCACGGCACTGAGATACGGAAAAAGCACCCTCGTCGTCACAACGAGGGTGCTTTTTCCGTATCTCACTGCCGGTTACCCGAGAACCGAAGTGCCCGGGCGAGCGGATGCCTAGCGGCTCGCGCCACCCTTGTCGGCGCGCAGCTCAATGAGCTTTCCGCTGATGCGGGTCGCGGAGAGCTTCGAGAAGACATCGCTCGACAGGTCGGCCGGCAGCTCGACGAGCGAGAACTCGGGAAGAATCTTGATGTGCCCGAAGTCGTCGCGGCTCAGGCCGCCCTCGTTCGCGAGCGCTCCCACGATCTGGCGCGGCTCCACCTTGTGGCGCTTGCCGACCTCGATGCGGTACTGGGCCATCGGCTTGCCGCTCGAGCGCACGGGACGCTCGCTGCGCGGGGCGTGCTCGCGGTCGCCGCGGTTGCCGCGGTCCCCGTAGCTGTCGCGGTTGTCGCGACGGTCATCACGTCCACCACGGTCGTTGCCGCGATCGTTACGGTCGCCGTAGCGCTCGTTGCTGCGTTCGGTGCGCTCTTCGCGGTCGTGGCGCTGCTGGGCGCGCACGTCTTCGGCGTTCAGCAGCAGGGGAGTCTCGCCCTGGCCGACCACCGCGAGGGCGGCGGCCACGTCGACCTCGGGCACGTCGTGGTGGGACACGTAGTGCGCGATGATGTCGCGGAACTTCGAGATGCGGTCGGTCTCGTCGAGCGCGGCGGTGATGGCGTCGTCGAAGCGGGTCAGGCGTGTGACGTTCACGTCTTCGACGCTCGGCAGCTGCATCTGCGTCAGCGGCTGGCGGGTGGCCTTCTCGATCGCGGTCAGCAGGCGACGCTCACGCGGGGTGACGAAGCTGATGGCCGCACCGCTGCGTCCGGCGCGGCCGGTGCGGCCGATGCGGTGCACGTAGGACTCGGTGTCGATCGGGATGTCGTAGTTGATGACGTGGCTGATGCGCTCCACGTCGAGGCCGCGAGCGGCGACATCCGTTGCGACCAGAATGTCGAGCTTGCCGCTCTTGAGCTGGTTCACGGTGCGTTCGCGCTGTACCTGCTGCACGTCACCGTTGATCGCCATCGCCGAGTAGCCGCGGGCGCGCAGCTTCTCAGCGAGCAGCTCCGTCTCGCTCTTGGTGCGGGCGAAGATAATCATGCCCTCGAAGTTCTCGACCTCGAGGATGCGGGTCAGCGCGTCGAGCTTCTGGCCGTAGGACACGATCAGGTAGCGCTGGGTGGTGTTCACGCTGGTCGTGGTCTTGTTCTTGACCGTGATCTCGGCGGGGTCGTTCAGGTACTTCTTCGAGATGCGGCGAATCTGCGCCGGCATCGTCGCCGAGAACAGGGCGACCTGCTTGTCGTCGGGGGTGTCGGCGAGGATCGTCTCGATGTCCTCGACGAAGCCCATGTTCAGCATCTCGTCGGCCTCATCGAGCACGAGGTACTTCAGCTCGGAGAGGTCGAGGGTGCCCTTGGCGAGGTGGTCCATGATGCGTCCGGGGGTACCGACAACGACGTGCACCCCGCGACGCAGGGCGGACAGCTGCTGGCCGTAGCCCTGTCCGCCGTAGACGGGCAGCACGTGCACGCCCTTCATGTGGGCGGCGTACTTCTCGAACGCCTCGCACACCTGCAGGGCCAGTTCGCGGGTCGGCGCGAGCACGAGGGCCTGTGGGTTCTTCTGCGACAGGTCGAGGCGGTTCAGGATCGGCAGCGCGAACGCGGCCGTCTTGCCGGTACCGGTCTGGGCGAGTCCGACGACGTCGCGGCCGTCGAGAAGCGGGGGGATCGTCGCGGCCTGAATGGCGGACGGTGTTTCGTAGCCGACGACCTTGAGCGCCTTGAGCATGGCGTCATTGAGTCCGAGATCGGCGAAAGTGATCGCAGTTGAGGCAGCGTCGGCCTCGCCCTGCGTGGTGGTGTCAGAAAGCGTCATAGTATCAACGGTAGTCGAAGTCTGCGGCCGAAGCCGCCTCGAAGCGCTCGTGCGCGGGTTCGCAAGCCCCTTTGTAGGTCTGTTACGGGTAGATTTAACGTTCAACCCACTGTTCAGTCCACTCTTCAACAGCGCCTGTGTTGATCAAACTGCTCGCCTGGGCGACCATCCCACGAAAGTGACACCGTCTATGCGCGTTCGCGCCCACCTCTCATCCGTTCGAGCGGCCCTGGCAGTGTTCGTCACCGTCGCCGTGGTCAGCGGATGCAGCGCCACCGCCCCGAACGCGGCCAGCGCCGACAGCACCCTCACCTACGCCATCAACGGCGGCACCCTCAGCGGCGGCAAGATGGACATCCACTCCTCCGCCTTCCAGGCCACCGCGCTCGTGATGCGCAACTCCTTCGACTCTCTCGTCTACCAGCAGGCCGACGGCTCGTTCGTGCCCTGGCTCGCCGAGTCGTGGGACGTGAGCGCCGACGGCCTGCAATACACCTTCCAGCTGCGCGAGGACGTCACCTTCCACGACGGCGAGGTCTTCAACGCCGAAGCCGTGAAGGCCAACTTCGACCACGTCGTCGCCCCCGAAACCGCGTCAGCGGATGCCGCGAGCCTGATCGGGTACGCCGAAACCGGCGGGTTCTATGCGGGCACCGAAGTGGTCGACGAGTA
Organism: Cryobacterium melibiosiphilum; assembly: GCF_003602235.1. Lineage (GTDB taxonomy): Bacteria > Actinomycetota > Actinomycetes > Actinomycetales > Microbacteriaceae > Cryobacterium > Cryobacterium melibiosiphilum. The sequence continues at coordinate 78,957 of NZ_QZVS01000095.1, forward strand.
CACCGTGCGCGTGGACTTCAACCAGCCCTACGCCCCGTTCCTGCAGGCCGTCAGCACCGCCAAGCTCGGCTTCTACTCACCGGCGACCCTGCGCGACAACGCCGCGCAGCTACCCGCCGGAGGCCCCGACATCTCCGTCGGCACCGGGCCCTACGTGCTGAGCGCCTACACGCCAGACCAGAGCATCACCTTCACCGCCAATGAAGACTACGACTGGGCTCCCGAAGGCAGCGGCCACGAAGGCGCCCCGGCGATTGAGACGATCGAGTTCCGTATTCTTCCCGAGTCGGCGGTGCGCACCGGTGCGCTGACGAGCGGCGAAGCCCAGATCGCCAGCGACATCACCGCGAACACGGTTGCGCAGATCGGCGACGACTTCGAGGTCGAGAATTACACGATGCCCGGGCTGCCGTACACGCTGTTTTTGAACGAGAAGAACAGCACCCAGGCGAACGTCGCCGACAGCGTCTTCGCCGACCAGAACATGCGCCAGGCCTTCGCCCTCGGCGTGGACGTCGGCCCGGCCGTCGAGAGCATCTACCAGGGCCAGGCCGAGCGGGCCTGGAGCATCCTCTCGCCGGCCACGCCCGACTCCTATGACCCGAGCCTCGAAGACAGCTGGGCGTATGACCCGGATGCCGCCAACGCCCTGCTCGATGAGGCCGGCTGGACCGAGCGGGACTCCGAGGGCTACCGCGTGAAAGACGGCGTTCGCCTGAGCGCCCGCTGGCTGGCATACAACCCGGTCTCCGACGCCAACGCGAGCCTCGGCGACGTCGTGCAGAGCGACCTCAAGCAGCTCGGCTTCGAGATCGTGCGCGACAACCTCGAGGTCGCCTCGTACTACGAAGACTTCAACGCCCGCGCGTACGACCTCTCCGACTGGAGCTTTCCGAGCGTCGACGCCGACGTGCTGCGCGCCCACCTGCACACCGGCGGTTACAAGAACGGCTCCTCGACGGCCGATGCGACCGTCGACCAGCTGCTCGACGGCGCGATCGCCACGAGCGACCCCGCCGAACGCGAAGCGCTCTACCAGCAGATTCAGCAGTGGAATGCGACCCACGTCGCCATGGTTCCGATCACCGTGCCCTCGGCCATCACGGCCTACAGCCCCGTCATTGAGAACCTGAGCTTCGACCTTTACGGCCAGCCGCTCTTCTACGAGGCCTCGCTCAGCACGGTGCGGTGACGGGCGGTGCAGTGACGGGCGGCGCTGTGACGGGCGGTGCGGTGGGCCAGAACCGACCCGTCTCCCGCCTGGTGGGCCGGCTCGGCGGCATGGTGCTCGTCGTCTGGGGCGCCGCCACGGTCGGCTTCTTCGCGCTGCGCCTGATCCCCGGTGACCCGGTGACGGTGCTGGTCGGCCTCGGCAGCGTGTCCGAACAGGTACGCGAGCAGATTCGCGCCGACTGGGGCCTCGCCGATCCACTGGCCGTCCAGTACCTTTTCTACCTCGGTCGACTGGTGCGCGGCGATCTCGGCACCTCGTACCGCATGCAGCAGCCCGTCGCCGACCTGATCGGCCAGCAACTGGCCCCCACCCTGCAGCTGATGGGGCTGGCTATGGTTTTCGCGGTGCTCCTTGCCCTCGCCGCTGCCCTGTTCGGTCGCGGTCGCCGTTCCACCCCGTTCGTCGGGCTGCTCGAGCTGGTGGCCGTTTCGGCGCCCACCTTCTGGATCGGCCTCGTGCTCATCACCGTTTTCGGCTTTGGGCTGGGCTGGTTTCCTGTCGTCGCCTCGGGCGGTTTCGGTGCCCTCGTGCTGCCCGCGATCACCCTCGCCATCCCCACCGCCGGAATCCTCGGCCAAGTGCTGCGGCAGGGCCTCGACGCCGCGGCGATCCTCCCGTTCGTGGACACCGTGCGCGCCCGCGGCGCGAGCCACACCCGTCTCGTGCTGCGGCACACCCTGCGCCACGCGGCCGCCAACAGCGTGACCCTGACCGGCTACATCGCCGGTTCCCTGCTCGGCGGATCGGTGCTCGTCGAAACCGTTTTCGCCCGGCCGGGCCTCGGACGTGTCGCCCTCAACGCCATCACCGACCGGGACATCCCGGTCGTGCTCGGCATCATCGTGCTCGCCGCCGTTCTGTTCTCCGTCATCAACCTGATCGTCGACCTGGTCGCCGATCGTCTCGACCCCCGCATGGCCACGGCAGAGGCGTACTCATGAGTGCACGCGCATGAGCGCCCTGACCGCCACGAAGGCCTTGGCGAAGCGGATGCCTACCCCGGGCCGCGGGGCCACCGTGGGTTTCTGGGCCGCCGTGGTCTTCCTGGCCGCGCTGGTGCTTGCGGCGCTGCTGCCGGGACTCTTCACGGCTGCCGATCCGGTGCGCACGGACATCGGCGCGGCGCTGCTCGCACCGAGCCCGGCGCATCCGTTCGGAACCGACCAGGCCGGCCGGGACGTGTTCGCGCGCGTGCTGTACGGGTCGCGTTACTCGCTCATGATCGGCTTCGGGGCGACGCTGATCGCCCTCGTCGCGGGACTCATGATCGGCGCGATCGCCGGGCTGTCCCGGCGGGTCGGTGACGGCGTGCTCAGCCGGGCGATCGAGATCATCATGGCGTTCCCGGAATTTCTGCTGGCGCTGATCGTGATCGCGATCATCGGCCCGGGGGAGACGAGCCTGCTGGTCGCCGTCGCGATCGCGGTGGTGCCCGCCTACGCCCGCGTCGCCCGGGTGCAGACCCTCGTCGTGAAACGTGCCGGCTACGTGGAGGCGGCCCGCACCCTCGGAGTCTCCCCGGTGCTGACCGTGCTGCGACACATCGTGCCGCACACGATCGGCCCGCTGCTGGTGATGGCGACGATGGGCGTGGGAACGGCCATCACCGCCGCCGCCGGCCTCAGCTTTCTGGGCCTCGGCCCGAAACCGCCGACCCCGGAGTGGGGGCTCATCCTCTCCGACGGCCGCAACTTTTTGGCTACGGCGTGGTGGATCGCGGTGTTCCCCGGCCTGGTCATCACCGCCACGGTCGTCTCGACGAGCACGATCGGTCGGCACCTGCGGTTGCGCGGCGCCGGCCGCGGGGCCGGGGCGACACACCGGGCCGGGAGACGGCCGTGAGCGTCGTCTCGGTGCGCGACCTGTGCGTGACGCTCGCCGGCACGACGATCGTCGACGGCGTCTCGTTCAGCATCGAGGCCGGACGGTGCCTCGGCATCGTCGGGGAATCCGGGGCCGGTAAGACCGTCACCGCGCGCAGCCTGCTCGGCCTGGCACCGGCCGGCGCGATCGTGACGGCGACCGAGCTCAGCGTCGCCGGCGTGGACGCCCGCGCCCTGACCGAGGCGCAGTGGCGGGCCGTGCGCGGCGCCCGGGTCGGGCTCGTTAGCCAGGACGCCCTCGTCTCCCTCGACCCGCTGCGCCGCGTCGGCGCGGAAGTCATCGAACCCCTTGCGATCCACGAATCGGGGCTCGGCCGCGTCGAACGCCAGCAGCGGATGCTTCGCCTGCTCGAGCAGGTCGCGCTGCCCGAACCGGCCGTGCGCGCGCGGGACTACCCGCACGAGCTCTCCGGCGGGTTGCGCCAGCGGGCGCTGATAGCCTCGGCCCTCGCCGCGACGCCCGCGCTGCTCGTCGCCGACGAACCGACCACGGCACTGGATGCGACGGTGCAGGCGCAGGTCATCGCCCTGCTGCACGATCTGAAACGGCAGGGCCTCGCCCTGCTGCTGATCAGCCACGACCTGAACGTCATCCGTGCCCTGGCCGACGACATCGCCGTCATGAAAGACGGCCGGTTCGTGGAGGTGGCGCCGACCGCGGCGCTGCTGGCCGCGCCGCAGCATCCGTATACCCGGGAGCTGCTCGCGGCGGCCGCCCTCGATCGGGCCCCCGAGTCGGCACCGGCCGGCCCGGTCGTGCTCGCCGCACGCGACCTCGGTCGCACCTACCGTACGCCGGGACGCTTCAGAGGGGGCACGGCTCGACAGGCTGTCACCGGGGTCTCGTTCGACCTTCTCGCCGGGCATACCCTGGGCATCGTCGGCGAGTCGGGTTCGGGCAAGAGCACGCTGGCACGGATGCTGCTGGGTATCGAAAAACCGGACTCCGGCGTCGTTCTGCTGCACGGCGAACCCTGGAGTGCCCTGCCCGAGTCGCAGCGCCGGGCCCGCCGCGGGCAGATCCAGCTCATCCACCAGGACTCGGTGAGTGCGTTCGACCCCCGTTTCACGGTGCTGCAGATTCTGAGTGAGGCGATCGCCGTCGACGGCACGCCGCGCCGCGCTCGGCGGGCCCGGGCGGCCGCGCTGCTGCAACGGGTGGCCCTGCCGGAGGCCCTGTTGCCGCGCCGGGCGCACGAACTCTCCGGCGGGCAACGGCAACGGGTCGCCATCGCCCGGGCACTCGCCCGGGCGCCGCGCGTGCTGGTCTGCGACGAGCCCGTGTCCGCCCTCGACGTGTCGATCCAGGCCCAGGTGCTCGACCTGTTGGGCGAGCTGCAGCGGGAGACCGGACTGGCGCTCGTGTTCATCTCCCATGACCTCGCCGTGGTGCGGGCGCTCAGCCACGACATTCTGGTCATGAAAGACGGGGTCGTCGTGGAGCAGGGGGGCGCGGCGGCGGTGCTGGACGCCCCGGAGCATCCGTTCACCCGTGCCCTGCTCGCCGCGGGACCAGGCCCGAGCAGCGCGGGGGACACCCACCCGCGATAATTCGCACGATCGTAACCTGCGTATCACGCCGACGATAAATGCGGGTTCTACGCTCAGACGATGGATACGCGACGCACACCAGTGGGCAGAAACGCATGACGGGGTCGGTCGACCCGTTCATCGGTACCGGCGTCACGCAGCTTCCGCCGCGCAGCGGTCTCGCCGCCACCTGGTGGTGGCCGAAGCCGCAGATCGGCAACACCCATCCGGGAGCCACGTTTCCGCTCGGCATGGTGTCGGCGTGCGCCTATTCGGGCGGGTACCCCACCGGTTACGGGCCTTTTGACCTGTCGCTCGACGGCGTTCCGGTGCGACTGCACGAGGGGCAGCTCGCGTCGGGTTTCACCCACTTTCAACAGTCCGGCACCGGCGCGATTCGCAAGTACTACAACTACTTTCGGGTGACGCCGATGGTGGAACCCCTCGACGTGCTCGGCCGCACCTGGGAGCTGTCCGACGAGCAAGCCGAACCGGGCTGGTACTCCGCGAGCCTGGACTCGGGAATCACCGCCGAGCTGACCGTCGGGCCGAAAAGCGCCGTGCACCGTTACACCTTCCCCAAACACAAGAACGCCCGCATCGTGATTGACTTCTCGCTCGGCGGGCTGTCGATTCCGTACGGCGCCACCGTCCCGCTGCGCGCGCACATCGAATGCCTCGAGCCGGGCGTGGCGTGCGGCCAGATCACCGCCGAGGGAGTGCCGCTCTCGGTCTACATCGAGTGCGACACCCCGCAGTGGCGGCAGATGCTCTGGTATGACCGACGCCTGATGCCCGGCGGCACCCGCCTCGACTTCGACCACATTCGCCCCACCACCCTGCGCACCTTCGGCCTGATGTGGGCCGGCCCGAGCGAACAGGGCGAGACGATCGAGCTGCGCATCGGGTTCTCGTTGCGCGGCGTCGAGCAGGCCCAGAAGAACCTCTATGCGGACTCGCCGCATTCAAACTCGGCGCATTCCGGCTCAGCGCCCGCCGCCAACCGATTCACGGCCCGGCGCGCCCTGACCCAGGAAGCCTGGGGCAGCCTGGTGGATGCCATCACCGTCGTGACCCCGTCGGCCGACCGCCAGACGATCTTCTCGACGGCGCTCTACCACTCGCTGATCAAGCCCTGCCTGGCGCCGTCGGAGAGCCCCTTTTGGCCCACTCCCGGCCCGTTCGCGTTCGACATCAGCACGATGTGGGACATCTATCGCACCCAGCTGCCGTTGCTCACCGCGCTGATGCCCGAGCGCGCGGTAGAACTGGCCGCCGCCCTGCTCACCATCTGCGAGGAGGAGGGCAACTTTCCGATCGGCTACCGTATGGCCCGGGGCAGCGACCGGTTCTCCCGGCAGGGCAGCGCCCTCGCGCACACCTTCCTGGCCGACCTCTGCCAGCTCGGGCTGCCCGGCATCGACTGGGACTGGGCGCTCATCCACATGTCCGACGACCTGCGTCGCACCTACGGTGAGGAATTCCTGCTGCGCGGCGAGGCGCATCCGATCAGCCATACCCTCGACCTGGCATTCGGGTACTGGTGCACGGCGAAGGTCGCCGAACATCTCGGCGACACCACGCTCGTCACCCAGTTCACCGCTCTTGCCGCCCGGTGGCCCAACGCCTTCGACCCTGAACTGGGCCTGCTGAAGGACTCCACGTTCTACGAGGGCAGCCGGCACAACTACTCCTTTCGGTTGACCCACGACATGCCCGGACGCATCGCTCTGAGCGGCGGCCCGGAGCGATACATGGCGCAGCTCGACACCTTCTTCGGCTACGGCGCCGACCCGGTGCAGCAGATGGGGCAAGCCCCGGGTGCCGCCGAGGTGCTCGCCGGCTACAACCTCGGCCGGTTCGAAGGGCTCAACAACGAGCCCGACATGGACGTGCCGTGGGCCTACCACTACGTCGGCCGCCCCGACCGCACCGCCGAGATCGTGCACAACGTGCTGCACCAGCAGTTCGGCACCGGCCGCGGCGGGCTCCCGGGCAACGACGATTCCGGAGGACTCAGCTCGTGGTTCGTCTGGGCGTCGCTCGGCCTGTTCCCGGTCGCCGGCCAGAACATGTTCCTCGTCAACGCGCCGTCCTTTCTCGAGTCGTCGATGAAGGTGGGGCGACACACCTTCACGATCCGCACCCGCGGATTCACCGAACCCGTTCCCGGTGGACCGGTGCAGTATGTGCAGGCCGCCGAGTTCAACGGTGAGCCGCTCACCCGCACCTGGCTGCGCGCCACCGAACTGCACCGCGGCGGCGAACTCGTCGTCGAACTCGGCCCCGAACCCAGCGACTGGGGAACCGTCGAACTTCCGTCCCAGGCCAACCTCTCCCACATATCGTCCCATCCCTGAAACCGACCCTGAAACCGGCCCCTGAAACCAACCGGCACCTGAAACCAACTGGCACCTGAAACCAACTGGCACCTGAAACCAACCCTGTATCCAGCCTGAAACCACCCCTGAACCTAGGAGCGATCGCATGGAAACCACCGCCGTCAGCAGCACCGCCGCCAGCACCACCCCCGTGGCTCACGACCGCCCGATCGACAAGCGCCTCGTCATCGTCGTGCGCGCCGATCCCGTGATCTGCGGGCACTCCGTCGAGGCCCGCAACCTGGCCGAAACCGCCCTCGAGCGCGGCTTCGAAGAGGTGCGCATCGTCACCTGGCCCATCGAACAGCTGCAGAAAAGCGGCCTGCCGCTGAAACCGCTCGACTCGGTCCTCGCCTACAGCCCCGGCATCTTCGTCGAACGCCCCGAACCGATCGGCGACTACAAGGTCATCGACGGCCGCCACCTGGCCGGCATCACCGGCCGGCTCATCGAACTCTTCACCGACGGCGTGCCCACCGTGTGCCTCTCGCTCTACCTCAGCCCGCACACCCTCGCGGTGACGGATGCCGTGCGCGCCGCCCGCGGCACCGGCCTGCCGGTGAACGTGACCACGATCGCCGAAGCCGTGGGCAGCGACGTCACCAACGTCGTGCGTACCGCCGTTGACGCCGGCCGCTTCGGAGCCGCCGCGCACATCCTCTCGAGCTATCTCAGCCAGGACCACTGCGTTGCCGTGTCGCAGTACACCCGAGAGCTGATCATCGCCGAGTCCGCCCTCGTCGACGCCCAGCACGGCACCCGGTACGCCGCCCAGTGCCGCGACCGCGTCTCGATCTCCTACCCGGCGATCGACGCCGACTCCTACCTCGACCTCGACGAATCCGTACTCGTCGACGTGCTCGCGGCCCGCGGGCTACAGCCGGGCAGCTACATCCTGTTCCTGTCTCGGCTGACAGCGGCGAAAGGGGTGGACGACTTGATGGCCGGGTACGCGCTGAGCGCCTCGAGCCAGAACAAGATCCTCGTCATCGCCGGCCGGGGGCCGCAGGAACAGAACCTGCGCGACCTCGCCGCGCAGAACCCGTTCGCCGACCGCATCCACTTTCTGACCGACGTCGGCGACGCCGAGAAGCCCTACCTGATGGCCGGCTGCGCGGCGTTCGTGCTGCCGAGCAAGCCGCGGCCGGAGTTCGTGGAGACCTTCGGCATCGCCCTGGCCGAGAAGATGCTCGCCGGCGGTGGGCCCGTGATCACGACCCTGACCGGCGGCATCGGCGAGGCCGTCGGTGACCACGCGATCATCGTGCCGGTCGAGGATCCGCGGGCGATCGCATCCGCCATCGACCACGCCCTGCTCGAGACGAGCGACGACGAGCGCACCGACTGGGCGGCCCGCGCCCGCGCCTACGCGATGCAATTCGACCGCCGCGTCGTCTTCGACCGGATGTTCTCACTCACCACCCACACAACCGGTGCCGCCGCTGCTGCCCGCGACTAGCCCATCCCGCGCCTGACGTCTCCCGCGAGTGAGCACTTTATGCACTACCCGCGCTCGGGAAGTGCATAAAGTGCTCACTCGCGGATTGAGACAGGGGCGCGGAGGAACTCCAGGGCGGCGTCGCGGAAGGCCCGCGCGGTGGGCGCGTTGAAGTGGTTGCGTCCGGGGATCTCGAAGAAACTTCCCTGCGGAGCGGCCGCGGCGAGTGCGCGGGACGCAGCGAGGATCGTGTCGTCGCTGCCGGTCGCGAAGAGCAACGGCTGGGCGGGGGCGTTCTCGGCGCTCGGCTGCGGGCCGCCGCGCATTCCCTCGACGAGTGCGACCAGGGCGGGCAGGTCGTTGCTCGGCAGCGTCTTCGCCATCTTCAGGTAGACCCCGGTGAGGTGGTCGGTGACGTCGGTTCCGTGTTCGAGGTGGGCGCGGGCATCCGCGATCTGAAAGCGTTTGAGCGGATCGCCGTCGGGGATACCGCCGAGCACGGCCCGGCTGATGCGGGCGCCGAAGTCGCGGGCGGCCTGCCAGCCGACGCGGGCGCCGAGGGAATAGCCCACGTAACTGGCTTCGCTGACGAGGTAGGCGTCGAGCACCAGTTCGATATCGGTGACGAGCTGGTGCATCGTGTACGCGTCGGGGGAATGCGGCTTGTCGCTGGCCCCGTGGCCGCGCTGGTCGATCGCGATCAGGTGCAGGCCGGCGCGCACGAGGTCGCGGGTCCAGCCGGTGGCGTGCCAGTTCGCCACGGCGCTCGACGCGAAACCGTGCACGAGCAGCACCGTCGGGTTGACCGGGTCGCCCAGTTCGTAGGTGGCGATCTGCACGCCGTCGTTGCTCGTGACGAAGCGGTGAGGCGGTGCGGTACGCGGGGACATCCGTCTATTCCACCACGTGCACAGCACGGATGTCCGCACCCGCGGTTCATTGCGGCCGTCGGTTCGCGGGAGGATGGGAACATGGCGAATACGACAGAGCAGCCCTGGGTCACCAACTATCAGCCGGGAGTGCCGGCCGAGATCGAACTGCCCCGGGAGTCGCTGATCGACATGCTCGACCGGTCCGTCGCCGAGGCCGGCAGCGCCCCCGCCCTCGAATTCTTCGGGCGCCGCACGAGCTACACCGAACTCGGTGACCAGATCGACCGCGCGGCGGAGGGCCTGCGCCACCTCGGTGTGCGCGCCGGCGACCGGGTCGCGCTCATCCTGCCGAACTGCCCGCAGCACGTGGTGGCGTTCTACGCGATCCTGCGCCTGGGCGCGGTCGTGGTGGAGCACAACCCGCTCTACACCGCCCCCGAACTGCGGCACCAGTTCGAAGACCACCAGGCCCGCGTGGTGATCACCTGGGACAAAGTCGTGGCAACCGTGCGCGACTTTCCCGCCGACATCGAAATCGACCACGTCGTCGCGGTCAACCTGCTCACCGAGTTTCCCACTGTGAAACGCCTCGCGCTCGGCCTGCCGGTGAAAAGCCTGCGGGCCTCCCGGGCGGCGCTGACGGCCAAGGCTCCGGGCACGATCGCGTGGAAGGACCTGCTGGGCCACGGACACCTCGACCCCGAGCACCCGCGCCCGAGCGTGCATGACCTCGCCGCGATCCAGTACACCTCCGGCACCACGGGCCGCGCCAAGGGCGCCATGCTCACCCACTTCAACCTGTACTCCAATGCGCTGCAGGGCGAAGCGTGGATGCACGGCGCCGAGTACCGCAAGGAGATCTTCTACGCGATCCTGCCGATGTTCCACGCCTTCGGCCTCACGCTCTACCTGACCTATGGCATCCGCAAGCAGGCGCTGCTCGTGCTGTTTCCGAAGTTCGAGCCGAAGATGGTGCTTGACGCGATGAAGAAGTCGCCGGCGACCGTCTATTGCGCGGTCCCGCCGATTTACGAGCGCACCGCTCGCGCCGCGCAGGAACGCGGTATCTCGCTGCGCTCCTGCAAGTTCTGCATCTCGGGGGCGATGAACCTGCCCGACCACGTCGTCGAACTGTGGGAATCGGTGTCCGGCGGCCTGCTCGTCGAGGGCTACGGCATGACCGAATCCTCCCCGGTCGCCCTCGGCAACCCGTTCCACGCCACCCGGCGGCCCGGCACGATCGGCGTGCCGTTCCCGTCGACGCTCATGAAGGTCGTCGACCTCGACGACCCGACGGTCGAGGTCGCCCAGGGCGAACCCGGTGAGCTGCTGCTCAAGGGCCCGCAGGTGTTCCAGGGCTACTGGAACAATCCCGAAGAGACCGCCGCGACCCTGTTGCCAGACGGATGGCTCCGCACCGGTGACGTCGTCACCGTCGACCCCGACGGGTTCACCACGATCGTCGACCGGGCCAAGGAACTCGTGATCACCGGGGGTTTCAACGTCTCACCCTCCGAAGTCGAGACGGTGCTGCGGCTGCATCCGTCGGTCGTCGATGCGGCCGTCTTCGGCAAGCCGCTCGAGCGCGGGGGCGAACTGGTGGTCGCCGCAGTCGAGCTCGCGCCGCGCGCCACCCTCGACGAAGACTCGCTGCGCGAGCACTGCCGCGATCACCTCGCGGCCTACAAGATCCCGCGCCGCATCGTGCAGATCGAGAACACCCCGCGCTCGCTGCTCGGCAAGATCCTGCGCAAACAGGTGCGCGAACAGGTGCTGCCGACCCTCAACTGACACCGAGCGCGACACGCTCCGGTATCAGATCAGCGCCGACGAGACGCAGAATAGAGAGGTCGCCCGACGGGCGTCAAACTGTCGACAGGAGTGACCGGTGACCGAGCACGCAGCAGAACCCTCCAGCACCAGCCCGAGCACCGCCGTGATCGACGGTGTCTTCGAGCTCGCCCGCGAGGGGCACACCGGCCAGCTCGGGGAGATGCTCGACGCCGGCGTGCCGCTGAATATGCTCAACGGCCGCGGTGACTCCCTGCTGATCGTCGCGAGCTATGCCCAGCACGCGGACACCGTGCGGGATCTCCTGCGGCGGGGCGCGGCGACATCCGTCGTGAATGCGATGGGGCAGACCGCGGTGGCCTGCGCCGTCTTCCGTAACAACGAGGCAATTCTCCGGCTTCTGCTCGAAGCGGATGCCGACCCTGCCCTGGGCGCGCACCCCGCGGCGCAGATCGCCGACCAGTTCGGTCTGCCGCGGATGCGCGAGGTCATCGAGTCCTTCGGTTCGGCCGGCAGCACACACTGAGTAGCCGCACACACACAGATCGCGCCTTCGGAATTCGAAGGCGCGATCTGTGTGTGTGCGTGTGTGTTTGTGCGGGTGCGGGGTTAGACCGCAGCGACCTCGACGGGTGCCTGCTCGGTGGAGACGTTCACGAGAACGTCCTTGAGCAGCAGCTCGCCGGCTTCTTCATCGGTCAGGCCCTGGGCGAGGGCGAGCTCGGAGACGAGGATCTGGCGGGCCTTTTCGAGCATCCGCTTTTCGCCGGCGGAGACGCCCTTGTCCTGGTCGCGGCGCCACAGGTCGCGCACGACCTCGCTGACGCGGTAGACGCTGCCGCTGGCCATCTTTTCCTGGTTGGCCTTGTAGCGACGCGACCAGTTTCCGGGCTCTTCGGTGAACGGGTTCTGCAATACCTCGTAGACGGCCTGCACGCCGGCGGCGTCGATGACGTCGCGCACTCCGACGAGTTCGACGTTGTCCACGGGAAGCTGAATTGTCAGCTCGCTGGTGTGCACGTTCAGGGTCATGAACTGCTTCTCTTCGCCCTTGATGGTGCGGGAGCTGAGCGCCGTGATGGTGACCGCGCCGTGGTGCGGGTATACGAGAGTTTCGCCGACTTCAATATTCATAGATTGGCCTTGTTTTCTGTAGGTTGTGCAACTGGATGGTGCACCGGGTAAGTGATCAAGAGCGGGGGTTGAGCAGGGGTTGAGCGGGGGATAAAAGTGGGGGTCAGGGCTGGGGCTGGAGTATCCAGCTGGGCAGCAGCGCGACGAGCTGGTCGACCAGGTCGTCGTCGGAGACGTCGAGCTGGCCGCGCATCCAAGCGCTGATCAGGGTGAGCGCGCCGCCGGCGACATAGGTCGTGACGAGTTCGGCGTTCACCTCATCGGGGATCGAGTCGGGCACGAGCACCGATTCGAGCATTTGGGTGGCGTAGGCGTCGACGATCTGGTCGTAGGCGCTGCGGGTCAGTGGCAGGGCCAACACACTCGCGTAGAGCGGAAAATTCTCGACCATGTGCGCTACAAGCCGGGTGTAGCCGATGCGGGCGGCGTTCTCGCCGGTCGCCACGTCGTTGCGCAGGTGGGCCGAATCGAGATCCGTGAACTGGGCCCGCAGATATTCGGCGGCGAGCACATCGAGGCTCGCGAAGTGAGCGTAGAACGAGCTGCGACTGATGCCGGCGATGCGCACGATGTCGGGCACCGAGACGGATGCCGACTGGTCGGCGATCAGCGTGCGGATGGCGGTGAAGATGAGCTGACGGGTGCGTTCAGCCCGCGGGTCGGGGGCTGTGCGTGTTTCGGGATTGCGGGGTTCGGTCGTGCGGGCTTCGGAGGTGCGGGGTTCGGCCCTGCGAGTTTCCGGTGCGCGAGCCTCGGAGCGTGTGCTCGCGAGGGAGTTGCTTCCGAAGGCCATCAGATCAGTATAGCACTTATCGGACAGGTGTCCGATAAGAGGGCGGAAGTGCGCCGGGCGGCCCGCGGAGACCGGTGCGCACGGGGTGGTCGTGCGGCATATCCTCGAACCATGAACCGTTCCCTCGCGCGCGGCCTCGTCGCCCTGCAGGTAGTGCTGCTCCTCACGCTGTTGCTCCTGCCCGCCGGGTCGCTCTGGCCGCCCAGTGGGGGTGTGCTCGCCGCGGAGATCGTGCTCGCCGCAACCGGGCTCGGGCTGGCACTGCTGGGCGCCATCGGGTTGGGGCGCTCGCTCACGGCCAGTCCTATTCCGCGCGAGGACGCGGCGCTGGTCACCTCGGGCGTTTACGCGGTCGTGCGCAGTCCCATCTATACCGGCCTGATGACCGGAGGTTTCGCGCTCGTGCTGACCGGGGCATCCGTCGCCCACGTTGTGGCCTGGATCGCGCTCGTCGTGCTGCTGGCCCTGAAGGCGCGCTGGGAAGAGCGGATGCTGCTCGTCGCCTACCCGGCATACCGTGCCTACGGCGCCCGGGTCGGTCGATTTCTGCCGTGGGTTGGCCGCTTGCGGGCCGATTGACGCGCGGCTGAGGGGAGCCGTCGCGGACTCGCCTCGGCCGGGTACTAGATGATGCCGTCGGCGGGCCAGACGAGAACTTCGGCGCCGTCCCGCGTGGCGTGCGTATCGTCGTGGCCGCTCTGCCGGCGGCAGAGCACGAGGTCGGCGTCGTCGGTGAGATAGGGATCTCGGCAGGACATTGCGTAGCCGGTGTAGTCCATTTCAAGCAGAAGTTCGTCGTCGGTCATGGTTCGTGTTTCTGTTCGGTTCCGTTGGAGCTGCGCGTAATCGCGTGAGCTGTGTGCGGCAAGCGTAGGTCGGCTGCGCACCGAACACCGCGAGGAACACGAGACTTAATCAGTTTGTAACAGCGCCGGCCGGTGTTCCGGGCTCAGGTTCCCAGATAGCGGCCCGGACGGTGGTTGAGGGCGAGCACGAGATTCAGCACGACCGCGCCGGCCGCCGAGAGCAGCACGACCAGCGGTGACACCACGGTGAGCGCCGCGAGCACGATCACCACGTCAAGGGTCATCTGCACGTAGCCGGCGCGCCAGCCGAGGCGTTCCTGCACGATGAGTGCGAGGATGTTGAAGCCACCGAGGCTCGCCTTGTGGCGAAAGAGCACGAGCAGCCCGACGCCGATCACGAGGTTGCCGAGCAGCACGCCGTAGACCGGGTTCAGCGTGTCGACCTGCAGCAGGATCGGGTGCAGCGACGAGAACAGTGAGACCAGCGCCACGGCCGCGACGGTGCGCAGGGTGAAATTCCAGCCCTTCTTCCAGATGGCCAGGAGGAAGAAGGGCACGTTCACGGCGAAGAACAGCACGCCGAACGGCACCGCGCCGACGTAGCTGAGCAGCAGGGCGAGGCCGGCGGTGCCGCCCGTGACGGCGGCGCTCGACTTCAGCAGAAAGAGACCGAAGGAGGCGATCACGGTTCCGGTGAGGATGCCGAGCACGTCTTCGAGCACGGAGTGGCGCGGGGCGGGCGGGGCCAGCGGCGCCCGGAACGCCTCGGGAGTCGGCGGAGTGTCAGGGCGGGTGTCGCTGCCGGTGTCGGGCAGGGTGGGGTCTGAAGCGGTGGGATCTAGCACTGTGACATTTTCGGTGACGGTCCGCGCCAGCGCAACTTGGCCGCAAGTCGGCGCCTGCGGTAACGATTTGTGGTGCTGCGCGGTTAGGCCCAGTATGACGATTCCGCTGTCCATTCTTGACCTCGCCCCGATCGCCCCCGGGCAGACCGTTGGGCAGAGCTACGCCGCCAGTGTCGCGCTCGCCCAGACCGCCGAAAAGCACGGGTACACGCGGGTCTGGTACGCCGAACACCACAACATGCCGACCATTGCGTCGTCGGCGACGAGCGTGTTGGTGGGCCATGTGGCGGGGCAGACCCGGAGCATCCGTCTGGGATCGGGCGGAGTGATGCTGCCGAACCACTCGCCGCTCGCGATCGCGGAGCAGTTCGGCATGCTGGCCGAGCTCTACCCCGACCGCATCGACCTGGGCCTCGGGCGCGCGCCCGGCAGTGACCAGACCACCGCCCGTGCGATGCGCCGTGATGCCCGCGCGTCGGACCAGTTTCCACAGGACGTGATGGAGCTGCAGGCCTATCTGCGCGACGAGTCCATCGTTCCGGGCGTGCGCGCGGTGCCCGGCGCCGGCACCAACGTGCCGCTGTACATTCTGGGTTCCTCACTGTTCGGCGCGGGCCTGGCCGCCGCGCTCGGCCTGCCCTACGCCTTCGCCTCGCACTTCGCGCCGGACTCGCTGCACGAGGCGATCGCGCTCTACCGCCGTGACTTCGTGCCGTCGGCGCAGCTGGCCGCGCCGCACCTGATCGTGGCCGTCAATGCGATCGCGGCCGATGAGGCAGCGGATGCGCAGGCCCAGTTCCAGACGATGCGTCGCTCCCGGGTGCGCAGCATGATGGCGCGTGGCCCGGCGAACCCCGAATACACCGACGCCCAGATCGACGACTTTCTCACCACCCCGAACGGACACCAGATCGCCAATATGATGCGCTACACCGCGGTCGGCACGGCGGGCGAGGTGGGTACCTTCCTGACCGATTTCGCCGCCGAGACCGGGGCCGACGAGCTGATCATCGCGCACGCGTCGCAGCAGATTGACGCCCGGCTGCGGTCGGTGGTGCTGACGGCGCAGGCGATGGGCGTGGCGGAGATGACGGAGCCGCAACTGGTGGGAGCGGGCGCGGGCGCCTAGTCTCGTGGGCATGACCCCCGATGCCCTGGTCGACCTCTGCCTGAGCCTGCCGCAGGCGATCGAGACGTTCCCGTTCGGCGAGGAGACGAGCGTCTTCAAGACCAGCGGCAACAACAAGATCTTCGCGCTGAGCGCCCTCGCGGGCGACCCGTTCACGGTGTCGCTCAAGTGCGACCCCGAGGAGAGCCGAGCGCTGCGCGAGGAGTTTCCTGCGCTGATCACCCCGGGATATCACCTGAACAAGAAGCACTGGATCACGGTCGTGCTCGATGGCGGGGTTCCTCACGAGCTGGTCGAGCAGCTGGTGCGGGACAGCCACGCGCTCGTGCGCCCCACAGTGCCGCGCGCCCCGCGCGAAAAGTAGCTCCCTCGGCACCAGCATGGCGTGGGGCGTGGGGCGTGGGGCGTGGGGCGTGGGATGTGGGTTGAGGTGCGGAAAACGTGCCTTTGCGGGTGCCCCGGGCGCACGAAGTCCGCACCTCGCCACTGATGTTGCCGTGGCGCCGCTGCGGGGTGGCGTCCTTCGGCGGGGCGCGGGGTGGCGTCCTGCGGCGGGGCGCGGGGCGCGGGGTGTTGGGTGAGGTGCGGAGAACGTGCCTTGGCACACCCCACGTAGGCACGAAGTCCGCACCTCAGGGTCTCACTCCGCGAGGTTTGTGGGCGGCCTCGGTGAGGTGCGGAAAACGTGCCTTCGTTCTCCAAATAAGGGTGCGAAGTCCGCACCTCAGCTGAGTGCGCGGGCCCTAACAGGGACCCCGCCGAACTCACCCTGTTGATAACCTCCTGGCTGGGCGGGCAGCAGAGCATCCTCAGTGCATGACCTCACGCATCCCCCTTCCAGACGAGCTCCGAGGCACGCCGTTTCGAGTGCGCGACGGCTACACGGCGGGCGCAGGCCGGTCGCGGCTCGACGGGGGCGATCTCGCCAGGCCATGGTGGGGCATCCGGTCGCAGGTTCCTTTTGACCGCTCCACCGCCGAATATTGCCGCGCTGTGAGGCCGCGGATGCCCGCCAACGCTTTCTTCAGTCACCAGACCGCCGCGCAGCTCCTCGGCATTCCGCTGCCCGCACGTCGGGAGCTCGCGCTGCCACTGCACGTCAGCGTCGTCGACCCGGCTCGCGCGCCCGACGCCCGCGATATCGTCGGACATCGGCTCACGATCGAGCCCGCCGAAATCATCCTCTGGCGGGGGCTGCCGATCACCGGGCCGGCCCGCACCTGGATGGACCTCGCGGCAGTGCTCGACCTCGCAGACCTTGTGGCGGCGGGAGACTACCTGCTGTCGCGGCGGCATCCACTCACGACCCTCACTGCGCTGACGGATGCCCTCGCCCACTACCCCGGTCGGCGCGGCTTGGTCACCGCCCGCCGCGCCCTGCCCCTGCTGCGCGACGGCGCCGAGTCCCGGCGGGAGTCGCTGCTGCGGGTCGTCATTGTGGAAGCCGGGCTGCCCGAACCGGAGTGCAACGCCACTATCTACGATGCGCACGGGCTGTTTCTGGCGCGGGGCGACCTCGTGTATCGCGAATACCGGTCACTTCTCGAGTATCAGGGGGACTACCACCGCACCGATCGGGGGCAGTGGCGCCGCGACATCCGTCGTCTCGGCACGCTCGAGGACAACGATTGGCTCATGCAGCAGTTCACCGATGATGACCTTGCTGCCCCGGTCGAGCTCGTGAACCGCATCGAGCGCCGCTTGCGGGCTCGCGGTTGGTCTGGTCAGCGGATGCCGCGTGGGTGAGGTGCGGAGTTCGTGCCTTCGCGCGGCCAACGACGGCACGAAGTCCGCACCTCAGCGGCAGGGGTGGTGCCGAGTGCTACTTCAGCAGGGCGACCAGGGTCTCGCGGGCGCCGACCGTGTGCAGCAGCTCGAGCGCACGGTCGTAGGCCGCCACGAAGGTGGCATTGTCGATGAGGTCGCCGAAGAGGTCGCGATCCTGCAGAAAAGAGTGCCGGTCGGCGGCGAATCCCGCGGCATTGAGCATGACGCGGTCACGCAGGCGGTCGGCGACCTCGATGGGCTGACCCTGCTCATCCGTTCCCTCGGCGTAGCGTGCCCAGCTGGCGACGATGGCCGCCGAGAGCTCAACCGAGCGGCCGGCGGCGAGCTGGTCGACGATCACGGGCACGAGCCACTTCGGGATGCGGTCGGAGGTCTCATTGCAGAGCCGGGCGACGGTGTCGCGCACGTTCGGGTTGGAGAACCGCGCGATGAGTTCGCTCTTGTAGGCCTCGAGGTCGATGCCGGGAACCGGCTTGAGGGTGGGGGTGCCCTCGCGGTCCATGTAGGCGCGCAGGAATCCGGCGATGAGCGGGTCGGCGGCGGCGTCGTGCACGAGCCGGTAGCCCATGAGGTGTGCGAAATAGCACAGGCCCTGGTGGCTGGCGTTGAGCAGACGCAGTTTCATGAGTTCGTAGGGCTCGACGTCGGCGACCAGCTGGGTGCGCACCTGCTCGTAGGGCGGGCGGCCGTCGGTGAAGGAGTCCTGCAGCACCCACTGGAAGAAGGGCTCGCAGACCACGGGCCAGGCGTCGATCACGCCGAAGGTTTCGGCGACGAGGGCGCGGTCGGCATCCGTCGTGCCGGGGGTGATGCGGTCGACCATACTGTTCGGAAAGCTCACGTTCGCGTCGATCCAGGCCGCGAGTTCGGTGTCACGGGCGGTGGCGAATGCCAGGAAGGTGCGGTGGGCGACCTCGCCGTTGTTCTGAAGGTTGTCGCAGGACATGACGGTAAACGGGGTCACGCCGCGGTCGCGGCGGCGACGCAACGCCTCGACGGTGATGCCGAAGACCGTGGCGGGGGCGGCGCCGGGCACGAGGTCGGCCTGGACCTGGGCGTTGCCGATGTCAAAAGCCCCGGTCACCGGGTTGATGTTGTAGCCGCCCTCGGTCACGGTCAGGGAGACGATTTTCACCTCGGGGCTGGACATCCGCTCGATGACGGCTTCGACGTCGTCGGGCGCGAACATGTAGTCGATGATCGAGCCGATGACGCGACCTTCGAGGTGTCCGTCGGCGTGCTTTTCGACGAGGGTGTAGAGGCCGTTCTGGGCGGCCATCACATCGCGCATGTGGGCGTCGCCGGGCAGCACGCCGATGCCGCAGATAGCCCAGTCGCGGGCGAGGCCCTGCGTCTCGGGGTCGTCGCTGCTGAGCAGGTCGTCGATCATGAGCGCCTGGTGGGCGCGGTGGAAGCCGCCGACACCGAAGTGCATGATGCCGGCCGTGAGCGCGGTGCGGTCGTAGGCGGGAACCCGCACGGTGGCGGCGAGGGCGGGAAGGGCATCCGTGGTGAGGGCGATGCCGGGAAGGGTGAGAGTGGTCATGGCGGATCTCGATTCAGTCGTACGAGGTGTTTCGAAAGTGGGTCAGTGCTGCCGGGTACCGGCGGGGGCGAGGGCGGGGGCGTCATCCATCGGGATACGGGCTGGCACGCCGTGGAAGCCGGGCTGCGTTCCGCGCAAGACGGATGCCATCACCGCGGCCACGAGGTACAGCGCGGCGAAGAGCACCACGAGTCCGAGCGCGCCGAGGGTGCCGTAGAGCAGGGCGACGAGCAGCGGGCCGGCGAACACGGCCGCGCCGATGCCGAGGTTGTAGGAGCTCATTGCGGCGCCCGGCTGCTGCGGGGCGAGCGAGACGGCGATGGCGGACAGCGGAACAAAACCGGCCAGGCCGATGCCGAAGATGGCCCCGACGATGAGCGTGAGGCCGTAGGCGAAGGGCCAGCCCTGTTCGATGGCGTAGACGGGCACGACGTAGAGGCCGATCATCGAGACGGCACAGAGCACGGCGCCGAACCAGGTGACGGTGCGGCTCCAGCCGAAGCGGTCGCCGAGCGCACCGAAGAAGAGGTTGAAGGGAATGTTCACCGCGTAGATGACGGTGGTGAGAATGAGGAACTGGCCGATGGTCCAGTCGAAGCGGTCGACGAACAGGGCCGGGAAGAAGATCGCCATGCCGTAGGTGGGGATGGAGTTGATCATGCGGGTGAGCATGACGAGCAGCACCTTGGGCTTGGTCGCGAGCAATTTCAGGCCGTAGGTGAGAACCTTGACGACCTCCTCGGGATTGTCGACGAGGGGCCGGCGGCCGATCTTCTCCTTCACGCCGATGAAGGCGACGAGGGCGCCGACCACGACGAGCACGAGGGAGACCCAGAGGGTTTCGTACATGGACAGGTGGAAGATGTCGAGCGCGCCGGTGGCGACGAGGGCGCCGAGGGTCGGGAGTCCGGCGGTGAAGGCGACGTAGAACCAGCCGATGGAGCTCGCGAGGTGCTTGGGGTTCGCGGTCGCCGTGATCCAGACCAGAAAACCGTAGGCGAAGAAGGGGTAGCCGAAGCCGCGCAGGCCGTAGGTGATGAAGATCAGCATCACGTTGCTCGAGGTGAGGGCGACGGTGAGAAAGAGCAGGTTGAAGACGACCCAGATGGCGGCGCCGATCATCATCACGCGGCGCGGGCCCCAAAGGTCTGAGAGGGCGGCGGAGAGGAAGGCGGCGATCGCCACGGCCACGCCGTAGACGGTGACGAGGGTGCCGACGAGGGGAATGCTGAAGCCGTGGTCGCCGGTGAGGTAGGGCGAGAGGATGTTGGTTTCAACGCCGTCGCCGATCATGAACAGCGCCAGCCCGATGTACCCCCAGAGCAGCGGTTTCGGCAGGCCGACTCGGTCGAGCAGGCTTTCCCGGGCCGTGCCGCCGATCGTGCCTGCGGGGGCGGCGTGGGTCGTGCCTGCTGGGTGGGTGAGAGCCGGAGCTGCCATTCTTCGCGTCCTTACGATGGGTCCAGTGATCACGAGGTACCAGTGATCGAGCGAACCAAAACTAACACACGATCTTTCATATTTAACACCGAGTCTGTTAGATCCTTGCGTGTCAGAGGCGGATACTTTCTCCGATTTAACATGAAGCGCGCGGGCATCTATCATGGCGACTATGAAGCTTGCCTCCGTCAATGACGACGATGCCCCCGACTCCGCCCCTGATTCAGCACGCGACGGCCTGACCGCCCCGGTACGCCGCAGCGAGCTGGTGCGCCACATCGAGGCCCACGGCCCCGTGCGACTGGAAGAACTCGTCGAGACCTTTCGCGTGAGCGCCATGACAATTCACCGTGACCTCGACTTTCTCGCGCGCGAGGGTCTCATCGAGCGGGTGCGGGGCGGCGCGCGCGCGAAGGCGCATCCGTTTGCCGAACAGGACGTGCGCTTGCGCCGCACGACCCGGGTGCCCCTGAAGGCGGCCCTCGCCGCCGAAGCGGCCCTGCTCATCCAGCCCGGCGATGTCGTGGCCTTCGACGACTCCACGACGGTTGCGGCCATGCTCATCCACCTCGCCGAGCGGGCACCGAGCGCGGTGGTCACCCACGCGCTCGGGCTGATGCGCGAACTGACGCTGACGCATCCGCAGATCACCCTCGTGGGCCTCGGCGGCCAGTACGTGCACGAGACGGACTCGTTTCTCGGCGCCGTCGTCGTGGAGCAGCTCGGCCGGGTCTCGGCCGACGTGGTCTTCGTGTCGACCACGGCACTGAAGAACGACGCGCTGTTCCACCCGGATGCCGCGGCCGCCGAAACGAAGCGGGCCCTGCTCGCGCGGGCCGACCGTAAGGTTCTGCTGCTCGACGACACCAAGTTCGAGGGCAAGGGCCTGTACCACGTGGCGGACCTGGCCGACTTCGACGACGTGGTCGTCAACGCCGAACTCGCCGCCGAGCACCGCGCGGGCCTCGACGCCCTCGCGGCGCGCGTGCCCACCCTGCGCATCCACTACGTCCCGACCCCCGGCTGAGGCAGGGGGCTGAGGCAGGGGGCTGAGCTACGGAAAACGCACCTTCATTTCGACAACGAAGGTGCGTTTTCCGCAACTCAACCCCAGCGGGGACTAAACGAAGGCCAGCGGGCTAGATCAGGCCTTCGGCGGTCAGCCACTCGGTCGCCACGTCGCGCGGCTCTTCGCCGTCGTTGTCGACCTGGCCGTTGAGAACGGTGATGACCTCGCTCGTGAGCGCGGCGCTGATCGGCGCCATGATCGACTCGATCGCGGGGTTCGCGTCGAGCGTTTCCTGCCGCAGGGTCAGCGCGCCCTGGTACTGCACGAAGAAGCCCAGGTCGTCGCTGAGCACGGCCAGGTCGTTCGAGACGATGCGGGCATCCGTCGAGAAGACCTCGCCGAAGTTGCAGGACTCGCCGACCTGCGTGTAGATCAGGTTGAGGTCGAGCTGCACGACCTCGGAGAACTCGAAGCCGTAGGCGGTCTGCAGGCCCGGCAGTCCGTCGTCGCGGTTGATGAACTCGGCGGCGGCGCAGACGGCCGCCTCCGACGGGTTCGCCTCGATGTAGGCGGCGGCGTCGCTCATGGTGACGAGGTCATTGTCCTCCGCGAAGGCCGTGGGAACCGCGATTCGGTAGGTGTTCTCGAACGGGGCCGGTTCGAGCCAGGCCACGCCATTGGCGGCGTCGGCCTCGGAGACGGCGGCGTACAGGTCGTCGGGGACTTCGTCGGTGCTGTTGCCGAGGATGTTGACCCAGCCGGTGCCGGTGTAGTCCCAGTACAGGTCGATCTCGTCGCTGACGAGGGCCTCGCGCACGGTCGCGCTGCCCGAGATGCCGGTGCGGTCATCCACGCTCGCGCCGGCATTTTCGAGGGCGACGGATGCGATCTGCCCCAGCAGGATGGACTCGGTGAACTCCTTGGAACCCACCGCGAGCTCGATTCCGGCGAGTTCCCCGGTGCCGGTGGCCGTGTCGGTGTCGGCGGCGCCGCATCCGCTGAGCAGAACGGCCATGCCGGCACCGAATGCCGTGAGAAGGGTGGCCTTGGTCTTCATGTTTCTTCTTTCGTAGGGGTGAATCGATCCAGCGGGGTCATCAGAGCCCGTGCGGGCGCAGGAAATCTTCGGCGAGGCCGGCGAGGTAGTCGATCAGCAGGGCCAGCACCGCGGTGAGCACGGCGCCGACCACCTGCACGAGCACCCGGTTGGTGCTGAGGCCGGCGACGATCACGTCGCCGAGGCCGCCGGCGTTGATGTAGGTGGTGAGGGTCGCGGTGCCCACGTTGATGACCAGGGCGGTACGCACCCCGGCGAGGATGATCGGCACGGACAGCGGAAGTTCGAGGCGGCGCAGCACTCCGAAGGCGGACATGCCCATGCCGCGGCCGGCTTCGAGCACGGACTCGTCGACCTGCTCGAGCCCGACCATCGTGTTGAGCAGCACCGGGATGATCGCGTACAAGACGAGGCCGACGACGGCAGCCTGGAAGCCGAGGGACAAAAACGCGACGGCGAGCAGCACGAGTACCGCGATCGTCGGCACGGCCTGGGCGATCGTGAGCAGGGTCAGCAGGTAGGGGCGCAGCCGGCGGGCGAACGGCCGGGTCAGCACCACTCCGAGCGGCACGGCGACGGCCAGGGTGATGACCGTCGAGACTGCTGTGAGCTGAATGTGTTGCCACACTGCGGTGCCGAGCGCGGTCGCATTCAGCGCGCGGGTCTCGATCGAGTCCAGCTCCTGCGCGGTGACGAACAGGTACAGGCCCAGGCAGACGGATGCGAGGATCAGCGGCATCGCGAGGTAGCCGGCCAGCGAGCGTCGCGCGGTGTGCTCGGGCTCAGGCGCCAGCACCTCGGGTCGTGGATTCTGGAGGACCGTGCTCACGAGGCGGTCACCGGGGCGTCGGCAGCGGGATCGGCAGTGGGATCGGCAGCGGGATCGGCGGGATCGGAGGGGGCGCCGACAGTGGGGTCGGTAGCGGGGTCGTCGGTGAAGCGGGCGCGTGCCCGGGCGACGGCGGCGCTGCGCATCGAGCGGATGGCGTCGGTGATCTGGTCGATGTCGACCACGCCCTGGTAGACCCCGCGGGCATCGACGACGATGCTGACGCTGAACCGGGCCGCGATCAGTTCGTTCAGGGCGTCGCTCAGGGTGGCATGCGGTTCGACGACGGCCTCGGGCACGAGTCCGATCTGGTCGAGGGGCTGTCCGGGATGGCGGTCGAGATCCTCGGCGGCGACCCAGCGGCGGGGTCGGTCGGCGTCATCGAGCACGAGCACGGCGCCCTTGTCCGAGCGGCGCAGCACGTCGAGCACCTCGGCGTTGTCGGCGCCGACCCGCACGGTGGGCCACTGGGTGAGGGTGATGTCGGAGACGTGGCTGAGGTCGAGGCGTTTGAGGGTGGCGCCGCGTCCGATGAAATCCGAGACGAAGTCGCTCGCCGGAGCGGTCAGAATCTGCTCGGGGGTGTCGTACTGGGCGATCTGCGACGGCCCCTGCAGGATGGCGATGCGGTCGCCCATCTTCAGGGCCTCGTCGATGTCGTGGGTGACGAAGACGATCGTCTTGCGCACCTCGCGCTGCAGGCGCAGAAACTCGTTCTGCAGGCGGTCGCGGGTGATCGGGTCGATGGCGCCGAAGGGTTCGTCCATGAGCATCACGTCGGGGTTCGCGCCGAGCGCCCGGGCCACGCCCACGCGCTGGCGCTGGCCGCCGGAAAGCTGCTTCGGGTAGCGGTCGCGGAAGGTTTCCGGCGCCATGTTGACCATGTTCAGCAGCTCATCCACGCGGGCGGCGACGCGGGCTTTGTCCCAGCCGAGCAGCTTCGGCACGGTCGCGACGTTCTCGCCGATGGTCTGGTGCGGAAATAGCCCGACCTGCTGGATCACGTAGCCGATGCGGCGGCGCAGGGCATCGGGGTCGGTGGTGGTGACGTCTTCGCCGTCGAGGATGATGCGGCCCGACGTGGGCTCGACGATGCGGTTGATCATCTTCATGGTGGTGGTCTTGCCACAGCCGCTCGGCCCGACGAGCACGACGATCTCGCCCTCGTAGATGTCGAGGGAGAGGTTGGAGACGGCATCCGTCGCCTGGCCCGGGAAGCGTTTGGAGAGGTTCTCGAGCCGAATCATGACCTTGCCGGTGCTGCCGGTGCTGCCGGTGCTGCTCGTGCTGAGTGTCATCGGATTCCTTCGGACGTGGTGAGCTTGCGGATGACGTAGAACAGCACGTCGAAAAGGATGGCGAGGATGACCACGCCGAGGGTGCCGGCCAGCACGAGGTTCACGGCGACCGGGGTGCCGACGCGGGCGAGGCCGGTGAAGATCAGGTCGCCGTAGCCCGGTCCGAGCACGATCGAGCCGATCGCGGCGATTCCGAGCAGCACGAGGGTCGTGACACGCACGCCGGTGATGATGACGGGCCAGGCCAGCGGAAGCTCGATCTGCCGCAGCACCTGGCCGCGGCTCATGCCCATGCCGAGTGCCGCTTCGACGATCGCCGGGTCGACCTCGCGCAGCCCGGTGATGGTGTTGCGCACGACCGGCAGCAGGCCGTAGAGGGTGAGGGCGACGACGACCGGCAGAAAGCCCAGGCCGAGCGGGCCGATCAGCAGGATGAACAGCGCGAACGACGGGATGGTCAGGAATGCCCCGGTGACCGCGAGGATCGCCTCGCGGGAGCGGGGCTGCCGGTAGCTCGCGACGCCGAGGCCCATGCCGATTGCGGTGGCCAGGAGTGCCGAGACGCCGACGACGGCGGCGTGTTCGAGGCCGAGTTGCAGCATGTCGTCCCCGCGGTTGATCAGGAATTCGACAAAATCCATGCTGGTCCTTTCGCCCGTGAGCCTGTTTCAGCCGGCCACGCCAGGCGAAGATCCGATGCGTGTGAACGCATCAGTAGTACTTAAAGGCAAGTTGCCCGTCTATAACTCTAGCTCATCGTGAAGATCCAGCCTCTGTCGGTTCCCGCCTTAGCGGAATTCGGCAGCGTGTAACTTGGCGACTTCGAGCAGCGTCGCCTGAAAGGCGACCTCGGCGGCCGCACGCACGCGGTCATGCCGGTGTGCCAGCAGGATTTGCCGCGACGGCGCGGTGGTCCCGAGTGACACGATGTTCACTCCCGGATGCTTGTTCACCACGGCCGTGCGCGGCGCCAGGGCGACTCCGAGCCCCGCGCTCACCATGGCCTGCGCTTCCTGGTAGTCGTTCGCGCGGAAGGCGATCTTGGGTGAGAAGCCGGCTGCCTGGCAGCTGCGTTGCAGCACCTCGACAACGGGGTGATTGTCGCCGCGAACGATCCATTCCTGCGTGGCGAGTTCGGTCATCTTGATGTGTTTGCGCCGGGCCAGCGGATGATCCTTCGCCACGATCAGCGCCGTCGCGTCTTCGAAAACGGGGGTCAGCGAAAACCGTTCGGGGTCGATGCGGTTCCATTCGTAGTCCCAGAGCAGCGACAGGCCGACCTGCCCGCTTTCGAGCATCTCGATCAGGTGCTCGAAGCGGCTGCTGCGCACATCCAGGTCGATGGCGGGGTACTGCTTGCGGAAGGTGTTGATGACGATCGGCAGGAAGGATCCACCGAGGGTCGGAAAGGTGCCCAGGGCGAGATTGCCCCGGCCGAGTCCGGCAATCTCGCCGAGATCGGCCTCGGCCGCGTCCATCTGACGCAGAATCTTGCGGGCATGGGCGGCAAGGACGTGGCGGGCCTCAGTGGGAACCATCCCTCGGGTCTGCCGCTGCAACAGTGGCTGGCCGATCTCCTGCTCGAGGCGTCGCAGCTGCTGCGAGACCCCGGAGGGGGAGTAGCCCAACTTGTCCGCTGCGGCCGTGATGGAGCCGAGCTCGACGACATCGAGCAGCAGAGCGAGTCTTCTAATGTCCAGCATGTCTCTCCCGTCTGAAGTGATACTTCAGGGTATTGAACAAAGCTACAGCATCGTTGCAGCACGAGTTTGTGCGCTTATACAGAAGGTTGCCGACCCTGAGCCCGGAAAAACAAGCGTTTTCTCGACATTGATTGAAGTAAAACTTTACTGCCGTGAATAAAAGTACGTTTGTGTTTCAGTCGAAATCCCCGCAGGATCGGTGAAACGAACGGCCCACACAAGCCGGTCAACGGCACCGACTCACACTGGCGTAAGGACGATCATGGCAAGCATTCCGGCAACCTGGATGCGCGGGGGAACCAGCAAGTGCTGGGTCTTCGAACGGGCAGACCTACAGGTCGCGGGCAAGACCCTCGATGAGGTGTTACTGCGTCTTTTCGGCAGTCCCGACGAACGGCAGGTGGACGGTATTGGCGGCGGCACGTCCACGACGAGCAAGGCCGTCATTCTCTCCGTCTCTGCGAACCCCGACGTCGACGTCGACTACACCTTCGCTCAGGTGGGCACTGCTGAGAACACGGTCGACTGGGGCAGTAATTGCGGTAACTGCTCCGCCGTCGTCGGACCCTACGCGATCGAACGCGGCTGGGTGACCGCGCAGAACGGTACCACCGCGGTGCGCACCCTCAATACCAACACCAACCAACTGATTCTGCAGCGGGTGCCGACGCCGGATGGCGAGGTCGAACGCACCGGCTCGCAGATGATCCCCGGTGTGCCCTTTCCGAGCATGCCGGTCGGGCTCGGTTTCTTCAACCCGGCCGGCAAGACCACCGGGCGGCTGTTCCCCACCGGTCATCCGGTCGACGAACTGACCTTCGACGGCAGCCCGGTGCGGGTCACCCTGATCGATGCCGGCGCCCCGGTGGTGATCATCGACGCCGCCGAGATCGGCCTCGGCGGGCTCGACGATCCGGCGGCCATCGACGCCGACTCCGTTCTGCTGGCCGGCCTCGAGCGATTGCGCCGCGATGCCGCCGTACGCATGGGCTTGGCCGCCACGACGGATGCCGCGGCGCGGGCCATTCCCAAGGTTGCCCTCGTGGCCCGCACACGGGCCGGTGACGATGCCGACTTCGCCGTCAGCATGCTCTCCATGGGGAGGCTGCATCCGGCGCTCGCGATCACCGGCAGCGTCGCCCTCACCATGGCTGCTCACGAAGCCGGCACCATCGTGCGGGAACTGAGCCGGGAACTGAGCCGGGAACTCGTCGGCGCCGGTGCCGGTGGTTCGACCGGGCGGACGGCGCCACGCACCGACTCACAGCTCACCATGCGCACCCCGGCCGGGCTGGTGGAGACCTTCTACGAGGATGTCGATGGCATCCCCGTCGTGGGGGCCGTGCGCAGCGCGCGTCGACTGGCCAACGCCGAGCTACTGCTGCCGGAAGTCTGGTGACCGCGCCGCTCCGAGTCGCACAGACTAGTCAGAAAGCCGCTCATATTGCCTATACAACCTGAGTCTTCAGTCACAGCGCCAGGTCACCGATACACGCACCACAATCACACGCACCAGTTCACACGTAACAAAGGAGTTGCACATGGAAGTACACATCGAGGATCTGCGCCTGGCTTACAACGGGGTCCCGGCGATTCGGGACCTCAGCCTCACCATCGGTGACGGCGAGTCGATCGTTCTGCTGGGGCAATCCGGCTGTGGCAAGACCAGCACCATGCGGTGCGTCGCCGGGCTCGAGGAGCCCACAGGAGGCAGCATCCGCATTGGTGACCGAGCCGTGTTCGACGCCGCCGCGAACATCAATATTCCCTCCCACAAACGCAATGTGGGAATGGTCTTCCAGTCCTACGCGGTCTGGCCGCACAAAACCGTGCTCGAAAACGTCGTCTTTCCACTGCGCATGAAGAAAGTCGGTCGCCGGGAGGCCCGGGCCGAGGGACTCAAGACGCTGGAGCTGGTCGGCCTGGGTCACCTCGCCGATCGAGGTGCCAGCCTGCTCAGCGGCGGTCAGATGCAGCGCGTCGCACTCGCCCGCAGCATGGCCATGAAGCCGAGCGTGCTCATGCTCGACGAGCCGCTGTCCAACCTCGACGCCCGATTGCGTGACGATCTGCGCGTGGAACTTCGGCGCATCCAGGTTGAACAGGGCCTGACGAGCCTCTACGTCACGCACGACCAGCAGGAGGCGCTCGCGCTCGCTGATCGCATCGCCATCATGCGCGACGGTGTCATCGCGCAGCTCGGCACCCCGCAGCAGATCTATTCCACCCCGGCTTCGGCCGCCATCGCCTCGTTTCTCGGGGTCACCAACGTCTTCCCGGTTACCGCCACTCACTCCGCCAACCGGGTCACGCTCACCGAGCACCCGCTCGAGCTCGCGGTGGACGACCCGATCGAGTATCCCGAATCGAGTGCCTGCATTCGACCGGACGACGTCGATGTGCGTCCGCGCGAGACTCGCATCGGCGAGCGCAACCGTTTCGGAGGCGAGGTGACGGTCGCCGTATTCCAGGGTGCCAGCATCCGCTACCAGGTCAAGCTCGCCAACGGGCCCGTGATCGACGCGATCTGCCCGCAGAACGCCCATGGAGTCCTGGCCGTCGGGACCGCCGTCGACGTGAGCATCGACCCGGCCAGCATCATGGTCCTGCCCAACGAGGTCCCCGAGGTCCGCGCCAGCGAACGGGTCGCCGCATGAGCATCACGCTCGACCGCCCGCCCGTTGACAATGCCCCGCCGCCCGCACCCAGGCCCACCGTGACACCGCGGCGACGGATGCGGATCGGTCGCTTCGTGGTGAGCGGCCCGCTGCTGCTCCTGGTCGGTTTTCTCGTGCTCGTCCCCGTGGGCTTCGTCGTGCTCGCGGCCTTCAGCACCTCGGTGCCCCGGCCGGGAAACATCGATTTCGCCCTGACCCTGGAGAATTTCCGCACCCTCGCCGATCCGAGCGTGATGAAGGCAACGGGCAACTCGCTGCTCATTGCGTCGCTCGCCACCCTCCTTGCGCTGGTCATCGGCGGCTTTCTCGCCTTCATCACGGCGAGGTCGAACGTTCCGTTCCGTGCGTTCATCTACGCCATCGGGCTGATGCCGTTGTTCCTGCCGTCGTATGTCGGCGCCCTCGCCTGGGCGATCCTCGGCAGCCCCTCGGCGGGCCTGCTCAACGTGGCGCTGCGCGATCTTGGGCTGGCTGCCGTCGTCGACGTGTACTCATTCGGCGGCGTGGTCATGGTGATGGCGATCTTCTATGCGCCCTATGCCTTTCTGATGATCCACAGCGCCATGTCCATGATGAACCCCGACCTCGAAGATGCGGCCGGCGTGCACGGTGGCTCGATGGCCCAGACCCTCAAGAACGTCACTTTCCCGCTCGCCCTGCCCGCAATCCTCGGCTCAGGCCTGCTCATCTTCATCCTCGTGCTGGAGAACTTTCCGGTAGCGCAGGTGCTGGCCACCCCGGCCGGCATCGACACGCTGCCGACCTACATCTACCGGGTCATGATGGCCACGCCGGCTCGGGGTAACGACGCGGCCACCGTCGCGATCGTGCTCGTTGCCTTCGTCTTGTTGCTCACGTCGCTGCAGCGCCGCTACCTTGCCAAACGCTCGTACACGACCGTGACCGGCAAGGGCATGAAGGCCCGCCGGGTCGACCTGGGCCGGGCTCAGTGGCCCGCGGTCGTGTTCGCCGGCGGGTATTTTCTGCTTTCGGTCGTGCTTCCCCTGCTCGCCCTGCTCCTGACCGCGGGCCGCGTCTCGCCGTACATGTCCTCGTTCCGTGACCTGGCGGCGCCCGGCGCGCTCGACTTCTCGGTTTTCGGCGAGATCCTCTCCTCCGCGTCGTTCTTCGGCGTTGCCGGTAACAGCATCTTCGTCTCCGTCCTGGCGGCGGCCCTCGGCACCGCGCTGGCCTTTGCCGTCGCGTATGTCATCAACCGCACGCGGGCCCGCGGCCGGGCGCTGCTCGAGGGAATCTCCATGGTTCCGCTCGCGGTGCCGCACATCGTGCTCGGCATCGGACTGCTCTGGACCTGGCTCATCATGCCGATTCCGCTCTACGGCACCATCTGGGTGCTGGTGGTCGCGTTCCTCGTCGTGCAGATGCCGCAGGGGCTGCGCAGCGTCAGCGCGTCGATCCAGGCCACCCACCGTGACCTGGAGGACAGTGCCGTGATGCTGGGTGCCCGCCGAGCAAAGGCAATCGCGTTCGTGACGCTGCCGCTCATGAAGGTGACACTCGCGTCGTCGTTCCTGCTGCTGCTCATGCTCAGCATGCGCGAACTGACCGTGCCGCTGTTCCTGTACACGACCGACACCAAAATTCTCTCGATAGAGATTTTCGACCTCTTCGAGAACGGCGGAGCGGCCCAGGAAGCCGCCGCCATGAGCGTCATCTACTGCGTGATCATGTTCATCGTCTCCTACCTGCCGCAGCGTTTCGGCAACCAGAAGCACTGACCATGACACCCGATCATGATCACCCCACCCAGACTTCCGGCGTCGCCGGGACGGAAAGAAGGATCTCCATGAAAAAATCGCGTATTGCGTACTCAGCACTGGCGCTGGCTACCGTACTCGGACTCACGGCCTGCGGAGCCGGCACCGACGGTGCCGGCTCGGCCGCCGGCCCCACCCGCGATGTGTCCGACGGCCTCACGATCAACGGCGAACTCATCGCTGATGCCGCCCTCATGGAGGCGGCGGCCGGCGGCACCGTCGTGATGTACACCGGGGCCAGCCCCGAGTCCGAGCAGGCGGTGCTCGACCAGTTCACGGCCGAAACCGGTATCGCCGCTGAGATGACCCGGATGGCTCCCAACAAGCTCTCCGAACGGGTCATCAGCGAGAACGCGGTCGACAAGCTCAGCGCCGAGATCATTCGCACGGCCGACAAGATGATGGCCGAGGAATTCGTCGAGCAGGGGGTGTTCGTGCCCTACGAAACTCCGTTCCAGCAGAATCTCGCATCCGTCGACGGGATCGTGCAGGAGGGCAACGGATACATCACGCACGCCTACGGCACCTACGGCATCGCGTACAACACTCAACTCGTTGATCCGGCGGATGCCCCGGGTTCGTGGGCAGAGCTGGCCGACGGTACCTGGAAGAACAAGTTCGGGCTCGTCTATGCGGGTTCCGGCGGCGGCAACACCAGCCTCGCGGCCTTCCAGATCCGCAACTTCGGTGAGGACTACCTGGCCGATCTCGACGCGTTGGAGCCGCGCATCTTCGACTCCATGTCGACGCAACTCGATGCCCTCGCTCGCGGTGAGATCGAGGTCACCCAGGTGTCGTTCCAGGGAGCCTTCGCGTCAAAGCTTGCGGGCGCACCGATCGAGGTCATCGTGCCCGACGAGGGACTGAACGGGGTCGCCTACGGAATGGGGATCACTCCTGCCGGACTCGAGAACCCGGCCGCCCAGGTCTTCTACAACTGGACCATGTCGCAGGCGGGGCAGGCCCTTCTCGCGGAGCAGTCTTACGCTCCGGCGCGTACCGACCTCGGCATCGAGAGCGAAGGTGCCGACGAAATGCAGGTCTACGAGGGCCCCGACTCAACCGACCTGGGTCTCGCCGCCGTCGATGCCTGGAAGCGCATCTTCAGCTACGCAGGTTAGGCGCGTCGGTGCCGGGCGGCTCGCGCCGACCGGTACCGTCTAGGCGGCAGGGCCTGAGAGAGGGACGCCGGACTCCGAATCGGAGCCGGCGTCTTTCGCGGGTTCGGCGCCCACGCGATTGGTGTTCAGCAGCTCGGTGATCGATCGCAGGGTTTCTGGTGAGACGTCGCCGAGCATGCGGGCGGCGAAGCTCACGACACGTTGAACCCGCACGCTCTTGACGAATTCGAGTTGGGCATCCACTCGTTCGGGCAGGTCGTCGTCGGATCCGAGCATGTACTCCGCGGGGATGCGGAAGAACTCGGCGATGCCGGTCAGCAGCGCCGGGTCGGTGACGAGCGGCCCGTCACCGGTGATCATGTAGGCCCAGCGGGCCCGGGAGAGGGTCAGGCCGCGCTCGTTGAGCCCGGCTTCGATCTGTCGAAAGGTGTAGGGAGTATTCCCCTCGGCGACGACGACATCGAGCAGCAGGTTGAGCTTGCGCGCCAACTCGAGTTGCGGGGTGACGTCCGACGAGCTCACGTCTGGCGCGGTCACCGCGCCGACCCGACCAGGGGAACCGGTACGGATGCCCGGGGCTGCGTGCGCCGTTCGGCCTCGTCGATCAGGGCTCGCTCGACCGGTGTCACGGCGATATCGGGATGAAGCAGCAGGCTGTCGCGAATCTCGACGTGCCGCCGATACAGGTGGACTCCGGGCTCGCGCACCGTGATCAGGCGCATCGGTCGCAGGTGCCGCTCGATGCTGAGCTCGGGCGTTCGCTCGAGCAGGCGTTGCCACAACGGGGTGATGCGCCAGAGCAGTCTGCGGTCGTGCCAGTCCTTGGCGGCGGCGGCGAGGGCATCCGCTGCCGCGGTCAGGCCGAGGCCCAGGACGAGGCTGATCGGGGAGCCGAGCAGGGTCAGCGTGTAGGCGGTTCGCGCCCAGCCGACCAGCAGGTAGTCCGGGTAGAGAACGGCGAGTACGGCACTCGTCAGGCTAATGAGCGCATAGGTGAAAACCCCGAGGCAGGCCAGCAGCACCAATCCCAGCGAGACCAGCGTGACCGGGCGGCGCTGGCGGCGCAGGTCGGTGACGCAGGCGGCGCCGAAGGACACCGCGAAGATGCCCATGGCGATCCAGGTCGTGGCCGCGTAGGCGGTGAAATCCCAGCGAGGGATGAACGACGCGGAGATGTCGTCGGTGATTCGCCAGTCGCTGCCGAAGAACAGGATCGCCTGGGCTGCAACGATCGCCGCGGTGATGAGCACCGTGGCGCGGGTGCGTGCTCGGGTGAGGCCGCGGGGCGACATGGCCTGCTGCACGATGACGTCGAGCAGGGCGATGGCCACGATGGTCAGCGCGTGGAAGATGAAATAGGTCACGTTGCCGTTGCCGAGCAGCGCATCGACGGGCCGGTACACCGGTTGGGGCATCAGGGTCATGGTCACCGCGAAGACCACCAGGAACAGCAGGAGGGGGCGGCGGTGGCCGCGAATGGCCGAGGGGACGCACACGGCGGCGGCGATCCAGAAGACGGCCGAGAGCGTGAAAAGAATGGTCTGCACTTAGAGAACGCGTCCGAATCCGGTAGGGGTGCCGTGGGCCGCGTCGGGCCCATCGTGCAGCATGATGAGGGCCAAACGGTCACCGATCGCCTCGGCCAGGGCCTCCTGCTCATCGGTGAAGCCGCTTCGGGCCAGCGCGAAAGCGATCGCGTCGAGGGGGATCAGCGGTGCCAGACGGGCGATACGCTCCACCGAGATTCGCTCCTTCTTGTGGCCGAGAATCATGTGGCCGAACTCGTGGTTGATGAACTGCTGGCGATGAACCGGCGAGGTGGTGGGTGCCAGATGGATGCGCTCGAAATTCTCACCGGCCACTTCGATCCAGAGGCCGCAGACACCGGCTTCGAGCATTCGGGCGGATGCGTTCTGCACGACGATCTTTTTCCCCCGCACCGATTCCATGTGTTGGTGCAACCGCTCAGCCGTCAACGGTCGGGGTAGCCCGAGCTCGGTGACCATCAACTGCGCCTGTTTCTGGCGTGACTCGTAACCCATTCGATACCCCCTATTTGCCCGCTCAGCCTACCCCCGTCGCGAGCCGGCCAGGGCGGAATACGGCCCGGGTACCCTGGCGCAGCCCCCGGACAGGGTACGATAGACATGTCTAACGCGGATCTATGGGGAGGATCAGTTGTGACATCGCTCGATAGCGGCGGCAACGTGGGGGCTCTGATACCGGTGCCTGGCACTCGGTATGACCGTCCAGCCATCGAGCGGGCGCTGCGTTCCGCGTGGAATTTGCGCCGGCGCCCCCGTCACGGGGGCGCCGAGACGCAGACGCCTCGAGCGGCGGTCCCCGACAGTGCGCGGGCCGATCAAATTGCGGCGCGGTGGCTGCGCGGACTCATTCCTGCCGCGCCCGATCAGAACACGATCGTCACCTTCGACAGCTGGCACCACCCGGGTGCGGCCACCGAAATCGCCGTCGACGCTCGGGGCATCCTCGCCGTTGCCAACCTGCCCGTCGTTCACACGGCCCTGCGCATCATCAATTCCGGGCATAGCGTCGTCGTGCAGGTGAGGACCGGGCAGACCGTGCGGGTGTGGGTGTTCAATCGCAAGAGCGTGCAGGCCATCGACGCTGCAACCCTCGAACAGAATCACCTGCGCAATGGTCTGGCGCTCGACCGGGGCGATGCATCTCGGCCCACCGGCGTCCGGTTCGCGACGGGCTGGATCGTGACCGGCGAACCGGGCGGTGCCCGACGCGCGAAACCGGCCCGGAGCGAGAAACCGGCCCGGAGCGCGAAACCGGCCCGGAGCGCACGGGCGGCCCGGCAGATGGCCGGTCGCAGAAAGCCGGCACGGCTGCCGAAATCAGCATAGGGTTTCTAAGAACAGCTCTTTTTTGCGCCAAACGGGCGAGGAGCAGCAGGGAGATTGATGCTTTCATTCACCAGTCCCACGCAGCGGCTCACCCTGCGTACGCTCGGCCTGCTGGCCGCGGGAACCCTCGCGGCCCTCGTCGTCGGCACCGGAGGCGCTGCCGAGCCGGCGGTCGCCGCGAACAGCAGCCATCCCATCGGCTCCTGGGAGAAATATCCGTGGTCGTCGACGCTGTACCGGGTCGGTACCGAGTTCTCCGCGACCGCCCAGACCTACGCACAATGGGAAGCGGCTGGTTTCCCCGGATATGAAACCGAACTCGTTCTGGGCAGCAGCGTCTGGAACTACGTCACCAACTCGGACGAAATCATCGTCGGCCCCATGACGAGCGACAACCACCCGCAGTTCGACCTGCCCCACCACGTGACACCGAGCGAGTGGGTCGCGATCGGCTCGCCGATGCCCACCAGCCAGCACCGCGTCGGATTCATCAAGACGGCCTCGAGCGACAATGTCTATGAGTGTGCCGGATATGAATCCACCTACCACCCGCGTTTGTTGAGCTACGACAGCTGGGCGCGATCGGGAACGCCGACGCCGGTTGTCGTCGCGTCGATCACGGCGCGTTGCCCCTGACACGCCCCTGACCGCGCGCCCCTGACCGGGCCGCCCCACCGTGCGCTGCACCCGGGGCGGCCGGGGCGTCGCAGTGTGTGACGCCCCGATTCGCGGCCCAGTCGTCGGTCCGGCGCGCCGGATACGCTGGGCGGATGAGCGAAACACCCCGCACGGAAACACCCCGCACGGCTGGAACGGTCCCCTTTCACCCCGGCCCGGCACATCCCGGCCAGGCGCAGGCCCCGCTGCCGGCTCGCTCTGCGGCCCTGCTGCACGCACTGCGCACGACCGTCGTCATCGCCGACGGCGCCATGGGCACCATGCTGCAGGAACACAACCCCACCCTCGACGACTACCAGCAGCTCGAGGGCTGCAACGAGATTCTCAACGTGAGCCGCCCCGACATCATCGCGGCCATCCACGATGTCTACCTCGAAACCGGTATCGACGCCATCGAGACCAATACCTTCGGCGCGAACTGGTCCAACCTCTCCGACTACGGCATCGAAGACCGCATCGAAGAACTCGCCCGGATCGGTGCCGAGATCGCCCGCGCCAGCGCCGAGGCCTTCGAGGCCCGCGACGGCCGCGTGCGCTGGGTGCTCGGGTCGATGGGCCCCGGAACCAAGCTGCCGAGCCTCGGGCACACCACCTACGCGCACCTCAAGGCGACGTTCGCCGAGCAGGCCCTCGGCCTGATCCGCGGCGGCGCCGACGCGTTCCTCATCGAAACCTCGCAGGACCTGCTGCAGACCAAGAGCGCGGTGAACGGATGCAAACAGGCCGTCGCCGAGAGCGGCATCCGTCTGCCCATTTTCGTCGAAGTGACGGTCGAGACCACCGGAACCATGCTGATGGGCAGTGAGATCGGCGCGGCGCTCACCGCGCTCGAACCGCTCGGAATCGACGCGATCGGCCTCAACTGCGCAACCGGGCCGACTGAGATGAGCGAGCACCTGCGGCACCTGTCGAAGTACTCGCGGGTGCCGGTGATCTGCATGCCCAACGCGGGGCTGCCGCAGCTGACCAAGTCGGGCGCGAGCTATCCGCTGACCCCCGACCAGCTCGCCACCGCGCACGAGCAGTTCGTGAAGGAATTCGGGCTGGGCCTCGTGGGCGGATGCTGCGGCACCACCCCCGCACACCTGACCGCCGTGGTCGAACGGTTGCGGGGGACCCCCGTGAAGGAGCGCGTGCTCGAAAGAGACCCCGGAGTCGCGAGCCTGTACCAGCACGTCAGTTTCGACCAGGACAGTGCCTTTCTCGCGATCGGGGAGCGTACCAACGCCAACGGCTCGCGCGCTTTCCGCGATGCGATGCTCGCCGAGAACTGGGACGACTGCGTCGACATCGCCCGCAGCCAGGTACGTGACGGCGCCCACCTGCTCGACGTCTGCATCGACTACGTCGGCCGCGACGGCGTCGCCGACATGAAGCAGGTCGTCTCCCGGCTCGCGAGCGCGTCGACGCTGCCGCTCGTCGTCGATTCCACCGAACCCGCGGTGCTGCAGGCCGGCATGGAACTGATCGGCGGCCGCCCCGTCGTCAACTCGGTCAACTTCGAAGACGGCGAGAGCGCCACCTCACGGTTCGGCCGCATCATGCCGCTGGTGAAGGAGCACGGCGCCGCCGTGATCGCCCTGACTATCGACGAGGAGGGCCAGGCCCGCACCGCCGAGCACAAAGTGCGCATCGCGACCCGGCTCGTCGACACGCTCGTCAACGTCTGGGGGATGCGGGTCGAGGACATCATCGTCGACGCCCTCACCTTTCCGATCGCGACCGGTCAGGAGGAAACCCGCCGCGACGGCATCGAGACCATCGAGGCGATTCGCCAGATCAAAGCCAAGTATCCCGGCATCCACACCACCCTCGGCGTGTCGAACGTGTCGTTCGGGTTGAACCCGGCGGCCCGTTCGGTGCTCAACTCGGTGTTCCTGCACGAGGCAACCGAGGCCGGCCTCGACTCGGCGATCGTGAACTCGGCCAAGATCGTGCCGCTCGCCTCGGTGCCAGACGATCGCCGCAAGGTCGCCCTCGACCTGGTCTGGGACCGCCGCGAGTACGACGCCGAGGGCACCCTCACCTACGACCCGCTCGTCGCGCTGCTCGACCTGTTCGCCGGCGTCGATTCCGCCGCCCTGAAGGACGAACGCGCCGCCGAACTCGCCGCGCTGCCGGTGGGGGAACGCCTGGAGCGTCGCATCATCGACGGTGAGGCCAAGGGCCTCGAGGCCGACCTCGACCTCGCCCGCGCCGGCGGACTGAGCGCCCTCGACATCGTCAACGTGCACCTGCTCGTGGGTATGCAGGTCGTCGGCGCCCGGTTCGGCAGCGGCGAGATGCAGCTGCCGTTCGTGCTGCAGTCTGCCGAGGTCATGAAGGCCGCCGTCGCCCTGCTCGAACCCCACATGGAGAAATCCGAGGCGGCCGGCAAGGGCACGATCGTGCTCGGCACCGTGCGGGGCGACGTGCACGACATCGGCAAGAACCTCGTCGACATCATCCTCACCAACAACGGCTACGACGTGATCAATATCGGCATCAAACAGCCGATCGCGGAGTTCATCCGGGTCGCCGAGGAGCAGAACGCCGACGTCATCGGCATGAGTGGGCTGCTCGTGAAGTCGACCGTGGTGATGAAGGAGAACCTGCTTGAACTCGAGTCGCGCGGGCTCGCTCTGAAATGGCCGATTCTGCTCGGCGGCGCTGCGTTGACGAGGTCGTATGTCGAAGACGACCTCGACAGCGTCTTCGGCGGCCAGGTGCGCTACGCCCGCGACGCCTTCGAGGGCCTCGCCCTGATGGAGCCGCTCGTCGCGATCGCCCGCGGCGCCGACCCCGCTTCCGTGGGCCTGCCAGCGCTGAAGAAGCGCATCCACAAGAAGAGCCTGCTCACCCTGACCGAACCCGAGGAGATGCCGACCCGCTCGGAGGTCGCCCGGGACAACACGATTCCGGTGCCGCCGTTCTGGGGCACCCGTATCGTCAAAGGCGTGGCGCTGGCCGAGTTCTCGGCCTTCCTCGACGAACGCGCCACGTTCATGGGGCAGTGGGGCCTGAAGCCCAGCCGCGCCGAAGATGGCGCGAGCTACCAGGAACTCGTCGACACGGTCGGTCGGCCCAGGCTGCGCTACTGGCTCGACCGCATTCTCGGGGAGGGGATGCTCGACGCATCCGTCGCCTACGGCTACTTTCCCGCCGTCGCCGAGGGCAACGACCTCGTTGTGCTGCACCACGGCGACGACCCCACCGGCCTCGTCGGCCCGGCCGGCCTGCTCGCGCCCGACGGCGGCTCGGGCGGCGTCGTCGGCAGCGACCGGCTGCGGTTCAACTTTCCCCGGCAGCGCCGCGACAAGCATCTCTGCCTGGCCGACTTCGTGCGGCCGAGAGAGAGCGCGCAGACGGATGTTGTCGCGCTGCAACTCGTCACGGCCGGCTCCCACGTCGACTCGGTCACCGCGAAGCTGTTCGCCGATAACTCATACCGCGACTACATGGAACTCAACGGGCTCACCATGCAGCTCACCGAGGCCCTCGCCGAGTACTGGCACTCCCGCATCCGCGCCGAATTCGGGGTCGGCGGTGAAGACCCGACCGACGTCGCCGGCATGTTCAAGCTCGAATACCGCGGCGCGCGCTTCTCGCTGGGGTACCCGGCCTGCCCCGAGATGGAGGACCGCCGCAAGGTCGTCGAGCTGCTGAAGCCCGAGCGCATGGGCGTCGTGCTGTCGGAGGAGCTACAGCTGCACCCGGAGCAGTCGACGGATGCCTTCGTGTTTCACCACCCGGAGGCCAAGTACTTCTCGGTGTAGCTCCTTGATCTGTTGATTCTCGCGCGACCTTCACGACGCACGCCTGATCGTTGCACTCACCTCGCCGCTCGCGAGCTGGATATAGCCGTGCGAACGTGGGTTCGCGGGGCTTCTAGGCGCCTTGCTGGTCGACAGGGGGGTGTTCGGCGACGCAGAAGAGGTTACCTTCCGGATCGGCAAGGGTGGTCCACTCCACGTGCGGGTACTCGTCCAGGACATCCCAGTGGTAGACGGCACCGAGACGGATCAGACGTTCGACCTCCGCCTGTCGCGACCCCCACGGGACCGTCAGGTCCAGGTGAGAGGCCTGATGTGCGGGGCGGGGAGCCGTCTCGGGCTGGAAAAACATCGCGAATCCACTCGGGCCGACAGGGGGCAGGTAGACGCTGTTGCCACCGGGAGACGGCAGGGCGCCGGTGACGGCCGCCCAAAAATCGGCAAGCGTGGTTGGATTCTGAGCCTCGAGGTTGATCGCACCGAGGGTGATCTGATGAGTCGTCATTGGAGCCACGATATCAAGGCCTCCACGGGGTTCACTGCGGGGTGAGAAACCACGGATGCTGAGGCCCGCCGACAGCGCGCACAGTTTTCCACAGGGTCGCGATGTGGCGAGTTATCCACAGGAAGCCCTGATCATGGGGCTTTTGTCGGAGGCGCTGTCGGAGGGAATGTCAGTGGTGGGTGAGAAAATTTCACTATGACAACCTTCCACCGATGCCCTCCAAGCCAGCACCGCGCTCGTCGCCGCTGCTGTCGCCGCTGCTGTTGCCGCGGCGGTCGGCGGGCGGTTCTGTTGTGACGCAGATGGGGTTAGTGCCGCTCGCGATCTGGAGGGCATGAGCGATGCCGAGCTGCTCACGGTCACGGACGCGATCTTCGCCGCGAAGCGGCAGGTCGAGGCCCTCGCGGCCCGGGCGGCCGGTGAGCTGGCCGACCGGTTCACGCACGACTCGGGCGCGCACGGCGTCGCGGCGAAAACCGGGTGCCGTAACGCGCGCGTGCTGCTGACCGACGTCGACCAGATCTCGATGGGCGAAGCCAGCCGGCTCTGCCGGGTCGGGTCGGCGACCCGGCCGCGGGTGAGCCTGCTCGGTGAACGGATGCCGCCCGAATACCCGCAGGTGGCCGCGGCCCTCGACGTGGACGGGATCGAACCCCGCGAAGAAGTGCTCGTCGGCCGCCGTTCATTGGTGCGCACGGTGCTGCCCAACGGCATGAAACGCTACATTCTCGAGGCCGACCCGGTCTCGGCGGCGTTCTTCGACACCGCGATCGACGCCCTCGTCGGCGCCGAACTGCGTAAGCCCCGGTTCGAACCGACCGAGACCGCACCGTCCACCGATGAAGATGAATGCGGCGAACCACACCTGCAGCTGGCCGAGACGCGCACGATCCAGCAGATGTACTTCGACGCGTTCGTCGAGATCGTGCGGCACGGCCTCAGCTGCACCCAAGGCCCCGGGCCGCTGAACCACACCACCGTCATCGTAAGGATGACCCTCCACTCCCTGCTCGACGGCCTCGGCGAGGCCCAACTCGACGGCATCGAACAGCCCATCAGCGCCGGAACCGCCCGCCGCATGGCCGCCGACGCCCACATCATCCCGATGGTCCTCGGCGGCGACAGCGAAGTGCTCGACTTCGGCGTCGGCCGACGCCTCTTCAGCCGCGCCCAGAAACTGGCCCTGGCCGAACGCGACGGCGGCTGCGCCACCCCCGGCTGCAACCGACCACCCAGCTACACCCAAGCCCACCATATTTTGTGGTGGAAAGCCCACGGCGGACCCACCGACCTCACAAACGGGGTCCTGCAGTGCGGACCCTGCCACCACCGCATTCACGAGGAGGGCTGGGACATCGTCGTCACACACAACGTGGTCTGGTTCATTCCGCCGACGAGCATCGATCCGAACCGCAGACCACGCCGCGGCGGACGACCACCCCTCCTCCAGCCGAAAGGACACTAGCTGGTGCCGGTGGGCCTGCGTAGCGAACAGGTTGCTTCAGTTTCGCTTTACGGCGTTCGAGTTCGCGATCCCCCACACGAAGGACAGCGCGAGTAGCTGTGCAGTGGCAAGGCCCAGCAGCGGGGAGAAGAAGATCGTGGCGAGCACGAGTTCGATCACGGACAGGAACAGTGCGGCGGCGCCGACGGTTGCGAACCCCTGCCTGGCTAGGTCGCGGTCCCGTTCGTCACGATACTCGATGGCGTTGATACGGGTGATGTCGCGGGAGTTGGGGCGGCGCGCGTACAGCGCAATCCCGAGCCCCGTTATGCCGGGAATGAGCAGCAGAAGCGCGCCGAACCAATTCTGAGTGAGAGCCGCGACAAGCGCTCCCGCGCAGAGCGTGCTGACTAAGACGAGGTTGGTGGTCGAGATGGGCGAGCGGTTACTTTTCTGCAATGTGAAACACTTCCTCAACGGTGGATTCGAAGTACCGGGCCAGCCGAACGGCCAGAACCAGGGATGGATCGTAACGCCCGGTCTCGATGGCATTTATGGTCTGGCGCGACACTCCCAAGGCCGCGCCAAGGGCGGCCTGGGAGAGGCCAACGGCTTGACGCCTGACTCTGATCTCGGACTCCATATGACAAGCCTGCTTTACAGTCGCTGCTGTGTCAAGCTAGCTTGTCATGTTGGCATCGCCAAGCCCCGCCCGATTGCCATTGTGTAGGGCAGCAGCCGTGGGGGTATGCGGGCACTGGACCCCGCACGACTCTGGCTCGCGCACGAGCACGAACCTTGGCGACCCGCGGTGTGAGGTTGCTGTTCGGGCGGCCTGTTGTTCTCGGGCTAGCCGGTTTCGGCTACCTTCCCGGGTCGGCCAGCCGACCGGTCGGATAGCTGCCGGGGTCGTACATGAATGCGCGCAACTCTTGCGAGCATCGGCAGGCGACCGCGATCGTGCGCGCCCACGCGACGGCATCCGCGCGCGTCGGCAGCTCCAAGATGGTGAACCCGCCCGTGAGCTCGCTCCCCGGGTAGGCCTGGGCGCTCACGGACCCGTCGGCGGCGACCAGCACGGGGCCCAGCTGCTCGTCGATGCCACCGCCGTAGACATAGACGCCGGCCGCTTTCGCTTCCTCGATCACGGCGCGAGACTCGGCGGCGACAATCGGGAACTCCTCGTCGGTGAGCACCATGGCTTCGCTGGGAAAAGAGATGAGGTAGGCAGTCATGTGTTGATGGTGGCCCTCATCGGGCCTGACAGCAACGGAGTTCCCTGACTCGACCGCCCCCGTCACCGCCCGATCAGCGGTAGCTCTCCGCGGTGGCGAGGAGTGCCTCGTTCCACGGGGTGGCGGCGACCCCGAGTTCGCGCTGCGTCTCGGTCGAATCGATCTCGAAGGGCACCACGAACTGGTAGCTCGACGCCCACACCTCGTGCGTGAGCGGATGCACGACCCCGAGCGAGCGCAGCAGCCACTGCGGGTAGCCGGAGACTTTCCCCCGGGTGCCGTAGTGGGCGTTGAGGTGCCCGGCGATGTCGGTGCGGCTGATGGTGGCGCTGGGAACGTGCCAGATGCGGCCCCAGCCGCCCCTGTGATCGGCACCCTTCTGCTCGGCACCCGCAGCACCTGCATGCTCGGCACCCGTCTGCTCGGCACCCGCATGCTGAGGGCCCCTGTAATCGGCCGCGGCGATGAGCGTGGTCACGATGTCCGGCAGGTAGCTCCAGCTGTGCAGGGTGTGTGGCTTGCCTACCACGTGCGCGGTGCTCGAGCGCAGGATCGCCCGGAAAAAACCTTCACCGAGGTGGGCGGTGCCGGTCGCTCCCGGCCCGAAATAATCGCTCGCGCGCACCTCAACGGCCTGGATGCGTCCGGCGTCGTGCGCGGCGCGCATCCTCGCCCAGCCGTCCCGGCGAATCAGTCCTTTGGCCTCGGTGGTGGTCTCGGGGGAGTGCTCACTCATGGCCCCGGTCGGCGATCCGTAGGGGTAGAGATTGCCCATCACCACGATCCGGGAGCCCGAAGCGGATGCCGCGTCGATCGCGGCCTCAATGACCGGCGGCCACGACGCGGCCCAATCGGTGTATGGCGGGTTGGTGCAGAGAAAAATGGTGGCGGCATCCGCTGCAGCCCGGGTGAAGGCGGCCGGATCGCTCGCATCGAGCACCCGCGCGGCGGCGCCGACCACGGCCGAGCCCGAGCGGGTGGCGACGGTTACCGTGTCGCCGCGTGCCACGAGGCGTTCGGCGAGCGGGCGGCCGATCAGGCCCGCTCCAACAACGAGGTGCGTGGTCATAGGGTCATCCGTTCGGGTCCATTCGCTCAGGTCATTCGGTCGTCAGGTCGTCAGGGACGGGCCGTTTCGGTTCACGCCGAGTCTGGCAGACGCGCACTCAGCGCGGCGACAGCTTCGCGCGGCGCAGGGCGGCGAGCACCGCCGGGCCCACGAGCACGATGCCGACCACCGTCGTGATGGCCCGCACGGTATCCCACGTCAGGGTGGACGTGACGAGGGAGTACAGGGCGAAGG
Source organism: Cryobacterium melibiosiphilum (assembly GCF_003602235.1). Classification (GTDB taxonomy): domain Bacteria; phylum Actinomycetota; class Actinomycetes; order Actinomycetales; family Microbacteriaceae; genus Cryobacterium; species Cryobacterium melibiosiphilum. The sequence continues at coordinate 122,830 of NZ_QZVS01000095.1, forward strand.
ACGCCAGGTTCTGGCCGGGAGCGGCATCCGCGGTGTACGAAATATCGGTGCCGCCGCCCACCGCGAACGGCCAGAACCAGAGGTTCATGACGAGGCCGAACAGGTAGGACGCGACCACGCCGTAGGCGGCGAGCAGGGTGATTTCGAGGCGTTGACCCAGACGTGAAACTCGAGAGCGGGGCAGCAGCCCGGCGCCCGCTCCGACCCAGGCGCAGGCGAACATCTGGAACGGGGTCCATGGACCGAAACCGCCCCAGAGCAGCGAGGATACCGCGATGGTGAGCAGGCCGAGCAGAAACCCGAAGCGGGCGCCGTAGGCCCGGCCGGCCAGGATCAGCAGCACGAACACGGCCTCGACGCCGCCGACGCCCGTGCCGGCGATGCGCACCGCGGCACCGATAGCGCCGAGCACTCCGAGCAGGGCGACGGTTTTCGCGGTGTACATCTCGCGGTCGAGGGTCAGGGCGAGCGCGACGACGAGCGCGGGAACCAGGGCGAATGCGACCCACGGCACCGCGGCCTGGGCGTCGGCGGGCACCGCGGAGACGACGAACGGCCAGCCGAATGCGGCGGCGGCGAGCAGGCTTCCGGCGCCGAGTATCAGGGAGGTCCAGCGGTTTGCCGAGAGGGAGATCGGGCGGACGGCGCGACCGCGGGCTGTCGTCATGACGGCACCAGTTCCGGAACGAGCCGAGCCGCGCGCATCAGCATCGTGGTCGTGGCGATCCCGTCGACGAAGGCCTGGTCGTGGGTGGCGAACATGACGGCGGTTCCGCTGCGCGAGGCCCGCAGCAGGGCCGACCCGACGAGGGCGCGCGCCTGCGGATCGAGGCCGCGGGTCGGCTCGTCCACGAGCAGCAGCGCGGGGCACGCGGCGAGCTGGATCGCGATGACGAGGCAGAGGCGCTCCCCGGCGGACAGGTCGCGGGGGTGCTGGCCCAGAAGAGCGGTCAGCGGGGCGCCGGCGCTGCGGCCGAGGAGGGCGGCGAAGACCTCCGCTGTCGAGGCGCTCGCCCGCGTGGAGCGATCGGAACGGCGGCACTCCTCGCTGACGGAGATGGAAAACAGCAGGTCATCGAAGTTTTCCGGCACGAGGGCGACGGCCTGGCGTCGGGTGCTCCGTTTGAGCGCGGAAACGTTCGTTCCATTGATGATCACGGAGTCGGGGGCGCTCGGCAGGGCGATCGCGTGCAGCAGGCTGCTCTTTCCGGCACCGTTCGGGCCGCGCAGCGCCACGATCTGCCCGGGACCGATGCTGAACGAGACGTCATCGACCACACGGGTTGTGCCGTGCGTGACGGTGAGGTGACGGATGCTGACCCGCGGCTCCCCGGGGGCGGCCACCGGGATCGCCCGCGCAAGCGGGCTCACTGAATCGTCAGCTCTCACTGAATCGTCAGCTCTCACTGAATCGTCAGCTCTCGCGTCGGCGCGTGCCCCCGGCCGGTCGCCGGCGCCGCGCACCTGCACCCGGGTGCCCTGGATCTCGAGCCAGGCATCCGCTGTGGCCGCGAATTCGGCGGTGTTGTGCTCGGCGACGACGACACAGACCTGCGCCTCGTGGGCGAGGTCAGCGAGCACCGCGCAGACCCGCAACCGGGCCGCCTCATCGAGGTCGGCGAGAGGTTCGTCGACGAGGAGCAGAATCGGCCGGGCCACGAGGGCACTGGCGATGGCGACGAGGGTGGCCTCGCCCGCCGACAGGGCGTTGATCGGGCGCGGCACCAGGGCGGTGATCTGCAGCCGGGCGGCAACCTCGAGCACCCGTGCGTGCACGATCACGGGGGCGACGCCGCGCACGGCAAGGGCGAATCCGATCTCGTCGTGCACGGTCTCGGCGGCGAAACCGAGCCGCACGTTCTGGCTGACCAGGCCGACGAACGCGGCCGTGTTGCGCGGGGGAGTGCGGGCCCGGTCGACGCCGGCGACCTCGATCACTCCGCCCTGGGTGCCGTCGAAGAAATGCTGGAACAGCCCGCTGAGGCTGTGCAGCAGGCTGGTCTTGCCCGAGCCGGTCGGGCCCGCGATCACGGTCAGTGTGCCCGGGGCCAGAGCGAAGGCGAGGTGGTCGAGGTGCCAGGAGCCTGCGAAGGCGAGGGAGGCATCCGTCATCGTGGCCGGCCGGGCACAGTCTGCGGTCAGCGCGTCGGCAGAACCGTCGGCGGAGCTGTCGGCGGCCAGGCCGCGGGTCTCCATCGAGGCCGCGAGGGCCAGGGCGCGCTCGATGGTCTGCTCGAAGACCGGCACGAGCAGGGCCGCGACTCCGCGTTCGCCGCGCAGCCGGCGGGCGATCCGCACCCGGCGCACCGAGTCGAGCAGCGCCGGAAAGGTCGCCCAGGCGATGACCAGGGCCCGGGAGATCGCCCGCAGCGGGCCGCGGCCGGCCCCGCGCCCGAACAACCGGCTCACGTCGACGACGGCATTGAGAGCCCCGAAAAACAGGATCACCGCGGCGACCGGAAGCGCGCTGAGGGCGGCGTTGCCGAGGCCCTGGAGCGTGATCGGGCCGAGCAGGGTGACGTGGCTGAACGGCCCGCCGAGGCGCAGCAGGGGAAGGTCGAGTAACACGGGCCCCGGGCCGCCGACCCCGCCGAAGGCGGCCCGGTAGACCACACGCAGCAGCACGAAGCCCACCGCGAGCAGCACGGCCGCCCGCAGCGGGCCCGGGCGCAGCCGAAACACTAGCTGCCGGGCGTGGGAGTCTCGGTGCCCGTCGTGTAGACAAGGCCGAGCGTCTCGCCCGGAGCGGTCTGCAACGAGCCGAGCCCCTCCTGCGCGTAGGCCCAGTCGGCGTCGGGGGTGGGCTTCACCCAGAGCGCCCAGTAGGCGTAGGCGGCGGGCATCGACGCGCAGGCTTCCGTGAAGGAGGCTTCGCCCTCGACCTCGACGGTCTCGTCGGCGGCCGGGCGGTCGTTGACGCGGCAGACGATCTGGTCGCCGTACTCCACGGTGCCTTCGGTCGTGATGCCCGCGGTCTGCATGACAGTGGATGCCGCGAGGCTCGCGTCGGCGTCCACGCACTCGGTGAGCGCCTCGGCGTCGAGGGTGCCGAAGTCGACGACGACGGTGACGCCGCTGCAGTCACCCGTGCTGGACAGCGGGGTGCTCGAGGGGGTATCCGAGGAAGACGCCGAGGGTGCGGCCTGGGCGCATCCGCCCAGGGCCAGCGCGGCAATCAGGGCCAGCGCGCCCGGGGCATATGTGCGCAGAGTTTTTTTCATGGATTCAGGATAGCGAGCGGGCGGCCGACGCCCCGCCACGTGACGTTTTGTGCGGCAATCGCAGATCCGCGCCTCAGTCGCGGATGCGCACGGCCGTCTCCCGTAGGTACTGGTCCACCCGGGTGTACGCGTCGCGGGTCAGCGCCTTCCAGAGCTCGACCGCGAGGCGCGGGTCATCCAGCTCGAGCTGCGCGATCGCCTCGCTCGTCAGCACCTGAAGCTGAACCGGCCCGTCGGCCTTCTCCGTCGTCTCCTGGCGGTCGGCACTGCCGAGCGCGAGCTCGCCGAAGGTCATTCCGGCGCTCAGGGTGGTCAGCTTCACCCGTTCGTTGGTCGGACCGGGCACGATCGTGCTGATCCGCCCCGAGACGATGAAGAACACCCCGCCGAAGCGCTGCCCGACGCGACGCACGATCTCACCGTCGTCGCAGGCGCGCGGTTCCATGAGCGCGGCCACGGCCTCGGCGTCCTCCCGATCCAGGGCGCTGAGGGCGGGGGAGTCGGCGGCCGCGATCGGAGTCTGCACCCGCAGCTCGGGAGAATAGCGCCCGATCAGTACATTTTCGGCATATTCCACGGCCGCGCTGCGGGTACCGAAGGCGCGCACGTGCGGGCCGAGGTCGGCGAGGGTTTCGGCGGCGGTCCCCTCGGTACCGATCAACAGCAGCTCTCGGCCAGCGGCGGCCAGACTGTGCTTCAGGGTCGACAGCATCCGCAGCGCAACGGCGCCCACCTTATCGACGCGGCGCAGGTCGAGAATGACCAGCTCCACCTCGTCGCCCAGGGCGCAGACCTCGCGCAGGGTCGCTTCGGTGCCGGCGAACATGAGGTCGCCACTCAGCTCGATGACCCGCGCGCGGTGACCGTGTTCGGTCAGGGTTGCGGCGGTCTCATCCGGGTGACGGATGCCCGAGGGCAGCTCGGTGATGTCGGTGGAGGACCGAATCGTGGAGCGTCCACTGCGTGCCGCCCGCACGAAGTGCAGTTCCAGCTCTTGGGAAAGGCGTTGGCTGGCCAGGCTACCGCGCACGCTGTTGCCGTGCGCGTCGATGCGCGGCGAGAACACGGCCACACCGAGCTGCCCCGGGAGCACGGCGAGGGTTCCGCCGCCGACCCCGGACTTGGCGGGCATGCCGACGGCGGTGAGCCAGGCGCCGGCGTCGTCGTACATTCCTGAGGTCATCATGACCGACAGCACGCGTTCGACCGGGGCCAGGTCGAGGGCCTGTACGTCGGTGACCGGGTTGGTGCCGCCGTTGGCGAGGGTCGCCGCCATGATCGCCAAGTCCCGGCAGGTGACCTGCACCGAGCAGTGCCTCAGGTAGTTCTCGAGCACTGTCGTCGGGTCGTCTTCGATGATGTCGAAGGAGCTCAGCAGGTAAGCGAGGGCGTGGTTACGGTCGCTGTGGCGGCGTTCGGCGGTGAAGACGGGCTCGCTGACGGCCAGCTCGCGGCCGGCGCAGTCGGAGAGCACCCTCACGATGCGTTTGATGGCGCTCTTTCCGCCGGAACCCTTGATCAGCGAGGTCACGGCGAGGGCACCGGCGTTGATCATGGCGTTGTCGGGACGGCCCGTGCCCGCCGCGAGGGAAATCTCATTGAACGGGTCGCCGGAGGGCTCCACATCGACCTTCGCGTCGACGGCGTCGAAGCCGAGATCGCTGAGTGCGACGGCGTAGGTGAAGACCTTCGAGAGCGACTGCAGCGTGAACTCGGTGCGGGTGTCGCCGACCTCGTAGACCTGGCCGTCGGTGGTAGCGAGGCAGATGCCGAACGCGTCGGGGTTGGCCAGACTCGGCGCGCCACCGGGGGTGTACACGGTGCCGTCGCGTTGTTCGGAGAGCTCCGCGTGGAGGTGGCGCAGGTAGCTCTCGATGGGTGATTCCACAGGCCGTTAGGCCTGAGCGCTGAGGGTGTCGCCGGTGGGGTCCTCGGCGGTCGTGTCGGCGAGCTGCTGCCCACCCACGGGCATGCCGGCCCACGAAATGAGAGTCCAGCCATCCGCCGGTGTTCCGGTCAGCTCGACGACGCCGGTGTTGTCGAGGTTGTTCAGGCCCGCGAATTCCGGGGGCACGTTTCGGGCCCGTGCCGCCGCCCAGACGCGAATGGCCGCGCCATGGCTGAACACCGCCGCCGTGTCGAGCTCCGACATCTCGATCTGGCCGCTGGCAGAGGCGATATCGGCGTCGAAACGGGTGAAGAAGTCGTGTCCGGTACCCGCTCCCGGCATACGCACATCGAGGTTTCCGGCGCCCCACGCGAAGACGGTTTCCATGTACCGGTAGACGGATGCCTGGTCGCTGCGCCCTTCGAGTTCGCCCGCCTCGATCTCGTGCAGGCCCCCGGCAACCTGAACGTCGAGGCCCCGCGCTGCAGCGAGCGGCCCCGCGGTGAGTTGCGTGCGCAGCAGCGTCGAGGCGAAGATCGCGTCGATTTGCTCGTTCTCGAGCGCCTTCGGGATGACCGCCGCCTGTTGTTCGCCGAGCCGGGTGAGACCGGGACCGGGATGGTTCGTGTCGAGCGAACCGAGAACGTTGGCGGGCGTCTGGCCGTGGCGGATCAGGAAAAGTCGCATGGTGCCTCCAGCTTAGGCAGTGCGCCCGGGTGCCGGTCGCGGATTGGCCGGGGGCCGGGAAAGAGCGCACACTGGAGCGTCGGCCGCGCTCGCGCGATCCGGCCGCTCACCTCGTGAAAGGGTTCCGACCAGTGCGCCGCACCATGTTCAAGTCCAAGATTCACCGTGCCACCGTCACGCACTCCGACCTGCACTACGTCGGGTCGCTCACCGTCGATCGTGACCTGCTCGATGCGGCCGACCTGCTGCCGGGCGAACTCGTGAGCATCGTCAACGTGAACAACGGCAACCGCTTCGAGACCTACCTGATCGCCGGGCAGCGAGGCAGCGGGGTGATCGGCGTGAACGGAGCGGCCGCCCGGCTGGCGCACCAGGGTGACCTCGTCATCATCATCTCCTACGCCCAGATGAGCACCAAGAAGGCCCGGGTCTTCGAGCCGTCTGTGGTGCACGTGGATGAACGCAACGCGATCGTGGCGGTCGACGCTGACGCATCCGCTGCCCACGTGCCGGGCCTGGTCTCGCCGCCCTTCGCCGAGCACTGACCCCCCCCGAATCACCCCGCCCCGTTTCGCGAGTGAGCATTTTTTGCCCTTCCCGAGCTCGGGAAGTGCAAAAAATGCTCACTCGCCGGGATGTGCTCGCGGGTTAGGCCGCGTGCAGGCCGTCGAGCAGCGGAGTGGTCGGGCGGCCGATGAGGGTCGCCAGCTCGCCGGAGGTGCCGTCGAGCAGGCCGTCGCGAATGTTGCCGTCGAGGGCGACGACGAAGCCGACCGTGCCCTCGTCGAGGCCCGCGTTCTGCAAGATTCCGGCGTGCTGCTCGGGGCTGACGGAGGTGAAGACGACGGGCTGGCCGAGCAGGGTGGTGAGTGCAGTGGCCATCTCGGTGCCGTCCCAGGCGACGTCGCCCGAGAGTTCGTAGGTCTTGCCCTCGTGGCCGGGACTGGTCAGTACGGCGGCGACGGCCTCGGCGTAGTCGGTGCGGGAGGCGCTCGACACCCGGCCGGTGCCGGCGCTCGTCAGGTAGGTTCCCGATTGCCGGGCCACGGCGACGACGTTCTGGTAGTTCTCGGTGTACCAGCCGTTGCGCAGGATCGTGAAGGGGATGCCGGAGGCGCGAATCAGTTCCTCGGTCGCCTTGTGCTCGGGTGCGAGAATCAGGGCCGAGGTGTCGGCCTTCGGGGCGCTCGTGTAGACGATGCGGGTGACGCCCGCGGCCTTCGCGGCGTTGATTACGTTCGTGTGCTGCTGCACCCGCTGGCCGACCTCGCTGCCGGAGACGAGCACGAGGGTGTCGGCACCGGCACCGGCGAGGGCGGTCGCGAGGCTCGCCGCGTCGCTGTAGTCCACGGTCGCGGTATGCACGCCCGTGGCGCTGAGCGCGGCGAGCCGGTCGGCGTTGCGCCCCACGCCGGTGATCTCGGCAGCAGAGATTCCCCTGCTGATCAGGTGGTCAATGATGAGAGCTCCGAGGTGTCCGGTGGCTCCGGTGACGACGATTGACATGGCATTCCCTTCGCGGGCGCGGTCTGCGCCCCCCGCGTTGTAACAGGCGGGATCGGGATTTCCTTCCCAAGCCCGCCGATGGGGCGCGGGCCGGTTGAGAGACGGACTTCGTGCCTTCGCGGGCGAAAGGAAGGTGCGAAGTCCGCACCTCAGCGGGCGTGCGTCGGGAGCAGCCTCGAATCAGAAGCCGATCGCCATCCGCACGCCGAGGGCGAGCATGACGGCCGCGATGAGACCGTCGAGTACCCGCCACGAGTTGGGCCGGGCGAAGAACGGCCGCAGCAACCGGGCCCCGAAGCCGAGGCTCGTGAACCAGAGAAAACTCGCCGCGATCGCGCCCCCGCCCCACCACCAGCGGGCATCCGCGCCCTGCTGGTTGGCGACGGAACCGAGAAAGACCAGCGTGTCGAGGTAGACGTGCGGGTTCAGCCAGGTCAGGGCCACGATGGTGAGCACGGCCGCCTTCATGGTGATGCCACCGGTGCTGGCCGCCACCAGGGCTTTCGGTCGAAATACCCGCACGAGGGCGAACACCCCGTAGGCCAGCAGAAATGCCGCTCCCAGGTAGCGGATGACCACGATCGCCCCCGGCGCCGTCTCCACGAGGGCCCCGATCCCCACGATCCCCGCCGCGATCAGCACCGCGTCGCTGACCGCGCAGACCGCCACGGCGACCGCGATGGTGCGATTGGAGCCGGCGATGCCGAGGCGCAGCAGGAAGGCGTTCTGGGTGCCGATCGCGACGATCAGGGCGAGGCCCGTGCCCAGACCGAAGAGCGCGGGGACGAGTGTGGTGGTGACGGTCATGATTCTGACGTTAGAGCTAGGCTGGTCACCTGTACAGCTAAATATTCTTGTCACACCTAAGTAAAACTAATCACAAAATCACGAGGCGCACGATGCGGTTTCAGATGGATCACTTGCACGCCCTGGTTGCCGTGCTCGAAGAGGGCACCTTCGAGGCCGCGGCGCGTCGGCTGCGGGTCACGGCATCCGCTGTCTCGCAGCGCATCAAGGCGATGGAACAGATCGCCGGGCAGGTGCTCGTGCAGCGGGTGACGCCCGTCACGACGACCGCCGCCGGCGATGTGGTGCTGCGGTATGCGCGCCAGATGCAGCTGCTCGAGGCGGACACCACCCGCGCGCTCGACGACGATCTGCTGCACTCGGGTAAACGGTCGATCGCGCTCGCCGTGAACGCCGACAGCCTCGCGACCTGGTTTCTCGAGGCCCTCGCGGCGCTGCCCCCGCGTGTCGACGTGGTCTTCACCATCAGCCGAGAGGACCAGGAACACACCACGAACCTGCTGCGGGCCGGCACGGTGATGGCCGCCGTCACGTCGACGCCCGAACCGGTGCAGGGCTGCCGCTCCGAGAAGCTCGGAATCATGCGGTACCGCGCCGTCTGCAGCCCCGGCTTTCGCGACCGCTGGCTCGGCGGCATCGCGGCACCCTGGCGGCTCGCGGGCGTGCCGGTCGTGAATTTCGACCGCCGCGACCTGTTGCAGGATGACTTCTTTCGCCGCGCCGTCGGCCAGGATCTCGACACCCCCGGCCAGGCAGCGCCCCGGCACTTCATACCCACGTCGGCCGATTTCGCTCGCGCGGTGGCGCTGGGTCTCGGCTGGGGGCTGCTGCCCGAACAGCAGTGCCTCGCCGAGATCGCCCGTGGCGACCTCGTCGAACTGGCCCCCGCACAGCCCGTCGACGTGCCGTTGTACTGGCAGCGCTGGAACCTCGACTCCGAGCTGCTCGACGACGTGACGGATGCCGTGCGCTCGGCCGCCGCCACGCGGCTGCACGCCCTGTAGGCGCCCGGCCGGTACGGTCGAACCATGCCCCCTACTCCCACCCGCATCCCCGCGCCGCTGCTCATCGTGGGTGGCATGTTCTCGCTGCAGTTCGGGGCGGCGCTGGCGCAGTCCTCGTTCGAGACCGTCGGGCCGCTCGGAGCGACCCTGCTGCGGCTGGTCTTCGCCGCCGTGATTCTGGTGCTGCTGTTCCGCCCGAAGGTGTGGCAGTGGGGGTGGTCCGCGTGGCGAGCCGCGATCCTGCTCGGCATTGCCCTGGGCGCGATGAACCAGTTCATCTACCTGTCGATCGCGACGGTTCCGATCGGGGTGGCCATCACCATCGAGTTCCTCGGGCCCCTCGTGCTGGCGATGGTTCAGCTGCGACGCTGGACCGACGCGATCTGGGCCCTGCTCGCCCTCGCCGGGGTCGTGCTGCTCGGCGTACAGGCCGTCACCGAACTCGACCCGCTCGGAGTGGCCTATGCCGTGGCCGCCGGCATCTGCTGGGCGGGGTACATCCTCGCGAGCGCGAACCTCGGCAAGGCCCTGCCCGGCACCGGGGGCCTGGCCGTGGCGATGCTCGTCGCGGCCGCCCTGGCCGTGCCGCTCGGGGCATCCGGTGCCCTGAACATCGTGCTGGAACCCTCGCTCATCGCCCTGTTGCTGCTGGTGGCCGTGATGTCGTCGGTGATCCCGTACGCACTCGAGTTGCGCGCCCTGCGCACGCTGCCGACCCGGGTGTTCGGCATCCTGCAGAGCGTCGGGCCGGCCGCGGCGGCGATCGCCGGGTTCGTCGTGCTCGGGCAGGGGCTGCACTGGCAGGAGATCGCGGCACTGGTTCTGGTCTCCGTCGCGAGCGTCGGGATTTCCCTCAGCACGCGGCCGCGCACGTCCCCGGCCGCGCGGGTCGAGATCCCCGGCTAAGGCGCCCCTTCGCGCGGGCCCAGCAGGATCTCGGCGACGGTTCTGACCCGCGGATGCTGGTGGTCCTGCCCGTCGACGATCCCGGCTTCCCAGACCAGCCGCACGCCCTCCGGGGTGACGCTGAGTCTGGCCAGACAGTTGTCGAACCACGGTCCGGTGACGCCGTTCCAGCGGAACGGTGGTTCGGGCACGCGGGCCGCGCGCGCCAGCAGGCCGCTGATGCGCCGCGACGCCCCATATGACAGCACGGCCGAGAACGAGCGCAGCAGCACCGGCAGGGGATTGCGAATCGGCGAGCACACCGCCTGCACGATGCGGCTGCCCGATGACCGCTCGACCTCTTCGACATAGGAGTAGTGCACGTCGCCCGAGAGGAACATCACCGTGTCGGGGGCGTCGCCGCGGTCGCCATCGGCCAGCTCGGTCACCATCGCGGCGACATCGTGAAAGCTGCGCTGGAAAGCTCCCCAATGCTCCAGGTCGACGGCCTGGCGCATCCGCTCACCCAGCGCGGCGGCCGGGCGCCCCCAGACTCCCTCGGAGATGGCTTCGTCCCAGGCTTCCAGCCGTTGCAGCCCGGTGGGCAGCAGAAAGGGCAACGAGGTGCCGATCAGTAGGTGGCGAAAGCCGCCCTGTAGCCGGTCGCTCAGCCACGCCGTTTCGCCGTCGTCGAGCAGGGCGCGGCGACTCGGCTCAAGCACCCGGGTGCTGCGGGAATCGAGCACGACCAGCCGGGTGTCCGCGAAGTCGCGGCAGTAGCTCCACCGGTAGGTCGATGGATGCTCGTCACATCGTTCGGCGAAGGCGTCGAGCACGGCGGTGAGGTCGAGTTCAGCCGCCTGTTCGGCGTTCTGGTCGAGGGCGTTCTCGTGCAGGGCGTTCTCGTGCACAGCAGCCTCGTGTGCCGCGACCTGCTGCCAGATCTCGTCAGCCTCCCGCTCGGCCGGTGACAGGTTGCCCAGGTGCTGGTACACCCAGTACGACGCCAGGCCCGCGACGATGCGGCCGTGCCACCACGGTGTGGCGTCCATCGTGCGCTTCCAGCTGAGCGACGCGTTCCAGTCGTCGCGAATGTCGTGGTCGTCGAAGATCATGGCGGTCGGCAGCGTCGAGAGCAGCCACCGGTTGGCCGGATCGGTCCAGGCCAGCCCGTAGAGGTGGGCGTACTCGGCGAAATCGGCGAGTTCCTCACCGGGCGGCTCGCTGATCTCCCGCCGGCCCCTGATGAAGACCTGCATGGCCTCGCTCGTCATGTCGGCATAGACCTGGTCACCGAGAAAGAGCACGAGGTCGGGCCGGGCCGCCTGCTCGCCGTCAGCGGCGGCCAGGCGCAGGGCGTAGGCGCGCAGCGCGTCGACCCCGTGGGTATGGTTTCCGAGCTTGTCGTGGGGAACGCTCGTGCGGCACGACCCGAAGGCCAGCTGCAACGGTCGAGCACGATCGAGGGTCGCGATGACGGATGCCGGGTAGCCCGAGTCAGCGGGCGGCCAGACCTCTTTTCCCGAGACAGCCACGGTGTAGGGCGTGACCGATCCCGGGTCGAGGCCGTGCAGCGCGACCAGCGCGTAGTGGTGCCCGTGCACGGCGAAGGTCCGCGCCCGGAACGTGCGGTCGCCGGCGGTGACCGCGACGACGGCGGCGTCCCGGGTCTCGAACCAGATGCTCGCCGACACCTCGTCGACGTAGCGCAGCAACGGGCCCAGAATCAGCGGTGACGAGGTCATTCCCCAGTTGTACCGGCATGAGCGCCCGGGCACTACCGCTTAGACGCGCTCATAGCTCAGAAACCGGTAGCGGATGTCCGTGCGCGAGACCATCCACTCGCTCGCCGCCACTCGTCGCCACGATTCGTCGATGACGGGGGCCACGGTGTCGCCCTCGACCGCGAGGTCGAGTTCGGTCACCTCGAGGCGGGTCGCGAGCGTCAGGAACCGGGCATACACCTCACCGCCGCCGATGATCCAGACCGGGGTGGTCGACGTGAGGGCGAGCGCCGCGGCGGGGGAAGTGGCGACCTCCGCGCCATCCGCTGCCCAGACGGCGCTGCGGGTGAGCACGATGTTCTGCCGGTGCGGCAGCGGGCGAAACCGTTCCGGCAGCGAGTCCCAGGTGCGCCGGCCCATGACGACCGCGCCGCCGGCGGTCAGCTCCTTGAAACGAATCTGGTCTTCGGGCAGGCGCCACGGAATCGTGTTCTCGCCGCCGATGACCCCGCCGCGGGCCTGCGCCCAGATCATCGCGACGTCGGGAGCCGCGGCCGAGGCGCGGTCAGACGGCAACGGGGGCCTTGATGCTCGGGTGGTGCTGGTAGTCGACGACCTCGAAGTCGGCGTACTCGTAGTCGAACAGGCTGTCGCGGGCGGCGATCTTCAGGCTCGGAGCCGGAAAAGCCGTGCGGCCGAGCTGTTCGGCGACCTGCTCGCGGTGGTTGTCATAGATGTGGCAGTCACCGCCGGTCCACACGAAGTCGCCGACCTCGAGGCCGACCTGCGCCGCGACCAGATGGGTGAGCAGCGCGTAGCTGGCGATGTTGAACGGGACACCCAGGAATAGGTCTGCGCTGCGCTGATAGAGCTGGCAGGACAGCTTGCCGTCGGCGACGTAGAACTGGAACAGCGCATGGCAGGGCGCCAATGCCATTTCGGGAATATCCGCGACGTTCCATGCCGAAACAAGCATGCGGCGGGAATCGGGGTCGCGGCGGAGGGTATCGAGCACCTGGGAGATCTGGTCGATGTGCGTACCCGACGGGGTCGGCCACGATCGCCACTGCACGCCGTAGACGGGGCCGAGTTCGCCGTCGGCGTCGGCCCATTCGTTCCAGATGGACACGCCGTTCTCGCGCAACCAGCCCACGTTGCTCTCACCGCGGAGGAACCACAGCAGTTCGTAGGCGATCGACTTGAAGTGCACACGCTTCGTCGTGATCAGCGGAAAACCCTGGCTGAGGTCGAACCGCAGCTGCGCGCCGAACACGCTCGTGGTGCCGGTTCCGGTGCGGTCGGCTTTCGCGGTACCGGTCTCGAGCACGTGCCGGAGCAGGTCCTCATACGGAGTGGATACGGCCGGGGCACTATTTGGCGAAGACATCACGGTCCAGACTACGTGAACCGCGGCCCTGAGGCGCCTCGCCCGGATCCGTGGCGAGCAGCGCCGCCCACAGGTCGGCGCGGGCCGGAAACCCACTCAGATCTCGCCCGGTCAGGGTCTCGATCTGGCCAATGCGGGCCCGAATCGTGTGCCGGTGCACCCCGAGCAGCGTGGCGACGGCTCCATATTGACCATTGTGTTCCAGCCACACCCGCAGCGTCGGCACCAGCCCGGAGCCGTGTTCGGTGTCGTGGGCGAGCAGCGGGGCGAGGGCCGCGAGGCCGATCTCCCGGGCATCCGTTCCGGCCAGCAAAGCCAGTACCCCCTGGCGCGCGATCGCCGCGAACTCCACCATTCCCGGCTGCACCTCGGCCGCTCGGTCCAGCGCCTGCCCGGATTGGGCGAGTGCTCCCGGGAGCCCGTCGTACCCGCTCGGGTCGGAGATTCCCGCCCAGGCCTCGAATCGAGAGCACGCCTCGGCGACCAGTGCTCTGTCATCGGCTTCGACGCAGAGCACAACCGAGTCGTCGAGAAGGGCGAAGAACAGCGTTCCGGGCCGGGTTTCCACCCGCAGTTCCAGCCATTCGGTCAAGGCGTCGCGGCGATTCGCCGCCACCTGCACGCTCACCACCCGCACGGGTGAGGGCGGAAGGGCGCCCCATAACTGCTCGGCGACACCCTGCACCAGGTCCAGGTCTCCCAAGAGCAGCGTGCGCAGCAGCCCCGACCGCAGGTGGCCGACGGCGCGGCCGAGGGTGGCGTTCTGCTCCAGGGACAGTCCGGCGAGGGCGATGACCGAGGTCACGACGCTGTGGCTGGCCCGATCGAGCGCGGTCGTGCCGCCGAGCGCGAGCACTCCGCGCAGGGCGCCCGGGCGCCCGAGGGTCTGCAGCGTCAGGGTCTCCCCGCCGGCGATCACCGAGCTGCTGGCCCGCTTTCCGGCGCTCAGCAGTCGGGCCGCGTCGCGCTGCAGGGACTCCAGGGCGAGGCCCCGAGCGGATGTCGCGGCGAGCGACGATTCGGGGAATACCCGGTCGAGCTTGCCGCTGGCATCGAACAGGGCCACCCAGTGGTCCAACTGGCGACTCAGCTCGGCGAGGGTTGCGCCAAGACCGTCCGGCCGCAGGGCCGCCAGGGCAATCGCGTGCTGGGCCGCGAGCGCCCAGGTGCTGCGGGCATAGCGTTCTTCGGCGATCAGGTCGCCGGCCGCACGTTCGACGGCGATGAAGGGGATGCGAAAGGGCACCTCGAACAGCGGCAGCCCGCGTGCCCGGCAGGCATCGATCAGCGGCTGCGGAGTTCCGGCGCGCACGACCTCGGTGCCGAAGCCGAGGGCGACGACCCCGCACGCCTGCAGCCGGTCGACGTAATCGGCGTAACGGGCATCCGCTTCGGCATCATCAACGACGTCGCCGGTGCCGAACTGGGTTCCGGTGGTGAGCAGCAGGTGCCCCGCCGCGAGAAACGGCGTCGGGTCGAGCAGGTCGGAGCTGTGCACCCAGACGACGGATGCGTCCACTCCCTCGGCCGGTACCGCCGGCTCCGCGGGCAGCACCTCCGGGTCCAGGCTGTCGGGCGCGAGCAGCGTCAGGGCGAGCTCGGGCCGGGTGAGCAGTCGACGCAGGGTGGGCAGCACGGAACCTCAATACATGTACATCCGGGTGAAAAAGAGTGATCTCACTGTACAACGCGGACCGGTGCCCGGGGTGGCGCCTCCCTACGATAGGTCTCGGCCGGACTACTTTCGACCCGGAACGACCCAGCACCACTCACGATCGTGAACTATCTAGAACTGGAGCAGCCAGATGACCCTTGTTGACGCCACCACCCCCGCGACCCTGCCGGAAACCGCGACGACTCCGCTCGGCGGACCAACGCTGCCCCAGGAACGCCGGCTCGTCACGAGCATTCCCGGTCCCGCATCCCGCGCCCTGACGCTGCGCAAGAACCAGGCCGTGTCGGCCGGAGTGGGCGTCACCCTGCCCGTCTACGCCGTCGCGGCCGGCGGCGCCGTGATCGTCGACGTCGACGGCAACTCGCTCATCGACCTCGGCTCGGGAATCGCCGTGACCGGGGTCGGCAACAGCGCCCCCGCCGTCGTCGCCGCGGTCTCCGCGCAGCTCGCCCAGTTCACCCACACGTGCTTCTCCGTGGTGCCCTACGACTCCTACATCGACGTCGCCGAAGCCCTCAACCGGCTCACGCCCGGCGACCACGAGAAGCGCAGCGCCCTGTTCAACTCCGGCGCCGAAGCGGTCGAGAACGCCGTCAAGATCGCCCGCCACTTCACGGGCAAACAGGCTGTCGTCGCCTTCGACCACGCCTATCACGGCCGCACCAACCTCACCATGGGCCTGACGGCGAAGAACCAGCCCTACAAGAACGGGTTCGGACCCTTCGCCCCCGAGGTCTATCGGGTGCCCACCTCCTACCCCTACCGCGACGGCGGCCTCTCCGGTGCTGAAGCCGCCCGCCGCACGATCAGCCAGATCGAGAAGCAGATCGGCGCCGACAACCTCGCCGCCGTCATCATCGAACCCATCCAGGGCGAGGGCGGTTTCATCGTGCCCGCGGCGGGCTTTCTGCCCGCGCTCGTGGACTGGTGCCGGGCCCACAACGTGGTCTTCATCGCCGACGAGGTGCAGACCGGCTTTGCGCGCACCGGCGACCTGTTCGCCTGCGAGCACGAGGGCATCGTGCCCGACCTGATCTGCACCGCCAAGGGCATCGCCGGCGGACTGCCGCTGTCCGCGGTGACCGGCCGCGCCGACATCATGGACGCGCCCCAGGGCGGCGGCCTCGGCGGCACCTACGGCGGCAACCCGCTCGCCTGCGTGGCGGCGCTCGCGACCATCGCCACCTACGAGAGCGAGAACCTCGTCGGCCGCGCCCGCCAGATCGGTGCGATCATCACCGCGAGCCTGACCGCGATCGACGACCCGCGCATCGGCGAAGTGCGCGGCCGCGGCGCCATGATGGCCCTCGAACTGATCGACCCGGCCACCGGGGAGCCTGACGCCGCGTTGACGGGCCGAGTGCTTGCATCCGCTCACGCGCAGGGAGTGTTGCTGCTGGGCTGCGGCACCTACGGCAACGTGATTCGCCTGCTTCCGCCGCTCAGCATCACGGATGCCCTGCTGCGCGAGGCCCTGCAGGTTCTCGCCGAGGTGCTCGCCGCGTCCTGACCCGCCGCGCTGAGCTCGCGGCAGAGCTCGCAGCTGAGTCGCGGACTTCGTGCCTTCATCTCGCGGGTGAAGGCACGAAGTCCGCAACTCACCCGGGCGCCAGGGGCTGCTGTCGGGTCGGTTCGGGTCGGTTCGGGCCGGGTCAGGTCAGGTCGCGCAAGCGGGCCGCCACACCCGTTCCCGCGCTGCCCTTGCGCTCGCTCGTGATGGCGATCACCAGCAGAACGGCGCCGGCCACGGCCAGGGCGATCCACCACAGCAGCGGGTTGATGGTGCGGCCGATCTGCACCAGGAACACCACGATGATCTCGATCGGCAGCACGGCCAGGCTCAGCACAAACGGGGCCGCAAGGCGCCGCACCGACCCGATCACGATTGCGGCGAGCGCGAGGCCCATCACCATGATCGCTCGCCAGGTCAGCGGATCCGTGCCGGTCGCGAGTACCGAGGGCAGGAAGATCACCACGAGGCCGGGGGTCAGCAGGCGCCACGATCCGCTGAACCCGGTGGGCCAGGCCGTCCAGGCCGTCCACCTCGATACCCATCGTGCACCACGAGACGCAACCGGCCGGGACGGGCCTGTCGCCGCCGCTCCTTGCGGGGCCCGCTGCAGCACCAGGATTCCGGCGAGCAGCAGCGCCACCCCGAGCGGCAGCGACCATGCCTCGACCCGCAGCTCGCGTTCGCTCCAGCCGGCGACGGCCGTGCACCAGGCCAGCGCGAAGATGAACCCGGCCGGCGGCAGTGACACCGTGACGGAGCGGGCCAGCCAGACGGTGATGAGCATGAAGCCGAGCAGGGCGAGGGTGAGCGCCATGAGCGTGATGATGGAGAACGGGTCGTGCCGAATCGCGGTGATCGGCCCCACCACGAGAAACGCGGTCGCGGCTGCATAGCGCCAGCGTGACGGCGCTCCCTGCAACACAAATCCGGCCCCGACCGCGAGCAGCATCGCCAGCAGGCTGATCCCCAACACGGGTACCATCACGAGCGCGTCGGCGGCGAGGTCGAGCGGGTCGACGCCGAGGCCCCAGCGCACGGCCTGCACGGCCCCCGCGGCGGCGGCGATCGTCGCGACCCAGAGCGTCGGGGCGCGCAGCCCCCGCAACGACTCATACCGCGGCCCATCCGGCGGAGCGGCGACGGTCCGGGCGGCCACCCGCTGGGCGGTCGACCGCTCGTCGGCGTCCTGCGCGTCGTTGTCAGTCTGACCGGCCGGCAGGTGGTCGGCCGTGAGCTGTGCGGGCAGCGGATGCCGACTCACGATTCGGCCCAGCACGACTCGGCCCAGCACCACCAGAAGCAGCGCCCCGCCCAGCAGCGCATAGCTGCGCCACGACGTCGTCACCTCGGTGCTGCCGGCGCTCACCGAGCCGACCGCGAGCACCGCGAGGCTCGGTACGACGGCAACCAGCAGGCCCGTCGTATAGAGCGCCTCGCCGTCCCGGCCGCGGTGCGTCAGCAAGGCGCCGACAATGATCGCGGCGAGCGCCGGGGGCAGCAGGTAGGGCTCGAGCACGTCCACGCCCTGGATCGCCCAGACACACCACAGGGCGCCGGTCCAGCTGGCGGCAGCCGCCCACCAGGCATACCGGTGGTGAATCGTGAGGGCGCTGGCGGCAGCGCCGGCACCCAGGATGACGAGCACGACGAACGTTGTCTCGAGCCCCGCGGCGACGCGCACGAGGGCCAGCAGGATCGTGAGCACGCCGGTGGCCCCGGCCGAGAGCTCGATCCAGCGGCGCGCGGCATCCGCTTCGGCGATCGACAGCCCGGAGCGGGCCAGTCCCTGCGCGATCAGCGACGCCATCGGGATGGTCACGGCGACGAGGGCGGCCACGATCGGCAGTACGATCGGCGATCCGCTCATCGGCAGCTGGGCGCCGAGGCACACGATGACCACGGCGAGCGCCGGCACGAGCAGCGCCGCCGCGGCCGAGCGCAGGAGCAGGGTCATGCCGGGTCGCCGGCTCGTCACCAGGGTGAAGGCCAACGCGAACGCGACACCGGTCGACAAGGCCGTCCAACCGCTGCGCTCGAGCAGTACTCCGACCACCCCGATCAGGAACGGCACCGCGGTCACGATCAGGGCCGCATACCAGCTGCGCGGCGACAGCCAGGTCGTCAGCGTCGCGGCCAGGGCGACGAGCAGCGCGAGGGTCGTCGTGAGGCACAGCACGGCAATGCTCTCGAGCGGGGCGAGGTCGAGCGCGGTCGCGAAGACGACGAGCGCGTAAGCGTAGCCGATGCCGAAATACCACGGCCGGGTCGACCCGGGCCGGGTGTGCGCGACCGCGACCAGCACGAGCACGGCCGCGGCGCCCACCCAGACGGATGCTTCCGGCCGTATCCAACCGACGGTCGCCGCGAACAGCAGCAGCGCGTGCGCGCCGATGACCAGCGGCCGGCGCAGCGCCGTCGGGGCCTGCGCCACCCGGGGCACCCACACGAGCACCGCGCAGACGAGAACGGCGAGCCCGAGCCCGACCATCGCCTGCACGGGCCGGTCGAAGCCGTTCCAGCCGGCCACGGTCAGCAACACCAGCATGAGTGCCGCGAGCGACCGGCCGCGCAGGGCCAGGCGCCCGCCGACGGATGCCCCCTCCGCTACCGGGGCCTCATCTGCCAGCGGGGCCTGATCCGCCACGAGGGACAGCGCCCAGAGCGTCGCGGCGCTGGCCGACACCCCGCCGAGGGCGGCAAGGCCGAGGAGCGGCGACACGATGAACGAGTCGGGGTCACGCGTCTCGAAGCCCACCAGGAGCGTGAAAATGGGGGAGACCAGCTGGAGTCCGGCGAGGAACAGGGCCGGCACAGCGGCCAGCAGCGCCATCAGGCCGGCACCCAGTCTCAGGCTGCGACGACTCGCGGCGACCGCGTTGCCGCGCGTGGTGACACCCAGCGCTGTCAGAGCCATCAGCGCCGCCCCGGCGAACAGCGGCGCCAGGGCCACAATCCATTCGCCACTGTTCGCTAGCCCGACGCCACTGTTCAGCCCGACGCCACTGTTCAGGCTGACGGGAAGCAGTCCGATCGCGGCCACCGCGAAGGCCCCCGACACGAAGCTCCAGAACCGGGGGAGCCCGTTCCGGCTGCCGAGGGCCGTCACGACCGCGAGGCACACGAGGATGCCCGCGGTGCCGAACACCCGGGCTGCCCCCGGCGACAGGTCGAGCACCGCGAGCTGAACCAGCGCGACGCCGACGGCACTGACCTGGATGACCAGGGCGGTGCCGTGTTCCGCGGCCAGGGTACGCCCGAAGCGCGGTGCGAGACGGCGCACAATCGGGTGCAGGCCGAGCACGACTGCCGCGACGACCACGCTGCCGAGCACCGCCGACCAGGCGCTACCGCCGGCCGATCCGAACAGTCCCGGCGTGAGGGCCAGACCGACGACGGATGCCCACACCCACGTGCGCACGCGCGCCCGAGCCCCGAGGAACATCAGCCCCGCCGACGTGATCAGCGTGCCCAGCCCGGCGAAGACGAACGGGCTGATGCCGGCCGGGGCCAGCTGCGAGAACGCCCAAACGTCGAGCAGTACGAAGACCCCGCCGAGGGCACCGACCGACTCGGCCGAGAACTGCAGTCCGCTGTGGGCGAAGAACCAGGCGCCGCCAAGAAAGACCACCGTGATCGCGGCGATGATCGTGGTGCGCCCGGCAAAGCTGGTGAGGTCGGGATTCAAGAACGTGAAGACGAGGGCAGCGACGGCGAGAAGCGCGGCGCCGGCGACGGAGAGCACCGACTGCACGCTCACCTGCGAGCGTGAGTCGGCCGGGGCGGCCGCGATCCCCGCGGCCGCCCACTCGGGAGCGCGATACTGCGGCACGCTCGGGAGCACAGCCGCCGATCCCGCTTCCGATCCGACAGCCGATCCGACAGCCGATCCGACAGCCGATCCCGCAGCTGAGCCGGCTGGCACGCAACCCGGGGTGGGCATCGCGACCGAATCCACGGGGTCGCCCCACGCGGCGGGACCGGGAATGGTGGGCAGCCGGGCGATGATGTGCTGGCGTGCGTCCAAGGCATCCGCTGCCTGAGACGATGCCGCGGTCAGTTCGACAGCGACCGATCCGCTGAGATCGGCACCGCACGCGCGGCACCAGCCAGGTCGCTGCAGTTCGGCGTCGCAGCGCGGGCAGAGACGCGCATCGACGAGATACCGCACCGCACTGTCACTCCAGGTTTTGCCCATGCGGGCAGTCTAGGGGCGACCGATCCCCGGGAAGAGCGACCAGGGAGCGACTAGAAGAGCGACCCGATCGACCGCAGCAGCACGAGCGCGATGGCACCGATCGAGAGCCCCAGCGCCGCGAGCACGAGCCCCCGGCCGCGCGCCCGCACCGGAATCACCCGGTACGCCTGCATCGTGAAGGTCAGGCCGATCACGGCGACGATGATGGCGGGAAACGGAAAGACGACCGCGAGCACAAACCCGGCGGCCGACAGCCAGAATCCCGGCGCCCGGCCGGGCGTCCTGGTGTAGTCCGCCCGGGGCTTGCCGAGGTTGAAGAGGTTGTTGCCGTCCATGTTCGCGCGGGGGTCGTTCACCGTGGATCCTCCAGAAAAGTCGTTGTGACAGTCTCACACACCCGGCCCAGACACCCGCCTCACACCCGGGTCAGGGCGGGGCTGGCGGCCGACCCGGGAAGGCCGCGCCCATTCGTCGGTTAAAGTTAATCCTTTGGCGGGAAAGGAACAACTGAGTGAGTGACATTGCGGCCGAATTGGCGCGGGTGCGCGAGGCCTTCGACAAACCCACCCTGCGCCTGCTGGACCGCAAGTGGGCTCCGTTCGTGCTCGCCGTCTTCAAGAGTTCCTTCAGCCGGGACCGCCGCAGCGTGCAGGCCGACCTTCTGCACACCCAGGTGGATGCCTACCTCGCCGACCTGCGCAGTGTCGGCAGCGAGGTGCCCGGCAAGAACGGCCGTGCCCTGTGCGTGCAGTGGATGAACGACCTCTGGCTGTACCGCGAAATGGGGGACACCAGCGCGGCCAAAGGTGGGAATACCAGCGGGAATACCAGCGAGGAATTCTACTCCCTCACCTCTCATGCCCTCGAAGCGCTGTTGCTGGTCGATGGGCTCGCCCGTGACCGTGCGCTGATCAGCGAGTCCCGCCTCACGACCATCGTCGACACCGCGAGGCACCGCGCGACGCAGGCGAACCCGGATCGGCAGGAACGCATCCGTCGCCTCGACCAGGAGATCGCCGAGAAGCAGAGCGAACGGGATCGACTGGATGCCGGCGGCGAGGTCGCGAGCGCCTCCAATGAGCAGATGCTCGAGGGCTACGCTAACCTCATCGACCTGATCAACCAGCTGCCGAGCGACTTCAAACGGGTCGAAGAGTCCGTCGCGGGCATGCATCGGCAGATCATCAACGACTTCCGCGGTGAGGAACGCCCGATCAGCGAGGTGCTCGACGACTACCTCGCCAAGACGGATGCCCTCATGACCTCCACCAAGGAGGGCCGCGCCTTCGAGGGCGCCTTCGCCCTGCTGCGTAACGACACCCTCATGCGGGGGCTCAAGAACGACCTCGAAACGATCCTGCTGCATCCCTTCGCGCTCGAGCTGAGCGGCAGCGACCGCCGCAGCTTCATGGGCACCGTCGGCCTGATCCGCAAGGGCATCGACGACGTGCTCACCCAGCGCAACGGCCTCAGCACGACCCTGCGCGAACACATCGTCAACCACGACGTCGTGAAAGACCGCGAACTCGAGCGGATGCTGCGGGACATCAACAAAGAACTGGCCGTCTGGATGCAGACGGCCGGCCCGCGCTCGACCGTCACCGCCGAGCTCATGCCGGGCACCCTCGACGTGGAACACCTGCAGGAACGGTTCTACGACCCGATGGCCCACCTCGCGCCGCCGGAGCTCGACGACGTGATGGGTGACGCGCCCGAACCGCCGAGCCTCGACGCGATGCGCCAGCAGGGCGGCCCGCTGCTCGCGGAGATGCGCGACGCCCTGGTGAGCGCTTTCAGCAGCGGGGATGCGGCATCCGTCGGTGCCGCGTTCAACGCCCTCGAGGTAACACTGCGACGCCCGGTCGAGATCCTGGGCATGCTGCAGATCGCGACCCAGGTCGACGCGGTGCACCGGGCCGAGGCCGTGGAGAGCTTCGAGACCGTGCGGCCCGACGGCAGCGTGCGCAGCTTCACGGTGCCGCGCATCATGCTGACGGATGCCGAAACGGCCGCCCTGGCTGCGCTGCCCTACGGCGCCAGTGAGCCAGACCTGACTTTTGACCGGAATGAGTAGCAGCATGAGTGACACCGAAACCGATGACCGGACCGCAGGGGCCGGTGACACCTCCAGTGTTGAACGCGACCCGGCCAGCTTCTCGCTGTTCGAGGGCGATGAGGGCGGGCTCAGCATCGAGCAGCGTCGCACCCTCGTGCTGCTGCTGAAGTACCGCTACATTTCGGCGGCGCTGCAACCGGCCGAATGGCAGACCCTGCTGGCGTCGCAGAGTCTGCTGCGCTCGCGCCTGAACGATGTCTTCCTCGACCTGCACGTCGACCTGCACTACGAGGTCGCCTTCAAACGCCAGGCCGTCGCCGAGGGAGGGGACCGGTTCCCCACGCTGCTGCACGATGTGGCGTACACGCGGGAGGA
This sequence comes from Cryobacterium melibiosiphilum, assembly GCF_003602235.1. GTDB lineage: Bacteria > Actinomycetota > Actinomycetes > Actinomycetales > Microbacteriaceae > Cryobacterium > Cryobacterium melibiosiphilum. The sequence continues at coordinate 145,753 of NZ_QZVS01000095.1, forward strand.
GACAATCCTGCTCGTGCTGCTGCGGCAGCGGTTCCGCAGCGAGCGGGCCAGTGGCCAGGAGATCGTGCTCGTCGACCGCGACAACCTGGTCGAGAACGTGGCGCACTTTCGCCCGGAACACGCAACCGACCGCTCCGGCGACGCCCGCCGGGCCATGGCCGCCGTCGAGAGCCTGGCCAAGGCGCGGGTGTTGCTGAAAACCAGCGATGCCGACCGGTTTCGGGTGTCGGCCGTGATCGAGGTGCTGCTACCGGTCGAACGTCTGGGGGAGCTGCTCGAGTGGCTCGTCAGCCAGAACGACAGCACGCCCACCAACGAGAACACCCGCACCACCGACACCACGAGCACCGCCCTGCCCGCCATCTGGAGCCCCGCCCATGACTGATTCGCCCCTCTTCTACATTGACGGCTCGACCGAGGGCACCACGCAGTGGAAGGCCGAGTCCTTCCAGATGGTTAACTGGGGCGGCTTCCAGGGCCACCACGAGATCGCCTTCGCGCCGACGGCAACACTGGTCTCCGGGGCGTCCGGAACCGGCAAGAGCAGCCTGCTCGACGCCTACCTCGCGCTCATGATGCCCTCCGACACCCCCTTCAACGGCGCCAGCAATGATGCCGGCTCCGGGCGCGCGCGCAGCGTGGACCAGCGCAACCTGATGACCTACCTCCGCGGCAAGACCGACTCGAGCCGCGAAGCCGGAACCGGCGCGCTGCAGGACCAGGTCTTGCGCGGATCACAGGAGGCCACCTGGGGCGCGGTCGCGATGACGTTCATCGACGACAACAACCGCCGTTTCACGGTTTTGCGGGCCTACTTCGTGCCGCGCGGCGCGAGCAAGTTCGCCGACCTGTCGATGAAGATGGCGACCATCGACGGGCGCCTCGACCTGCGCGACCTCGCCGAGGTCACCGAGAGCCGCTTCGACAAGCGCGCCCTCAAGACCCGGTTTCCCGAGCTCGACATCTTCGACACCTATGCCGCGTTCGCGCAGACCCTCTACACCCGGCTCGGGATCGGCGCCAACGGTGAGGGCGGCAAAGCCCTGCGCTTGCTCGCCCGCATCCAGGCCGGTCAGCAGGTCAAGACCGTTGACGGCCTCTACAAGTCGATGGTGCTCGAAGAACCCGCCACCTTTGCCGCCGCCGACAAGGCCGTCGCGCACTTCGAAGACCTCGAGCGCTCCTACCGGGCCATGGTCACCGAGGCCCAGAAAGCGCAGGTGCTCGAACGCATCCCGGCCCTGCACCGCGACTTTCAGGCCGCCAGTCTGAAGGCCGACCTGATCGACACGTTCGGCGTGCACCGCCCCGGCGACACCCCCTTCGTGCTGTGGACGCTGCTCACCGAACGCGCCCTGCTCGACGGCGCCGCCGACCTGAACGGTGCCGAGCGGCGCGGCAACCTCGTCGAGCTCACCCGGGCCCGCGACGCCGAAACCGCTCTCAAGGCCCGCGTCGCCGCGGTGCAGCACCAGCAGCGTGACAACGGCGGTGACGTGCTCGCGAGCCTCGCCAACGACCTCGAGCAGCTGACCCACCAGCGCGACGACATCCGCGCCGAACGCGCCACCTTCGACAGCCGGATCAGCCTGCTCGAGACCGAGATCTCCGGTCAGCCCGAGTTTCTCGCCGCCCAAACCGCCGCGGCCGGCTTTCTCGGCACCTTCGCGCAGGCAGCGGATGCCCTCGACAGCGACCGCGCGACCCTGCAGCGCACCGCGTATCCGGTCGAGGAACAGATCCGCACCCTCAAGCAGGAGCAGGCCTTCCTCGCCGGGCGCGCCAGCCTGGTGCCGCAGCACCTGCACAACGCGCGGCTGATGATCGCCGAGGCCGCCGGGATCCCCGCCGATGAGCTGCCCTTCGTGGCCGAACTCATCGACCTCGCGGCCGACGAGGAGCAGTGGCGCCAGGCGGCCGAGGTCACCCTCGCCTCCGTCGTGCGGGTGATGCTCGTCGACGAGACCAAACTCGCCGCGCTCAGCCAGGCCATCGACCCGCTGCGTATCCCGGTGCGCATCCACTTTGAAGGCGTCGCGCTGCGCGACTACGAACCGATCGCCGGTGATGCCCGCTACGTCTCCGGCAAGCTCACCTTCGTCGACTCGCCGTTCAGCGGCTGGGTCCGGGAGCGCGTGCAGGCCGGCAACCTCGACGCGCTCTGCGTCGACACCCCCGCCGAGCTGGTCGGCGACGGCCCCCGAGTCACGCCGAGCGGGCAGACCCGCAACGGCGCCCGCGGCGCGCACGGCTGGAACCAGGACCAGAAGTCGATCATCGGATACTCCAGTCGGGCCCGGCTGGATGACATTGTCGCCGAGCTCGCCGAGCGCACGGCGACGGCGAATGCGGTGGCGGGGGAGGCATCCGCTGTCTCCGATCAGATCGGTGATCTGCGCGCTCGCAAGGCGGCCCACCAGTTCGTGGCGGATGCCGCTTGGCTCGCGATCGACGTGGCCGCCGCCGAGGCGAAAATCGCCGACAAGCAGGCAGAGCAGGAGCGCGTTCTCGCCGGCAGCGACGTGCTGCGTGCCCTGAAAGACGAGGAGGCGCGTCTGGTCGACGAGCTGGAGAGTGCCCAGAAGCTCAAGCACTCCACCGATCAGCAGGCGGTGCGGCTCGGCGCCGAGCAGAGTGGAATCGTGGACGACCAGGACGTTGTCACCGATCGGCTCGACCGCATCGAACGGGACGAGACCGTCGTCTTGACGGCGGACCACGCCGCGCACCTCGACGCCCAGTTCGCCCTTGTCGGCGACCAGCACGACCTGGCCGCGTTTGCCGGCGGGGTGAAGCGGCTGCGGGAACGCCTGACGGAGCAGTCCGCGCAGGACCGCGGCGCCGCCACGAGCGCCCGCGATTCGCTGCTGCGCATCTTCGAGACGTTCCAGAGCCGCTGGCCCGACCCGAACATCGGGGTGGGCCTGGAGTCGTTCCCGAGCTACAACGACATCCTCGACGCCGTCTACACTCTCGGCCTGCACGAGCGGCGCCAGGAATGGAAGCGGCGCCTCGCAGCGTGGAGCGGCCAAGACCTCGTGCCGCTCGCCGGGGCGTTCACCACGGCGATCGAGGAGATCGAAGACCGCTTGCGGCCGATCAACGAGATCCTCACGACGCTGCCGTTCGGCGCGGGCCGCGACCGACTGAAGATCGCGCTGCGCCGGCTGCACCGCGACGACGCGACCGCTTTTCGCCGGGAGCTCAAGCTGCTCTCCTCGGGCGCAACGGAACTCTTCACCGACGAACAGACCGAGAACCGCTTCACCCGGCTGCGGGCCTTCATGGCGCTCATTCGCAAGCCTGACGGCGGCGAGGTTCGACGTGATGCGCAGCGCGACCTGCTGCTCGACGTGCGCAAGCACGTCGAGATCACGGCCGTGCGCCTGACGCCCGAGGGCGTGGAGGTCAGTACCTATTCCTCGCTCGGCGGCAAGAGCGGTGGCGAATCGCAGGAGCTCGTGGCGTTCGTCGTGGGTGCTGCGCTGCGTTTCCAGCTCGGCGACGAGAGTCGCACCCGGCCGCGGTTCGCCCCGGTGTTCCTCGACGAGGGCTTCGTGAAGTCCGACGCCGAGTTCGCCGGTCGGGCCGTGGCGGCCTGGAAGGGGCTCGGGTTCCAGCTCATCGTCGGTGCCCCGCTCGACAAGGTCACCGCGCTCGAACCGCACATGGACCTCGTGCTGTCGATGACGAAGAACAACGCCACCGGCTACTCCTACATCACGCCGCTCTCCACCCCCGAGCCGAGCCCTGTGTCGACCCCCATTCACGCCTAGTCGTTCACGGTGAGCACGATCTTGCCGCGGGTCTGCTCCTCGGTCAGGTAGCGCAGGGCCGCGGCGGCCTCGGCGAGCGGATACGTGCGGTCGACCACCGGGGTCAGGTCGCCGGCTGCGACCATCTCGGTGACCACCGCGAAGCGGTCGTTGGGAGCGCCGGCGCCGCGCAGCCCGGGAAGCTGCTTCACGAACAGGCTGCGCACCATCAGGGGGAAAAACCTGCCGAGGCTGCCCATCCACTTGTGGCCGGTGGCCCCGTAGTGGTCGTGGCCCACGAGCACATAGGTGCCGGTCGGAGCGAGCACCCGGCGGCAGATCGAAAACGGATGGTTGCCGGCTATATCGAGGATGAGGTCGTACGGTATCCCGACGTTCTCCTGCGTGTAGTCCACCAAGGTGTAATCGACCACGCGGTCCGCGCCGATCGCCCGCAGCATGTCCAGCTTGTCGGTGCTGTCCACTGCCGTCACGTGCGCGCCGAAAGCGTGCGCAAGCTGCACCGCGAAGGTACCGACCGCACCGCCGGCGCCGTTGATGAGTACCCGCTGTCCACGCTGGATGCGGCCCTCATCGCGCAGGCAGCCGAGGGCGATGCTGGCCGAGGTGGGCACGGCAGCCGCCTGCTCGAAACTCAGCCGGGCCGGCATCGGCGCGAGGCGCTTGGCCGACACGGCCACGTATTCGGCGAAGGCTCCGCCGTTGTGCCACTGGTTCACCCCGACACACTCGCCGTAGACGGCGTCACCGGGGTGGAATTCGGTCACGTAGGGGCCGACGGATTCGACGACCCCTGCAACATCCGTTCCCGGAATCGCGGTCTTCGGCCGCCGCACTCCCGAGCCCATGAACCGCAGCGCGTAGGGTTCGCCGCGCACCGCGTGCCAGACATCGGCGTGAACGGATGTCGCCCGCACCTTCACGAGCACCTCGCCGTCGCCGGCGGTCGGCTTGGGCACCTCGCGTAGCGTGAGCACGTCGAGCGGGCCGTAGGTGTCCTGCACAATCGCCTTCATCGTGGTCTCCTGCTCCGTCGCGGGTCGCGCTCTCGCGTTCTGGGGCACAGGATACGCCCGGGCTCCCCGTCAGTGGCCGAGCCCAATTGCAGTGACCGAGTCCAATTGCGCAAATCACGTTGCGCGGTGAAAGAATTCGCCCATGACCGATCACAATTCCCTCCGGGCACCCATGCTCAAACGCAAGGTTCTCGCCGACTACGTTTACGAGGAGATCCTGTCGTCGCTGATCGACGGCCGCCGCGAACCGGCCGGCACCATCAGTATCGACGGATTGGCGAGGGAACTCAACGTGTCGCAGACGCCCGTTCGCGAAGCTCTGGCGAGGCTTGAGCACACCGGCATGGTGCGGCGCGTCGCACTCAAGGGCTACACCGTCGCGCCGCTGTCGACCGCCGCCGAACTCGCTCAGCTCGTGGATGCCCGCCTCGTCATTGAACCCACGAACGCGGAGTGGGCCTGCAGCCGTGCCACCGCCGAACTCTGCGATGCCCTGCGCGAAACCATTGAACGCCTCGGTGCCTCGCACACCGGAGCGACGTACGCGGAATTTCGCGACTATTGGAAAGCCGACGAGGATTTTCACCGCATCATCGCCGAGAACGCCGACAACCCGTTTGTGCTTGCCGCCTATAAGACCCTGGGCGGGCAGATCCAGCGGTTCAGGTACTTCGCCGGCATGGGCGTGACGGATGCCGAGAGCGCGATTCTCGAGCACACCGCCATTCTCCAGGCGTTCCTCGACCGCAAGCCCGAGCGGGCGCGGGAAGCCATGGTTGAGCACCTGCAGGGCGTCAAGTCGAGGTCGGTGCGGGACAGCGGCGGAACGGCGTAGTTCCGGCGCAACCCCGGTGTGACGTTCTGCCGACGGCCGTTGGGCACCTCCAAGCCGTCGCTCAGATTTGACAAGCGTCTGTGAATCGTAGATCCTATAGGAAATACGATCTACACGACGGAGTGATGTATGCGCTACACAGCAGAAACCTGGCCCATCACTGCAGCACTGCTGCAGTTCCCCGGAACGGATGCCCAGGGCCGCACCGCCCAGCAGGCCGACGCGAGCGTCTGGGCCGAGGTCTTCACCGAGGTCAAGGACGCCGGCTTCGCCAACGTCGACCTGTTCGATTCCTGGATTCGCCCGGGGGACCTGTCCTCTGCGCGGCTGGACGAGCTGAAGGCCACCGCGAGCAGCGTCGGCGTCGGCGCTCCTTCCATCTCCGCCATCCGTCGGAGCGTCATCGACGAGGCCAACGGGGAAGACAACCTCGCCTACAGCCACCGCACCCTCGACGCCGCCGCGCAGCTCGGCTGCGAGGTCGTCTCCTTCGGACTCCACCAGGCACTCACCGCCGAGCAGCAGAAGCAGCTGTGGTTCTGGACCGTCGAAGGCCACCACGACCCGGTCGGCGACCCCGCGGTCTGGGGCAAGGCCGTCTCCCGACTCAGGGAACTCGGCGCCCACGCCGCCGAACTCGGTCTGCTCATGAGCCTCGAACTCTACGAGGACACCTACCTCGGCACCGGCGATTCGGCCGTGCAGCTCGTTCAGGACATCGGCCTCACAAACGTCGGCCTCAACCCCGACATGGGAAACCTGGTGCGCCTGCACCGCCCGATCGAGGCCGTGCAGGAGATGATCGCCAAGACCGTCCCGTATGCCAACTACTGGCACGTGAAGAACTACAGCCGCGACGAAGATGTTGCCCGCGGCCAGTTCACCGCCGTTCCGGCGCCGCTCGAGACCGGCATCATCAGCTACCGGGAAGCCTTCCGCACCGCGCTGTCCTTCGGCTTCCAGGGCATCATCTGCACCGAACACTACGGCGGCGACGGTCTCAGCGTGTCGGCGACCAACCAGGCCTACCTGCGCGAGAAGATCCTCCCGAAGACCGAGAACTACGTGCTCGGCACCCCGCTCGTGGCCCAGGGCCGCCAGACGCCGACCGCGGTCGCCGCGTAGGCCTTCGCAACACCCGGTGGGGCCGCACCAACGCGGCCCCACCCCACGGCCTTACCCCACGGCCCCACCCCACGTCACCGCGCCCTCGTCGTCGCCCACATTCGTGTGCGCGGCCGCCGGGCCCAACGGATTCAATGAGGAACCATGACACGGATATTTGACGATCCCGCAGCATTCGCCGACGAGGCACTCGCGGGCTTTGTCGCCGCCAACCGCCGCTACGTGGCCCGCGTCGACGGCGGCGTCGTGCGCGCCACGGAAATGAACCCCAACCAGGTCGCCCTTGTCATCGGCGGCGGTTCGGGGCACTATCCGGCGTTTGCCGGACTGGTCGGCCAGGGTCTCGCCGCCGGCTCGGCCTGCGGCAACATGTTCGCATCCCCGGCGGCCGCACAGATCTACCGAGTCGCCAAGGCCGCCCACGCCGGGGGAGGCGTTCTGCTCAGCTACGGCAACTATGCCGGGGACGTGCTGCACTTCGGCCAGGCCCAGGACCGACTCAACGCGGAGGGAATCCGCACTCGCACCGTGGTCGTCACTGATGACACTGCCAGCGCATCGCTGGCCGAGATCGACAAGCGCCGCGGAATTGCGGGGGATCTCACGGTTTTCAAGATCGCCGGCGCGGCAGCGGATGCCGGACTCGACCTCGCCGAGGTCGAGCGCCTGGCCCGCAAGGCCAACCTCGCGACGCGTTCCCTCGGGGTGGCCTTTGACGGCTGCACCCTGCCGGGCGCGACCGAACCCCTCTTCAGTGTTCCCGCCGGCCAGATGTCGCTTGGGCTGGGCATCCACGGCGAACCGGGAATCTCCGACCACGACCTGCCCACCGCGAGCGAACTCGCCGAACTCCTCGTCGGCCGGCTCCTGGCCGAAGAACCCGCGGGAGCCGGACACCGCGTCGTCCCCATCGTCAACGGGCTCGGCACGGTCAAGTACGACGAACTCTTTCTGCTGTTCGGAAAGATCGAAACCCTGCTCCAGCAGGCCGGGCTCGAGGTCGTCGAACCCGAGTGCGGAGAACTCGTCACCAGCCTCGACATGTCCGGCCTCTCGCTCACCCTGTTCTGGGTCGACGACGAGCTTCTGAGCCTCTGGACGGCGCCGGCCGACACCCCCGCCTTCCGCAGGGGCAACGCCGTGGCCCGTCCGCAGCGGGTCATCGAGGAGTCCGCCCACGACGACCGCACCGACACCCCGCCGGCGACGATCGCCGCGGCCCGCCTCGGCTCGGGAGCCGTCACCCTGCTGCAGGCCGTGCAGTCCGTCGTCGTGGAACACGAACAGGAACTTGGCCGCCTCGATGCGGTCGCCGGTGACGGCGACCATGGAATCGGGATGCGCCGTGGCGTCGATGCTGCCGTGCAGGCAGCAAACGACGCCAGCCGCGACGGCGCCGGTGTCGATCAGGTGCTCACCGCGGCCGGGGAGGCCTGGGCGGAAAAGGCCGGTGGTACCTCCGGCGCCCTGTGGGGGGCCGCACTGTGCGCTTCGGGCGGAGCCCTCGGCAATCGGGAGTCCTATGGGTCTGCCGACGCCCTTGGTGTCGCCGAGGCGTTCAGCGCCGCGATCATCGACCTGGGCAAGGCCGAACTCGGCGACAAGACCATGGTCGACGCCTTGCTGCCCTATGTCGCGACGTTCACGGCCGAGAGCCAGGCCGAGGCATCCGTCGCCGATGTGTTGACTGCGGCGGCCACGGCAGCCGTGGGCGCCGCCGCCGACACCGCCGCGCTCAGCCCCCGCCGCGGACGCGCCCGGCCGCTCGCCGAACGGAGCATCGGACACCCCGATCCGGGAGCCGTGTCATTCGGCTTGATCGCCGCGGGCGTGGCCCGGGCTTACACAGATTTCACCGCTACCGATTTCACAGCTACCGATTTCACAGCTACAGATTTCACAGCACGATCAAGAGCAGAGGACGTGACAGCATGAGCAAGAAATGGCGCATCGTCATCGGAAACGACGAAGCCGGGGTTGAATTCAAGACCGCGCTGAAACAACTATTGGAAGCGGATGACCGCGTCGAGTCCGTCACCGACGTCGGGGTCGGCGAGAAGGACACCACGGCATACCCGCACATTGCCGTCACCGCGGCCCGCAAGGTTGCTGCGGGGGAGTTCGACCGCGCCCTGTTGATCTGCGGCACCGGAATGGGAGTAGCCATCTCGGCCAACAAGGTGCCCGGCATTCGTGCCGTCACCGCACACGACAGCTATTCCATCGAGCGTTCCGTGCTCAGCAACAACGCCCAGGTCCTCACCCTCGGCCAGCGTGTGATTGGCCTCGAACTGGCCAAGAAGCTGGTCACGGAGTGGCTCGGCTACCGGTTCGACGACAGTTCCGCCTCGGCCGACAAGGTCGCGGCGATCGCATCCTACGAAGTGAAAGAGAACTAACACCATGACGCACACCATCGCAATCGTCGGATCCGGCTACATGGGCGGCGGCATCGCCCAGGTGCTCGCCCTTGCCGGCAACCACGTCTATCTGTCCGACGTCTCGCTCGACGTGACCGAGAAGAACTACCAGCGCCTCATCGACGAGTCGAAGGACTTCGTTGCCGCCGGACTGTTCCCAGAAGGCTCCACGGAGATTCTCAAGACCAACCTGCACGTCGCCGCCACCGTCGAGGAGGCCGTCGCCAATGCCGACTTCATCGAAGAAGCGGTGCCCGAGGTGCTCGCGATCAAGCACGACATCCTCGCCCGAATCAGCGGCGCGGCCCGTGCCGACGCCATCATCGGCTCCAACACCTCGACCATCTCGATCGGGGACATGGCCACCGCCGTCACCAATCCCGAACGCTTCCTCGGCGTGCACTTCTCCAACCCGTCACCCTTCATCCCGGGCGTCGAGGTTATCCCGCACGCCGGCACCGCCGCCGACGTCGTCGACCGCGCCCGCGCAATCGTGCACTCCACCGGCAAGCAGACCGCCGTGGTGAAGGACGTCACCGGGTTCGTGCTGAACCGCCTGCAGTACGCCCTCTTCCACGAGGCCACCCAGTTGGTCGAAGAGGGCGTCGCGACTCCCGACGACATCGACACCCTGGTGCGCACGACCTTCGGTTTTCGTCTGCCGATCTTCGGACCGTTCGCGATCGCCGATATGGCCGGCCTCGACGTGTACAACTTCTGCTACAAGTCGCTGCAGACCGGTTTCCCGGAACGTTTCGCAACGCCGAAGATTCTTTCCGACCTCGTCGACGCCGGCAAGCTCGGCACCAAGTCCGGCGCGGGATTCCTCGATGTGCCCGCGGAGCGCACGGCCGACCTGATCGCCTACCGCAACAAGGCCTACGTGGCGATGCAGAAGCTCATCGACGACCTCGGCCCGGCGCCGCTGCACTAGCTCACCACCGTCAGGAGCCCAGACCGTGCCAGCATCCCGCGCCGCCGAGACCGCGCATCCGCTCTGCTACGTCGGAGTCAGCACCAAGATGTACCTGGGCTACCAGGCGAGTCTGGACTGGCTCACGGCCGTGCACGGCATTGTGGCGGCTCGGTCTCCGTTGCCCCGCGGCCTCACCGTTTTCGTCGCACCGTCGTTCCCCATTTTGGAAAGCGCGCGCCGAATTCTGGCCGGCAGCGGGGTAGTTCTGGGCGCGCAAGACTGCGGCACGGCGGGTGGGGCACTCACCGGAGAGGTAAGCCCGGCCCTCTTGGCGGAAATGGGAGTGGAGCTGGTCGAAATCGGCCATGCCGAGCGCCGCCGACTGTTCGGCGAAACGGATGCGGTGGTGGCCGAGAAGACGGCGGCCGCCGCCCTGGCCGGACTGACCCCGCTACTGTGCGTGGGCGAGACGGTGCGTGGCAGCCCCGCCGCTGCTGCCCGTTTCTGCTGGGAGCAGGTCACCGCCGCACTCGGCGCGAGCGTGCCGCCCGAGCGCGTTGTCGTGGCCTATGAACCGGTCTGGGCCATCGGCGCCGCCATTCCGGCAGACCCCGACTATGTGAACGATGTCGTCGCCCGCCTGCGCGAGCTGCTGGACCAGCCCGAGCGGGCGGGCCGCGCCCGCATCATCTACGGCGGCAGCGCGGGGCCGGGCCTGCTTCCGCGGCTCGAGAGCGTGGATGGCCTGTTTCTCGGCCGATTCGCCCACGACCCGGCCGGATTCGGCCGGGTGCTCGACGAGGCCATACTCCGCGCCAGCCTGCAGCCCTGACCTGCATCTGCCCACCGATCTGCCCACCGATCTGTCTCGCTCCCTCGAATGACCGGCGCCAGCTCGCTGCCGCTGTTTCCCATGAATCAATGACGTTTCGTAAGGATAAAATCCATGCTCCATCTGTCGACGGCGGCTGAGCTCGCCCTCCCCATTCCCGCGTTGCTCAGCATCGCCATTGGCGCGGTGGTCGTGCTCTTGGTCTTGATCATCAAGGTGCGCATGCACGCCTTCTTCGCGCTCATCATCGTCAGCATCGTGACGGCCGTCGTGGCCGGAGTGAGCGCCGACGAGCTCATCGACACCCTCGTCGGGCCGTTCGGACGGACCCTGGGAAATGTCGCATTGCTGGTCGGGTTCGGTGCCGTTCTGGGCCGCATCGTCGAGACCTCTGGCGGCGCCCAGGTTCTCGCCGACAGCCTGCTGCGCAAATTCGGCGAGAAGCGAGCGCCGCTCGCACTGTCTGTCGCCTCCCTGCTGTTCGGCTTCCCGATCTTCCTCGACGCCGGGTTCCTGGTCATGCTGCCGATCATCTACACCGTGGCCCGCCGCCTCGGCGGTGGACTGCTGCTCTACGCCCTTCCGGCCGCTGGCGCCTTCCTGATGATGCACGCCATCGTCCCGCCTCATCCGGGTCCGGTCGCTGCGGCAGGGATCATCGGTGCCGATGTCGGTCTCGTCCTGATGGTCGCGCTGCTCGTCGGACTCCCAACCTGGTACGTCGCCGGCTACCGGCTTGCGCTCGTGCTCGCCAAGCGGCACCCCGGCATCGTCGTTCCCGAGTTGCTGGGGCTTCCTCCCAAGAACGTCGTGAACCCGCCGAAATTCGGTATCGTCCTGCTCGTCCTCCTGCTGCCCTTGGTACTCATCTTCATGAACACCGGCCTCTCCACCCTGATCGCCACCGGCACCGTGGGGGAGGACCAGCTCTGGGCGCAGGTTCTCATCTTCATCGGCAACACCCCGATCGCGCTGCTGCTGTCGACTCTGCTCGCCATGTACCTCCTCGTGATTCGCCGCACCCGCAGTTCCATCGGCGGCGCCCTGGAAGACCTCGTCGACGATGCCCTCGCTCCGGTCTGCTCGATCATCCTCATCACCGGTGCCGGCGGAATGTTCGGCGGCGTGTTGACGGCAACCGGAATCGGCGGGGCGATGGCCGAGAGCCTCGACGCGATCGGGCTCCCGCTCATCCTCGCGGGATTCCTCGTGGCCGTCATCATGCGTGTCGCCCAGGGCTCGGCGACGGTGGCCGGAACCACGGCAGCCGGCCTGATGGCCCCCGCGATCCTGGCGTCGGGCGAAACCAGCCCGATCGGACTCGCCTGCATCACCGTCGCGATCGTTGCGGGCGCCATCACGTTCTCGCACGTCAATGACTCCGGCTTCTGGCTGGTCAGCCGATTCCTCGGTCTCAGCACGTCGCTCGCGTTGAAGACCTGGAGTGTCATCGCGACGGCGATCGGTTTCATGGCCTTCGGCCTGGTGTGGATTCTCTACAGCTTCGTCTAGGTGTCTTCGTCTGAGCGTCGTCATCTGAGCGGCGTCATCTGAGCGTCGTCGCAGTCCTCACAGCCACCACCAACACGAACCAGGGAAACTCTATGACCACCACCGAAACACTCCCCACGCCCTTTCCGACCGAACGCACCGTCGTCGTTACGGGGGCGGCCTCGGTCCGCGGCATCGGCCGGGCCACGGCCGACAGGCTGGCTGGCCTGGGCTGGTCCGTCGCCATCGTCGACATCAACGCCGAGGCGGCGCGGGCGGCAGCGGCCGACATCGCCCTGCGCCACAGCGTCCCGGCCATCGGGGTGGGCGCAGACATCGCGAGTGAGGCATCCGTTGACGCCGCAGTCGCGCAAATTGAGACGTCGCTGGCCCCCATCGTTGCGCTCGTGAACCTCGCGGGCATCAGCTCACCGACCGAGTTCATGGATGAAACGGTCGCCGGCTGGGAGAGGATCTTCTCGGTGAATATGACGGGAACGTTCATTGTTACGCAGCGGGTACTGCGCGGCATGATTCAACGCCGCCTCGGCCGCATCGTCAGCGCGTCGTCGATCTCCGCCCAGCGTGGCGGCGGCACCTTCTCCAAGGTCGCCTACAGCGCGTCGAAGGCCGGAATCATCGGTTTCACGCGCGGGCTGGCTCGGGAAATGGGCCAGCACGGCATCACGGTGAACTGCGTGTCGCCCGGCCCGGTGGACACCGACATCATGGGCGGCACTCTGACCGATGAGCGCAAGAACGACCTGTCCGCCGACACCCTCATGGGTCGAGTCGGCACCGTAACCGACATCGCCGCCCTGATTGCCTTTCTGGTCGGAGAGGATGCCGGCTACATCACCGCCGCGACGTACGACATCAATGGAGGCCTGCAGATCTCCTGACCGGTTCCCGCACCGGCTGCAGGGCGCCGAAGCGTCGCCGATCCCCAGGGTCGGCGACGTCTCGGGCGCCGAAGATGCGCGCCCCGCCCCCGCGAAGAGATCTAAACTAGGTGTTTGGATTTGAGGGGTTGGCACTTGAGGGGCACACACGTGGATCAGGAACTTCAGCGCGAGCAGGACTATGTCACCACGCTGTACTCGCGGCTCGACGCCCTGCTGAGCGAAGCCGAGCAGCAGCTCAGCGCCGTGAAGGCACTCAACGTTGGCGGTAACCACCAGGCCCGCACTGAGCGGGACTCCTTCGCCCGGCTCTACCAGGAGCGCATCGTTCAGCTGCGCGACGTCGACGATCGGCTCGCGTTCGGGCGGCTGGAGACGGCCCCGGAGACGCCGGGCGGGGCATCCGTCTACCGGTATATCGGACGGGTGGGCCTGCGGGACGAAGCCCTGCACCCGATGCTGCTCGACTGGCGGGTGCCGCTCGCGAGCGCCTTCTACCAGGCGACCGCCGCGACGCCGCTCGGTGCCCGGGCCCGGCGCCACCTGTCCTCCGAGGGCCGCCGCGTCACCCGCATCGACGATGAGGTGCTCGACGCGACCCTGCTCACCGAAGAGGGCGCCGCGAGCCTGCATCAGGGCGAGGGCGCGCTGCTGAACGCGCTCACCCAGCAGCGCACCGGGCAGATGAGTGACATCGTCTCGACGATCCAGGCCGAGCAGGATCGCATCATCCGCTCGGGGCTGAACGGCGTGCTCGTGGTGCAGGGCGGGCCCGGCACCGGCAAGACCGCCGTGGCGTTGCACCGCGCCGCGTATCTGCTCTACACGCATCGCGACCGGCTGCAGAACTCCGGCGTGCTCATCGTCGGGCCGTCCCGTTCGTTTCTGCAGTACATCGAGGCCGTGCTGCCCTCGCTCGGTGAGACCGGGGTTGTGCTGGCCTCGGTCGGCCAGCTCTACCCCGGCATCGAGGCCACCCATGAGGACCCGCCGGCCGTCGCCGCGCTCAAAGGGCAGACGTTCATGGCCGACCTGATCGCACGCGCGGTGAGGAGTCGCCAGCGGGTGCCGGCCGAGACGCAGGAGCTGCAGGTCAACGGTGACCCGCTGCGGCTCAGCCCGCAGCTGATCCGCAACGCGATCGAGCACGCCCGGGCGAGCGGCAAGCCGCACAACGAGGCCCGGGTCGCGTTCGTCAACCACGCGCTCAACGCCCTCGCTAAAGCCTGGCTCGGCCAGCTGCAGGTGCGCAGCCGCTCGCTCGACGACGACGATATCCCGCTGCTGCGTGAAGACCTGCGCGGCTCGAACGACGTGCGCATCGCCCTGAACACGGCGTGGCTGCCGTTGACCCCCGAGAAGCTGCTCAAAGACCTCTACGCACGGCCGCAGTGGCTCGCCGAGCTGACCCCGGCGTGGACGCCCGAGCGACGGGCCCTGCTGCTGCGCCCCCGCGACGCACAGCTCACGATCGCCGACGTGCCGCTGCTCGACGAGGCCGCCGAGCACCTCGGCGAGTACAGCGCCGTCGACCAGGCGAAGAAGCGTGCCGCCGACCAGCAGCGCCAGCTCGACCTGGAGAACGCCGAAGCCGCGATCGAGAATATGAAGGTGAAGGGCCTGGTCAGTGCCGAACACCTCGCCGACGGCTTCACGGAGTTCACCGACCGGGGCACGACCGCCGAGCGCGCCGCCCACGACCGCACCTGGACGTACGGCCACGTCGTCGTCGACGAGGCCCAGGAACTCTCGCCGATGCAGTGGCGGCTGCTGCTGCGCCGCGGGCCCCGCCGCTCGTTCACGATTGTCGGCGACATCGCCCAGGCCGCTTCGGCCGCGGCGGCCCGCAGCTGGAAGGACGCGTTGAAGCCGATCCTCGCCGGCTCCTTCGAGGTCGACCGCTGGCGCCTCGAAGAACTCACCGTCAATTACCGCACGCCCAGCCAGATCGCCGCCGCCGCCGAGACCACCGCGATCGCGCACGGCCTGCCGATCACCCCCGCACGGTCGGTGCGGGCGAGCGAGTGGCCGGTCGAAACGGTGACGGATGTCGCGGCCGCCATCGCGAAGGACCGCGCGCTCCCGGACGCCGGCACCCTCGCCGTCATCGTGGTCGACGCTGGCCTTGAAACGCTCCATGCGTCCCTGCGCGCGCAGTTCGGCAACATGATCGGTCGCGGGGCGCTGGGGCTGAATCGTCCGGTCGCGCTGCTGACGCCATTCGACTCGAAAGGCCTCGAGTTCGACGCCGTGATCGTCGTCAACCCGGCGGCCATCCTTGCCGCGTCGGAGCGCGGCGCCGGGGCGCTCTATGTGGCCATGACCCGTTCGACCCAGCGCCTGTACCTGGCCGAAACCGCGGACTGACCACGGAGCGGAGCACGACCCCTGAAAGGGGGTGACACGACACGCCGAAAGGCTACGTGATCACCCCTTCTGCGGGTCATAAGTCGCCCCATTCATGCCGTAACATTCTCGAAGAATCGTGCGCATCCGGCGCAGCGACAGCGGGCTTCACCGGTAGCGGTCGGCCCTTCGGGAAAGGTCGCGGCGTGCGGAAACGTGGCGTGCACGTGTTGATGCGAGCGGACGTGCTCATGGTGCTCGCGAGTGCACCGGCCTATGTGGCCACGCGTGAGGCGCTCAGCGTGTTCTCGCCGCAAGATCTGACGCCGCTGCGCTACCTGGCGTCCGCAGCCCTGCTCGGCCTGTACATGTTCGTGCGGCGGCAGCGGGTGCGCCTCACCCGCCGCGACATGCCGCGGATGCTCGCGGTCGCCCTCTGCGGGTACGGCGGCTACGGCCTGCTGCTCAACTTCGGCCAGGCCACCGTGCCGGCCGGCACCACGAGCCTGCTGCTGAATATCTCCCCGGTCTTCGCCTTCGTGCTGGGCTACTTCATCCTCGTGGAGCGCACCACCCTGCGCGGGTACCTCGGCATGGGCGTCGCCGTGCTCGGTGTCGTTGTGATCACCCTCGGTGACAGCACTGCGACGGGTTTTCAGGGCAACACCCTGCTGATCGTGGCCGCGGCGCTGCTGCTCTCGATCTTTCTGATCGTGCAGCAGCCGCTCCTTGCACGGATGCCGCCGGTCGAGGTGGTCTTCTGGGGTTGCCTGGTCGGCGGGATCGCGACCCTGCCGACGGCCCGGTTCGATCCGCTGCCGGCGCAGGTGCCGGCATCCGTGTGGCTCGCCCTGACAGTGCTGATCGTGCTGGGCACGGCCGTGGCGTACGCGCTCTGGAACGTCACGCTCGCTCGCACCAGCGTGGCCGAGGGTGGGTCCCTGCTGCTGGTGATACCGATCTTCTCGGTGCTGCTCGGCTGGGCTTTGCTGGGGGAGGTGCCGAGCATGGCCGCTGTTCTCGGCGGTGCCGCCGCACTCATGGGCGTGACGATGCTGTCCACGGCGACACACGCCCGAGAGCAGGCCGGTCCCGGGCTGCTCACCGGGGCGATACCGATCATCGCGGCGTTGCCCTTGGTGAATGCGCTGACCGGGTCGATCACGATCATCTCGCCGCCCGTGCCGCCCGTGCCGCCTGCGCCGCAGAAGACCGAGGTGGCCGCCGGGGCTAGCAGAGGCGACCGTATCGGGTGAGAATCGGGTCAGCTGTGCCCCGACGCACGGTCGAGATGAGGCTGCCCATGTCTGAAGAACCGACCAACCCGACCGTCGACCTGCCCACTGACCTGCCCACTGACCTGCCCGACCTGCCCGACCTGCCCGACCTGACCGACGCGAACATCGAGGTCACCCACCCCAAGTCCTGGGCGGCCGGGGTTCCCGGTGTCGTGCACTCCATGAAGCCGGCACTGGCGCAGATGGGGCCGGGGCGCAGCTTCAAGACCTTACTGGCGTTGAACCAGAAAGACGGTTTCGACTGCATGAGCTGCGCGTGGCCAGATCCGGCCCACCGCAAGGCCTTCGAGTTCTGTGAAAACGGAGCGAAGGCGGTGACCTGGGAGGCGACGCCGGTGACCGTGCCTCGGAGCTTCTGGGCGCAGCATCCGCTCAGTGAGCTCGCGGACAAGTCGGAGTACTGGCTGGGCATGCAGGGTCGGCTCGTGGAACCGGTGTACAAGCCCGCCGGCGAAGACCATTACCGGCCGATCGAGTGGAGCGAGGCGTTCGACGTCATCGCCACGGCGCTCGGTCAGCTCGACAGCCCGAACGAGGCCTGCTTCTACACGAGCGGGCGGGCATCGAACGAGGCCGCGTTCGCCTACCAGCTGTTCGTGCGGGCGTTCGGCACCAACAACCTGCCGGACTGCTCCAATATGTGTCACGAATCCACCGGTTGGGCGATGGGCCAGACCCTCGGCATCGGCAAGAGCACTATCAGTTACGACGACTTCGCCCTGGCCGACCTGATCATCATCATGGGCCAGAACCCCGGCACCAACCATCCGCGCATGCTGACCGCCCTCGAAGAGGCCAAGGCCAACGGGGCCGAGATCGTGGCGGTGAACCCGCTGCCCGAGGCTGGCCTGCGCCGATACAAGAACCCGCAGACGGTGCGCGGAGTGCTGGGCCACGGCACCGACATCGCCGACCAGTTCGTGCAAGTTCGCATCGGCGGCGACATGGCCCTGCTGCAGGCGGTCTGCAAACGGGTGCTCGACGCCGAAGCGGCCAACCCGGGCACCGTGCTCGACCACGCTTTTCTCGACGAGCACTGCCTCGGACTCGAGGAACTGCGTGAGCACCTCGCCGAACTCGACGAAGAGGCTGTGCTCGCCGCAACCGGGCTGCGGGTGCAGGTCATCGACGAGCTCGCCGCCCGCTATCTCAAGGCCGAAAAGGTCATCATCACCTGGGCTATGGGGCTCACGCAGCAGAAGAAGGGCGTCGCGACGATCAAGGAGATCGTCAACCTGCTGCTGCTGCGGGGAAACATCGGCAAGCCCGGTGCCGGCGCCTCGCCCATTCGCGGGCACAGCAACGTTCAGGGCGACCGCACCATGGGAATCTGGGAGCAGATGCCGCCCCGGTTCCTCGACGCCCTCGCGGCCGAGTTCCACTTCGACCCACCCCGCGAGCACGGGCTCGACGCGGTCGACAGCGTACGGGCCATGCGCGACGGAAAGATCAGGGTCTGGCTGGGCCTCGGCGGTAATTTCGTCGCCGCCGTGTCCGACACCGCCGTCGTCGAGGCCTCTGTGCGCCGCACCGCGCTGTCGGTGCAGATTTCCACCAAGCTCAACCGATCGCACGTCGTCACGGGTGAGGCCGCGCTGATCTTGCCGACGCTGGGCCGCACCGAGGTCGACCGCCAGATCAGCGGTGAACAGTTCGTGTCGGTCGAGGACTCGGTCTGCGCCGTGCACGCCTCGCGGGGCACGGTCGAACCGGTATCGTCGAACCTCCTCTCCGAAGTCGCCATCATTTCCCGCCTGGCCCGCACGGTTCTCGCCGGCCGGGACCCGGCCGCCGGGGGCGGTATCGACTGGGCGGGGTTCGAGGCCGACTACGACCTCATTCGAGGGCACATCTCCCGCGTGGTGAGCGGATGCGAGAACTATAACGAACGCATCCGTCACGACGGCGGGTTTGTGCTCGCGAACGGGCCGCGGGATTCCCGAACGTTCACCACCCCGACCGGAAAGGCCCATCTCACGGTGAATCAGCTCGAGCACATCGAGCTTCCCGCCGGGCGGCTGCTGCTCCAGACGCTGCGCTCCCACGACCAGTTCAACACCACGATCTACGGCAACGACGACCGCTACCGCGGTATCAAGAAGGGCCGGCACGTGGTCTTCATCAACAAGCATGACCTGGTCACGCTCGGATTCGCCGACGGCGACCACGTCGACGTGCACAGCGAGTTCAGCGACCAGGTCGACCGGGTGCTGCGGGGCTACCGGCTCGTCGAGTATCCCACCCCCCGCGGATGCGCCGCCGCCTATTTTCCCGAGGCCAACGTGCTCGTGCCCCTGGACAGCGTCGCCGAGGGCAGCAACACCCCGGTCTCGAAGGCGGTCATCATCCGCCTCGAGCGTGCCGCTTGACGCCGGGTAGCCCCTCCCAGCCCCAGAAGCCCCGGGGTCAGCCCCAGAAGCCCAGGGTCAGCCCCAGAAGCCCAGGGCGAATTCGGCGATCAGCGTCGAGAGAAGGAACGATGCGGTGATCGCCACCAGTCCCACCGGGATGATTTTCCAGCCCACCGTTTTAAGGAGCGGCAAGTCCTTGCCGAGGCTGAGGCCCGCGAACGTGAGTGTCACACAGGCGATGGAGAGAAAATCGACCGAAGCCACGAGTGCGACCAGCTGGGTGCCGATGGGCGACCAGGGGCTGGAGATGACGGCGCCGAGCGTGGTCACCCAGACGATGGAGGACACCTTGCGGGAGACCTTGGCCAGCAACATTCCGAGCAGGAGCAGCGCGATCAGCACGGCATAGCCACCGAGAATCTGCAGGCTCAGACCGCCCGCGAATACCGATGCCGTCGTGACACCCACGACGGCAAGGATCGGAATCGACGTCCAGGGCCGGATGGAGATCGGCGCCGACGAGGCGAGAACCTGCGCACGAAAGGCCCGGTTGGTCTCGACTCCCGCGGTGTCTGCTGCCGAATGCACCGTACTCGCGGCCGTCGCCGTCGCGGCTGCCTCATCGCGACGGGACTGACGGCGCGTCAGCACCCGATAGAAGCGGTCAGCGAGGGGCAGTGCGATGTAGATCCCGACGTAGACCCCGAGCACCGTGGTGATCAGGTTGGACACCGCCGCAATGCTGAGAATGGCGGATTCCTGATCGGGGTGCGCTGCGATGATGCTGCCCACGGAAGCGGCCATCATCGATCCGGAGCCGACTCCGGCGCCCATCGCCATGGCGAGCGGGTCGAAGAAGTTGAGCGAGGAGATGACGGACGTCAGAAGCGACACGTAGATGGCTCCGAAGAGGGTGCCGAAGACGTACATGGCGAGCACGCCCCGGTACTGGTCGGAGTCCGGGCCGTATTTCTCGCTCACCATCGCAAAAGCGGGCTCCCGGTCCAGCGAGAATGTCGCTCCGACGGTGGCTTTGCCCATGCGCAGAAGAACGGCCAGGGGCAGGGCGAGCGCGATTGTGCCGAGCAGATGACCGACTTCCTGCAGCAACAGGGCCGGTCCGGCATCCAGGAGAAGGGGAAGGTTCGGTCCGATGTTGAAAGCGAGCCGGGCGATCAGGAACAGCACCGCAACGCCGACGAAGGCGTTGGCGACCCGCTGAAAATCGAGCCCGACGGGCCTGAACTTCTGGAATGAGATCGCGGCACCCATCAGAAGGCCCCACACCATCGGGAAGAAGACAATCGCGGCGGGCCCGAGGTCGAAGGTGTGCATGCCGATGACCTGGGCGATCAGCGCGATGATGAACGCGGCGACGGATGCGGGCCAGATCTGCGGCAGCGTCATCCTCACGGGAACGATTTTCTCGCGGATTTCGGTCCTGGGCAGTCCGGTTTTGGGCAGTTCGGTCATGGTCAGAGGCCTTTCTGGGCGGCGACCAGGGGAGCCGGGCACCGATCGTGCGCACGCGTCAGGAATTCCTGCCGATCGGAGGGATCCTGCGCGACGTCGGCAATGGTCCACGCCATGCCCAGTGCCGACTCGAACATCGTCGTGTAGGCGCCGGCCGTGTTGGCGGTGTCGGCGAATCCGGCCGAGTGGATGGGGCTGGTGGCCCCGGGGATGCCCACCCAGGGGTGGATGCTCGGCACGAGCTGGGACACGTTGCCCATGTCGGTGGACCCGCCGCTGAGACCGGGGGATCGTGACACGTCCCGCCCCAGGAACTCCATCGCCGAGCACCAGTGGGAGCTCAGGACATCGTCCTGAACGAGCGCCTCGTAGACCGGGCCGACATCGACGTAGTCGACGGTTGCGCCGGTGGCGAGGGCGCCCGCATCGAAGCAGCGGCGCACGCGAGCCTGCAGGGAATCGAATTGCTCGCGGGTGAAGGCTCGGCACTCATAGTTGACGACGGCCGTGTCCGGGATGATGTTCGTGACCACGCCTGCCTCCGCGACGAAGAGGGCGACTCGGTGGTCACTCGGCAGTTGCTGGCGCAGCAGTCCGATTGCGACCTGGGAGACGACGGCCGCATCCGCTGCGTTGATGCCGAGGTGGGGTGCCGCAGCCGCGTGGGAGGCCTTGCCGTGAAACGTGACCCGGTAGCGGCCGACGACCTGGCTGGACGTGCCCGCCGGGTTCACAGAGAGTCCCTCCGAAACCGGATGCACCATCATGGCCAGCGCGACATCGTCGAAGATTCCCTGCTCCAGCAGGTACACCTTGCCGCCACCGTGTTCCTCGGCGGGGGTGCCGATCACCTTGAGCGTGATGCCCAATTCGTCGACGAAGGGCACCAGGCTGGTGGCCGCGGCCAGGCTCGCACCGGTGATGAGGTTGTGACCGCAGGCGTGCCCGATCTCCGGTAGGGCGTCGTATTCCACGCAGATCCCCACGACGAGCGGTCCGCTCCCGGCGACGGCCACGAAGGCCGTCGGGCTGCCGGTCAGCGGCTCCGCGAGCGTGAAGCCGGCGGCTGCAAGGAAGGCGGAAATCTTTGCCGCCGAGGTGAATTCCCGAAAGGACGTCTCGGGATGGGCATGCAGGTCGCGGCTCAGCGATTCGATCGCCGGGGCCGCATCGTTCATGTGCGCTGCTATCGATGAGTGCAGGTTCGCTGTCGCGGCCAAGGCACGGGAAAAGTCCACGGGTTCCGTTCGTCAGGTTTCTGCAGGTGCGGTCGCAATGAAGCAACACACAATTGCTGTTGCATTCAATCTAGTGACTCAGGGCATCTGCGAAGAGACTCTCGCGCTCGAGACCGTGACGATCGGTGCCGCGAATGACGGCTACTGGGCGGTGCTGAGCCAGCCTTCGGCATCGGGCGCATCGGGCGCATCGGGCGCGGTCGCCGGGCGGGGGGTGTTCGCGTCGGCCTGCGCACACACCTGCAGGGCGACATCCGCTGCCCGGGACACAGCCTGATGGGGAGGCCCCGAGCCGGTCGCCGCAGCGAGACCGGCGGCATAGCCGACGACGAAGGTGGTCAGGGGAGCGGATGCGGGGCCGCCCGACGCCGTGGACCGCGCTGCGAGGTCCGCGACCAGCGACCGATCCACGTCGAGGTCGAGAATTTGCAGGGCCTGGGTGAGCTGCCGGGTCCAGTGGGCCAGGTCCGACTCGGACGGGGTAGAACGTATCGGGCTCGGGTCAGTCATCAGAGTGCCTCCAGGTCGGGTCGTCGTGCCAGCACCCTAGCCGGATTGCCGCGCCACCTTCCGCGAGTGAGCAGTTTCTGCACTTCCCGAACGTGGGAAGTGCAGAAACTGCTCACTCGCGAGTTGTTGACCTCGATCTAGCGGGCGGGGATCTAGCGGGCGGGGATCTAGCGGGCGGGGATCTAGCGGGCGGGGTAGGTGTAGAAGCCCTCGCCGGTGCTCAGGCCGAGCTTGCCCTTGTCGATGTAGTTCGACTTGAGATATTCGGCGAACTTCTGCTGCTTCGGCCCGCCGTGCGAGGAGATGTTGTACGCCGTGGTCAGCCCGACGATGTCGAAGATCTGGAACGGGCCGGCCGGCGCTCCTGTGCCGATGCGCCAGGTCTTGTCGATCATGTCCGGCTCGGCGATCCCCTCCACGAGCAGGTCTCCCGCAGCATCCAGCAGCGGGATCAGCAGCGAATTGAGCAGATATCCTGCCTTTTCCTTCTTCAACTCGATCGGCACCATGCCGATATCGCTGGCGAATTCGACCACCGTGCGGTAGACCTCGGGATCGGTCTCGTCGGTGCCCATGACCTCTGCGGTGTTGTGCACCCAAACGTGGTTGGCGAAGTGCAGGGCGAGAAAACGCTCGGGCCGCCCGGTGAAGCCCATCAGGTCACTCGGCAGCAGCGTCGACGAGTTCGTCGCGAAGATGGTCGCGGCGGGCGCCGCGAGGTTCAGCTTCTCGTAGGTCTCGCGCTTGATCGTGAGGTTCTCGGGAATCGCCTCGATCACGAGGTCGGCCTGCGCGACTGCCGCGTCGAGGTCGGCGCTGAACGTGATCGAACGCAGCACGGCGTCGGTGCGGTCGGTGTCGCCGGCGGCCATTTCGAGGGCGTAGGTGTCGGCGAGGGTCTGCATGCGCGTCTTCGCGGTGTTCAGAATCGCGTCGCTGATGTCGTAAGCGACCACGTCGAAGCCGTGGAAGGCGGCCTGGAACGCGATCTGGGAGCCGAGAACGCCGGTTCCCAGCACGGTGATGTGGGTGAGTCTGGCCATGAGAATGTCCTTAGTCTGGTTGTGGGGAGTCGTCGTGTGGTGAGTGCAGAAAACCGTGCGCGATGAGCGTGAACTGCGCGCGCAGTTCGCCTTGCAGCCGCGGGGTGGGCGTGCCGAACAACCCGGCACGGGCGAGTTCGAGGTGCAGCACATCCGAGGCGGTGCGCGCGGCGAGGGTCGGGTCCGGTCGCGGCCGTGAAGCGGATGCCCCCGCCGCGTCCCACGCATCCGCCAGCACCGCCGCGAACAGCGACTGCAGCTCGCGGGCCAGCTCGAGGGCCTCGGCCCGGTACCGTTCGTGCGGTTCGCCGAAGAGCACTTCCCGCTGGTACGCGGTGGTGTTCTCATCGTTTTGTCGCCCGGCGCCGATCAGGGGAGTGACGAGGGCCAGCATCCGCTCACCGGGAGTGCCTGCTGCGGGCAACGCTGTGCGCCCGGCGGCGAGTCCCACGCGAAAATCCTCGTTGCAGACCATGAGCAGAAGCTCGGCCTTGGTGGCTGCATAACGAAAAAGGGTGCCGCCGGCCACATCGGCCCGCTCGGCGATCTGCTGGGTAGTGACGGCGGCGTAGCCGTGGGCGGCGAAGAGTTCGGAGGCAGCCGCGAAGATCCGCTGCTGTTTGTCCCGCTTGTTGCGTTCGCGGCGACCCGCCGCAGTTTGGGTGATTTCGCTCGCGACCATGGGACCCTTCTCAACGATTCACAACACGATTCACTACACGATTCACAACACGATTCAAAACTGAGTGTGCTCATTTCTGATCGTAGTCTGAAAGTCGCCCGATGATCGGGGTGCGCGCGGAATATCCCCGATCGGGGGGAGGTTTCGCCAGTGATGTCACAAACAACCATGAACGCAATCACCTACTCCCACTACGGAACCCCCGATGTGCTCGAACTCACCGAGCAGCCCATGCCCAAGGTCGGCCCGGGTTCGGTGCTGATTCGCGTGAAGGCCGCCGCGGTCAACCCCGTCGACTGGAAAGTCATGGGCGGCTACCTCGACACCATGATGGACGTCGTCTTTCCGGCGACCCCCGGCTGGGACGTCGCCGGCGTCGTCGAGTCCGTCGGCGTCGACGCACCGCGCTTTCAGGTCGGCGACGAGGTCATCGCCAATGGCCGCAAAGACTGGGTGCACGGCGGCAGTTTCGCCGAATTCATCGCGCTGCCCGAACGCCTCGTCGCGCGCAAGCCCGCGTCGCTGACCTGGCCCGAAGCCGCCGGATTGCCGCTCACCGGCATGACCGCCTTCCAAGTTCTGAACCGGCTCGGCGTCGCGGCGAACGACACCGTGCTGATCCATGGCGGTGCCGGCGGAGTCGGCTCGATCGCAATCCAGATTGCCGTCGCCGAGGGCGCCCGCGTCATCGCGACCGCGTCCGCCGTCAACCACGACTACCTGCGCACCCTCGGTGCCGAGCCGGTCACCTACGGCAGCGGACTCGCCGAGCGCGTGCGGGCACTCGCCCCCGACGGCGTCACCGTCGTCGCAGACTTTGTCGGCGGAGTGCTCGACACGACGCTCGAGGTGCTCGCCGAGGGCGGGCGGCACGCATCCGTTGCCGACGGCGACGTCGAACAGCACGGCGGCACCTGGATGTGGGTCGACCCGACCGCAACCGCCCCGCAGGCCGCGCCGCAAACCGGTCTCCAGGCCCTCGCCGACCTCGTCGATGCGAAGGGCCTGCAGATCGAGGTCGCGCGCAGCTTTCCGCTCGCTCAGGCAGCGGATGCCTACCGGCTGAGCATGCTCGGCCATACCCGCGGCAAAATCGTCGTCACCCCCTAACCTCACCCGATCTCGAACCCGAACGAGGAGCTAATTCCATGACTAACACCACGACCACCGTGCCCACGATCACTTTGAACAACGCCACCACCATCCCGCAGCTCGGCTTCGGAACCTACCAGGTCACCCCCGAGACGACGAAGGCGGCCACCCTCGCCGCCCTCGCAGCCGGCTACCGCCACATCGACACCGCCGAAATGTACGGCAACGAGAAAGAGGTCGGCCAGGCTATCGCCGAGTCCGGCCTCGACCGCGCCGACATCTACGTCACGAGCAAGCTCAACAACGGCTTCCATGACCGCGCCGACGCCCTCGCCGCCTTCGACCGCACCCTCGAGGCGCTCGGCTTCGACTACCTCGACCTGTTCCTGATCCACTGGCCGCTCCCGGCCGTCGGTGACTACGTCGAGACCTGGAAGGCGATGGAGGAGATGCAGGCCTCCGGCCGAGTCAAGACCATCGGCGTCAGCAACTTTCAGCAGGAGCACCTGCAGCGCCTGTTCGACGAGACCGACACCGTTCCGGCCGTCAATCAGATCGAGGTGCACCCGTACCTCACGCAGGAGCCGCTGCGTGCCTTCAACACCGCCCACGGCATCGTCACCGAAGCCTGGTCGCCGCTCGCCCAGGGCGGCGTGCTGGCCGACCCGGTGATCGCCGCGATCGCCGAGCGCGTGGGTCGCACGACCGCGCAAGTCACTCTGCGCTGGCACCTGCAGCGCGGCGACGTGATCTTCCCGAAGTCCGTGACCCAGAGTCGCGTCGAAGAGAACTTCGCCCTCTTCGACTTCGAACTGACGGATGCCGATCTGGCCGCCATCGGCACCCTCAACCGCGATGAGCGCACCGGCCCCAACCCCGACGAGTTCAACTACATCCCCTAACTCGAACCCGTCTCAGCACAAACGCCGCCCCGAAAGGGGCGGCGTTTGTGTGAGCGCACCAGGTTCGTGTCGGCCATCAACCATCGACGACTCGGGTCGCTACCGAGCAGGGCTAGCGTCTGGTGCGCGCCGGGCCGTGCACCGGGTCGAGCACCTTCTCCAGCACCTCGAGGCGCAGATCGTCGCGCCGGGGGAGCCCAAACCGCTCGTCACCGTACGGAAAGGGCGTGTAGGTTGCGGTGCGGCGGTAGCCGCGGCGCTCGTAGAACGCCAGCAGCTCGGAGCGGGCATCCAGCACCGTCATCGTCATCACCGAGCTCATCCATTCGGCGGCGACGAATCGCTCGGCCTCGGCGAGAATCCGTTTACCATCGCCCTGGGCCTGGCCGAGCGGGTGAACCGCGAACATTCCAAAATAGGCGTGTGTCGTGTCGGTGCGGGCGACGTGGGCGCAACCCACAAGACCGCCCCCACGTTCGGCGAGAAGCACCACGCTGTTCGGGCGACGGATGTCGGCGCTCAGCACCTCGAGGTTGATCCGCTGCCCATCGATCAGGTCGGCCTCGCTGGTCCAGCCCTGCTTGCTGGCCTCACCCCGGTAAGCGCTGGTGACGAGCTCGATCACGGTCGGGGCGTCGTCGAGATCGGCGGGGCGAAAACTGAGGGAGTCCATTCTGGTTACCCTAGCTGCCTGTGAACGCCGAGACTCCGAGGGTGTCAGCAGCCGTGGCTGCCGACACCCTCGGAGTCAAGGGCAGAGTCGTGCGAAGGGACCGGTTACACCAGTGCGTCGTCCCGTTCCGGCGTCTTGCCGGCCGCGACATCCGCGGTGCCAAGGTCGATGCCGCGGGTCTCCGGCAGGCCGAAGGTCGCGATCAGGCTGACCACGCTGACTCCGGCGAGCAGGAACCCGATCGACGCGCTTCCGGAGCTGGCGATGATGGATGCCGCCACCAGCGGGGTGATGCCGCCGCCGACGAGCGCGCCCAGGTTGTAGGCCATTCCGGCGCCGGTGTAGCGGTAGCGGGTGGCGAACAGCTCCGGCAGGAACGCACCGACGGGCCCGTAGATGCCGGCGACGATGAGCAGCGTGCCCGAGAGGCCGAGGCCGAACGACCAGGTCGTGCCGATGTCGAGGATCGGGAACAGTGCGAGCGACCACGGCACTGCGATGATGCAGGAGGCCACGATGACGGCCCGGCGCCCGACCCGGTCGCTGAGGATCGCGCTGGCGATGGTGCCCACCGCGAAGACGAGGGCGCCGACGATGCCGAGCGTGAGGATGGTCGGGCGGGTGTGGGCGAGCCCCTCGGGGTTGGTGCCGTAGGCCGAGAGCAGGGCGGTGCCGGTGTAGAAGAAGGCGAACAACATCATGGTGGAGGCACCGCCGAGCAGGATCTGGCGGGGCTGGTGACGCACGACCTCCCAGACCGGGAGCTTGCGGGCGACCGGCTTGGCGGCCTGGGCATCCGTCACGGCCTTGAAAACGGGGGTCTCTTCGATCTTGAGACGGATGTAGAGGCCGATCATCACGAGTACGGCGCTGAGGATGAACGGAATGCGCCAGCCGTAGCTGAGGAACGCCTCGGACTTGTCGCCGAGCGTCAGGTTGATGATGAGGAACGTGCCGCTGGCCAGGGCGAAACCGATCGACGGTCCGAGCTGGGGGAACGCAGCGTAGAGGCCGCGGCGGCGCGGGGGAGCGTATTCGGCGGCCATCAGGGCGGCACCGGCCCATTCGCCACCGACGGCGAAGCCTTGCAGGAAGCGCAGCAGCACGAGGATGATCGGGGCTGCGATGCCGATGACGCTCGCGTCGGGAAGCAGCCCGATCGTGACGGTCGCGATGCCCATGATCAGCAGGGTGCTGACCAGGGTCTTCTTGCGCCCGAGCCGGTCACCGAAGTGGCCGAAGAGAATGGCGCCGAGCGGGCGGGAGACGAACGCGACGGCGAAGGTTCCGAAGCTGGCGATGGTGCCGGCGGCCGAGCCGAGGGCGGGAAAGAACACCTGCGGAAAGACGAGTGCCGCCGCGGTGCCGTAGATGAGAAAGTCGTAAAACTC
Source organism: Cryobacterium melibiosiphilum (assembly GCF_003602235.1). Classification (GTDB taxonomy): domain Bacteria; phylum Actinomycetota; class Actinomycetes; order Actinomycetales; family Microbacteriaceae; genus Cryobacterium; species Cryobacterium melibiosiphilum. The sequence goes on from NZ_QZVS01000095.1 coordinate 174,065, forward strand.
GATGATGCTGCCCATGGAGCTGGCGACGGCCACCCGGGCCATCGAGGTGCGGCGCGGAGCGGGCTGCGCGCGTCGCTGTGCGGTGCTTTCGAGCATGCGATATCTCCCTTGACATCGTAAGTCGGGACCAAGCTGTCCCGGCGAGATGCCAGCGTGGCAGGCGATTCGCGGTGCCACTACCTCCCGAGGGAGGTGATTCGGTTCAGGGCAAAAGATGAAAGCGGCGGGCTACGATCACGGCTTCGATGCGGCTGTGGGCGTCGAGCTTGGCCATGATCGCCTGCATGTAGCTTTTCACCGTGACGCTCTGCAGGGCGAGCCGCTTGCCGACCTCCGCATACGAACAGCCCAGGGCGACCTGGGCGAGCACATCGGTTTCACGGGGGGTGAGGCGCGGGGCATCCGCTCGCGAGGCCGCGCCGGTGACGGATGCCGTGCCCACCAGCCGGGCGGTCACCGCCAGGATGCGCTCGGCCAGTTCGGGATCGGCCGTGATGCGGGCGACGGAGAGCAACTCGGCGTGGGCGAGGCGCACCACCTCGATCAGGTCGCGGTCGATCGGTTCGGCGGCGAGGCTGCCGACGACCCGCAAAATCGCGACCCGGTGGTCGACCTCGTCGCGTATCTGCAGCTCGCGGGAGATCTGCACGGCCCCGGCATTCAGTTCGGTGACGAGGCGTTCGCCGATCGGGGAGCGGTCGCGGGTGGCGGCGTAGAGGATGCTGCGGCCCCGACCGTCGACCAGCACGGGCAGCGCGACCATCGACCGCAACCCCTCGATGCGCACGGCCTGGTCGTGGTGGTGGGTGATGCGGTCGCTGTCGAAGTAGTCCGAGACGCCGACCGGTCGGGCGTTGCGCAATGCACGGCCGCCGACGCCCTCACCGGGCTGCACGTTGAGGTTTTTCAGCCCCTGGGTGGTGGTGCCGACGAATTCTGTGATGACGAGTTCGCTGTGGTTGACGAGGCCGGCGAAGATGACGCCGAGGCCGGTCTGGGCGGCCAGCTGACGGATGGCGCCCTTCAGCAACTCCCGGTCGCTCGGCCGGTAGACATCATCGTTGGGTGCGCTCATGCTGCCTCTCCCGAATCTCGGGGTGTCAGTCTCGGGGCGTCAGTCCGAGGTGCTAGCCGGAGGTTAGCAGCTTCTGCGCGAAGCGTGGCTGGCTGCGAAGCTAGGCTGGAGGAACGGACTCCGTTCCCGCAGCGTGGCCTGGGCGAGAGGGATCGTCGAGGAACCGTGGAGAACCATGAGCAACGCCAGTAGTCGCACCCATAAGCCCGGCACACCGGATCCGACCCCGCCCGGCAAGGCGACCCCGCCCGGCAAGGCGACCCCGCCCGGCAAGGCGACCCCGAAACACCCGGGCCGCCGGTCTCTCATCATCAAGGTGCTCGTGATTGTGCTGGTGACGGTCGGAATCTTCCTCGTCCCGGCACCCGACGGCGTCGACGGGCGTGGCATGCACATGCTCGGCATTTTCGTGGGGACGATTCTCGGGCTGATCCTGCAGCCGCTGCCCACGCCATCCGTCGCCCTGATCGGGCTGTCGCTCGCGATGATCACCGGCACGATGAACCCCGGCACCGAGGCCCTCGAAGGGTTCGCCAACCCGACGATCTGGCTGATCGTCGCCGCATTCTTCATCGCCGAGGGGTTTCTCATCACCGGCCTCGGGCGCCGCATCGCCCTGTGGTTCATCTCCAAACTCGGCGGATCAAGCCTCGGCCTCAGCTACGGCATGGCCCTGACCGACCTGGTGCTCGCGCCGGCCACCCCCTCGAACACCGCCCGGAACGGCGGCGTGCTCTACCCGATCATCGCGTCGCTCAGCCGTGAGCAGGGGTCTACCCCCGACACGGACCAGTCCCGCCGCAAGCTCGGCGCCTACCTCTCGTTCACGTCGCTGCAGGTCAACGCGGTCACCTCCGCGATGTTCATCACCGCGATGGCCGGCAACCCGATCGCCCAGCAGGCCGCGGTCGACGCCGGCATCGACGTGACCTGGGGCAACTGGGCGCTCGCCGCTCTCGTTCCCGGGGTGCTGAGCCTTCTGGCCGTGCCGTGGGTGATGTCGAAGATCTACGCCCCGACCATCACCAAGACCCCTGAGGCGCCCGCATTCGCGAAGGCCGAACTGGCCAAGATGGGTCGCCTCAGCCGCGGCCAGATCATCATGGCGCTGACCTTCGTGCTGCTGCTCGTGCTCTGGATCTTCGGCGGCATACTCGGTATCACCGCGACGACGGCCGCGTTTGTGGGCGTGTCGATCCTGCTGCTGACCGGGGTGCTCACCTGGAAAGACATGGCGCAGAACGGCTCGGCGTGGAGCACGCTGATCTTCTTCTCGGTGCTCGTCGGCATGGCCGACCAGCTCAATGCGCTCGGCGTGATCGCCTGGATCGGCGACGGCGTCGCCGTCGCGGTGGGCGGTCTGCCGTGGATGCTCGCCTTCGCGATCCTCACCCTCGTCTACTTCTACGCGCACTATTTTTTCGCGTCGAACACGGCCCAGATCGTTGCGATGTACGCCATCTTCCTCGGCGCTGCGATGGCCGCGGGAGCGCCGCCGCTGTTCGCCGCGCTCGTGCTCGGCTTCATCGGCAACCTGTTCGGCGCCATCACGCACTACGCCTCGGGGCCGGCCGGGGTCACCTACGGCTCGGGCTACGTGAAGACGAGCGAGTGGTTCCGTATCGGCTTCATCATGAGCGTCGTGCTGATCGCGATCTGGGTCGTCGCCGGCGGTGCCTGGATGAAGCTCCTCGGCATGTGGTGACCACCGCGTGACCTGATGGACGCCGATCTCGTGCACGAGGTTATCGGGGCGAACGGTCGTTGCGCACGGGTCTTATCATCGGCTGCAACGTGGCGACGGATGCAGCGGCATCCGTCGCCACAGGCGGCCCGCCTGCCGCGCACGCTCGGCTCGCCGACGTTGGTGCGCCGGAAAGCTGCTCGTGCGCCTGGCCTGCCACGCGCCCGAGCAGTTTTCCGGCGCATGACCGCGTCGGACTGAAAATTTCGGGCGCAGGTGCAGTTTTGGGGCGCACAGCGACGTGCCGGGTTGCGTCGCACGAGTAGCTTTGGGGCGCGTGAGCGTGACCTCAGGCAGCGGGGGCGATCCGCGGGGTTATTTGCCGCGGCCGCGCAGCACCGCGCGCAGCTTCTCCTTGTTGAGGCCGGCGATCGCGGTCAGCGGAATGCCCGCCGGGCACACCTGCACGCACTCGCCGAAGACCGAGCAGGGACCGAACTCCTCGTCCATTGCCTCCACCATGCCGTCGGCGCGTGAGCCGCGCTCCACGGCCGTGGTCGGCAGCAGCGACAGGTGCATGAGCTTGGCTCCGGTGAACAGGTTCGCCGACCCGTTCGGGCAGGCCGCCACGCACGCGCCGCAGCCGATGCACGCCGCGAAGTCGAGGGCGGCCTCCGCGGTGTCGTGGCTGACCGGGTGGGCGTCGGCATCCGCTGCCGTGCCGGCCGCGAGGGAGACGTAGCCGCCGCCCTCGATGATGCGGTCAAGACCGGAGCGGTCGACGGCGAGATCTTTCACGACCGGGAACGCGCCCGAGCGGAACGGCTCGAGCACGACGGTGCTGCCGTCGGGAAAACTGCGCAGGTGCTGCCGGCACGAGGGCGTGTTGGCGACCGGGCCGTGCGGCTGGCCGTCGACGGTCACCCCGCAGGACCCGCAGATGCCCTCACGGCAGTCGGAGTCGAACGCGACGGGTTCCTTGCCGGTGCTGACGAGCTGGTCATTGAGCTTGTCGAGGGCTTCGAGCAGCGTGAATTCCGCGCCGGCGCCCTCGAGGTCGTAGCTCTCGAAGCGGCCGTGGACCGCGGTGGATTCCTGGCGCCAAATCTTGAACGTGAGCTTCATGAGGTCTTGTAGTTCCTTGTCTGCGGTCGTACCGATTCGAAGGTGAGGGGTTCGGCGTGGCGCCGATAACGGCCATCCGGACGGCGTTCCCACGCGGAGACGAACGCCCAGTTATCGTCGTCGCGGGCGGCTTCGCCGTCGGCCAGCTGGTGTTCCACACGAAAGTGCGCGCCGCACGACTCGTCGCGGTCGAGCGCGTCGAGGCACATCAACTCGCCGAGGTCGATGAAATCCGCCACCCGGCCGGCGCGTTCGAGCTCCTGGTTGAACCCTGCTGCCGTGCCGGCGACACGCAGGTCACGCTGAAAGTCGGCGCGCAGTTCACGAATCAGGCGGATGCCCTCGCTCAGCCCCGCCGCCGACCGGCTGACCCCGCAGCGTGCGTACAAAATCTCACCCAGCCTCCGGTGGAACCGGTCCGGTCCCTGGGTTCCCGGCGACGCCGCGAGGGCCTGCACGGCGCCCTCGGTCTCCGCCACGGTGCGGATCACGGCCATGTCGTCGGCCGGCAGGGCCGGTGTGCCGAGCAGCGGCGCGAGGTAGTTCGGAATCGACGCCGGCAGGGTGAACCAGCCGTCGACGTTCGCCGAGAGCAGCGAGTTCGCGCCGAGCCGGTTGGCGCCGTGGTAGGCCCAGCCGGCCTCGCCGCCCACGAACAGGCCGGGAATCGAGGTCATCAGGTCGTAATCGCTCCACAGCCCGCCCATGGCGAAGTGCGCGCCAGGAGCGATGCGCATCGGCACCTCGAAGGGGCTCTCGCCCGTCGCATCCGCGTACATCTCGAACAGGTTGCCGTAGCGCTCCTCGATGACCGTGCGGCCGATGCGGGCGAGCGGGTCGCGAAAGTCGAGGTAGACGCTGTTCTGCAGCGGCCCTACCCCGCGGCCGGCCTCGATCTCGTCGCGCGCGGCCCGGCTGGCGACATCGCGCGGGGCGAGGTTGCCGAACGCCGGATAGCGCCGCTCGAGGTAGTAGTCGCGTTCGGCTTCGGGAATGTCGTTGGCCGCGCGCGGGTCACCGGGCGCCACCGGAACCCAGATCCGGCCGTCGTTGCGCAGCGACTCGCTCATCAGGATGGTCTTGGACTGCCAGTCCGATCCGAGCGGCAGTGCCGTCGGGTGGAACTGCAGGAAGGACGGCGAGGCGAACAGGGCACCGCGGCGATGCGCGCGAAACGCCGCCGAGACGTTGGAGTTCTTGGCGAGCGTCGATTTGAAGAACGCGTTGCCGTAGCCGCCGGTGGCGAGCACCACGGCGTGGCCGGTCTGCGACCAGATCTCGCCACTGATCAGGTCGCGCACGACGATGCCGCTCGCGACGCCGTCTTTCACGATCAGGTCGAGCATCTCGCTGCGGGTGTGCAGGGTGACGGTGCCGGCGGCGACCTGCCGCAGCAGCGCCTGCGAGGCCGCGGTCTGCAGCTGCTGACCGGTCTGGCCGCGCGTGTAGTAGGTGCGGGAGACCTGCACACCGCCGAACGACCGGGTCGCGAGCTGGCCGCCGTACTCCCGGGCGAACGGCGCTCCGATCGCGTCGAGATGGTCGATCACCCGCACGCTCTCTTCGGCGAGGCGCCAGCAGTCGGCTTCGCGGGCGCGAAAGTCGCCGCCCTTGACGGTGTCTTTCACGAATCGGGCGAGGCTGTCGTTGTCGACCTGACGGGCGCGGGCGGCGTTGATGCCGCCCTGCGCGGCCACGCTGTGCGCGCGGCGGGGGGAGTCGTGAAAGGTGAAGCTGTGCACGTTGTAGCCCTGCTCGCCGAGGGCGGCCGCGCAGGCGGCGCCGGCCAGCCCGGTGCCCACGACGATCACGGTGAATTTGCGGCGGTTCAGCGGCGAGACGAGCTTGTAGTGCAGCTTGCGGTCGGCCCAGGCCTCGGCGGGGTCGCCGGTGGGCTGCCCGCCGGCGATGGGCTCGCCCAGCGTGCGCAGGTCATCGAGGGTGAGCGGGGCATCTGTCGTCGTTGCAGTCGAGGAAATCGTCATTGCAGTACCCCCAGCAGCACCAGAATTGGAATCGAGATATTGCCGATCAGAATCACCAGGGCGATGACACCGGATGCCGCCACCAGGGTCGCGCGCAGCCGGCGGCCGGTCGCCCCCAGGTCGTGGGCGGCGGTCCAGATACCGTGGGCCACGTGCAGGGCCAGCACGATCATCGCGAGGGCGTAGAACACGCCCACCTCGGGGCGCTGAAAGCTCGCGATCAGGTTCTCGTAGGCGTGGCTGCTGTCCGTGGTCGCGGCCGCAAACGAATCGCTCGCTGCGGGGCTCGTTCCGGTGGTCAGGTCGAGCACGTGAAAGACCACGAAGAACAGCAGCACGAGGCCGGTGACCGGCATGGTGCGTGCGGTGAACGAGCGCAGCGGCAGGTGGCGGCGGCGAAACGGGCCGCGGGCGAGCCGAGCGCGACGCCAGAGGATCGCGGCGCACACGACGTGGCCGGTGAGGCTCGCGAGCAGCACAAGACGCAGCACCCAAAGCAGTCCTTCGTGGGGGAGCACGGGCTCGAAGGCGGCGCGCAGCCACGCGGCGTAGGCGTTGAAGTGCTCGGCGCCCTGGTAGACCTTGAGGTTGCCGAACATGTGCACGAGCACGAAGGCCGAGAAGATCAGGCCGGTGACGGCCATCACGATCTTGCACCAGAACGTCGACAGCAGCGGATGCCGCCGCGCCGACGTGCTGCGCCCGCCCGGTCTGATCTCGGTCGTTTTCGTACTCATTCGTACCCCCTGCGCGCCGGTGACAGCGCGCATCCTCGTTCGTGCGTTGAACCGTTGGAAACCGGCCCCCCAGTATCGGTGCTGCGACACCAGTCTGGCAGTACTTCTCTGCCCGGGGACTACCCTGCTCCTACTCAGCGAAGAAAGCTAGAATTATCGAATGTATGTTCCCGATCGACCCGAGCTGGATCGACCCGAGCTGGATCGACCCGCACTGGTGACCACGGTCAGCCCGATCGCCGAGGCCGTCGCCATGCCGGCACGCGGCTACGCGCAGGCGGCCCCCGAATCCGTGCATGCCGGATTCCCCTCCCCGGCCGGGGGCTACTACACCGGTCCGGTCGACCTGAACCGGCACCTGATCCAAGACCCGACGGCGACCTTCATCGTGCGCGTCAGCGGCGACAGCATGACCGGGGCCGGCATCTTCGACGGCGACGAGATCATCGTCGACCGCTCCCTCGAGGCCCGGGATGGCAGCGTCATCATCGCCGTCGTCGACAGCGAGCTGACGATCAAGCGGCTGCGGATCGACGAGGGCGGCACCCGGCCGGGCGGCATCCGTCTGGTGCCCGAAAATCCGGCGTACCCCGATATCGTGCTCGAAGAAATGAGCGAGCTGACCGTTTGGGGAGTGGTCACCCGGTGCCTGCACCGTGTCTGAGACGAAGGCTCCCGCACCGTCGATCGCGATCGTCGACGCCAACAACTTCTACGTCTCCTGCGAGCGCATCTTCAACCCGAAGCTGGAGGGCAAGCCGGTCGTCGTGCTGTCCAACAACGACGGATGCGTCATTGCCCGTTCACAGGAGGCCAAGGCGCTGAAGATCGACATGGCCGCGCCGTGGCACAGCATATCCGCCGAAGCGACCGCGCACGGCGTCATCGCCCGCTCGAGCAACTATGAGCTCTACGGTGACCTGTCCGCCCGCACCGTGGAACTGCTCGGCCGCTACACCTCATCGCAGGAGGTGTATTCGATCGACGAGAGCTTCATCCGCCTCACCGGCACCCCGGGCGAGGTGACGGCGACCGCCCGGGAGATCCGCACGGCCGTGAAAAAGCTGATCGGCCTGCCGGTCAGCGTCGGCATCGCGACCAGCAAGACCCTCGCGAAACTTGCCAATCGCGGCTCGAAAACCGCTCCGGCGCTGGCCGGGGTCTGCAACCTGGCCGCCTACTCGCCCGAGCAGCTGACCACGATTTTGACCTCGATCGAGGTCGGCCAGGTGTGGGGCATCGGAGCCCGTACCGCGCAGAAGCTGATCGGCATGGGCATCTACAGCGCGGCCGACCTGCGCGATGCGGATGCCGTTCGGGTACGCAGCCGGTTCGGCGTCGTGCAGGAGCGGGTGCTGCAGGAACTGCGTGGCCTGGACTGCCTGCCCCTGGAGGAGCTGCGCGCCGACAAGGAACAGATCCAGTTCTCGCGGTCGTTCTCGATCCCGATCAGCACCGTGCATGAGCTGAGAGAAGTGCTGTCGGTCTACACGCAGCGGGCCGCGGCCCGGCTGCGGGAACAGGGATCCCTGGCCCGCCTCATGCGCTGCTACGCGTCCACGTCGCCCTTCAAGGAAGACCATGTCACGCACGCGGTCTCACTCGCCTTCCCCAATCCGACCGACGATCCCGTCGAAATGTACCGGGCCGCGATCGCCGCGCTCGGGCCGCAGCTGCAGTCTCATCGGAAGTATGTTCGGGTCGGGGTGAGCTTGCATGACTTCTCGCCGAGTGACTCCCATGCGGCCCTCGACATCTTCGACACCGATCCCGCTGCGTTCAAAGCTGGTGCCGTGCTCGACGCCATCACGGCGAAGTACGGTGCCGACACTCTCGGCCTGGGGCTCGGCGGGCTGCGCACGAATCGTGCCTGGACCATGCGCCGCGACATGGTCTCCCCGCGGGCGACCACCCATTGGTCTGAGCTGGCCACCGTGCACGCCCGCTGACCGCAGGCCGCTGGGCCTGCACCGCTGCGCCGTTATATTGCCGGAGGGATGGGGACGACCGGAAGGTCCGGCGTCGTTTCCGGGTGGATGCTGCGGGTTTCGGACCGCCGACGCCGCCCGGGAATCAGATCGCCCAGATGCACCATCGGCACGATCTTCGCGATGGCGAGCGCCGCGAACATCACCGTGTTGATCGCCACGAAGGCGGCGAGGATGGCGAAGAACTCGGAGTGCAGCGTGGACTCCGGCAGCAGGATCCCCGTCGGAATCAGGATCCCCGTCAAAGTCAGGGGATTGCCGAGCACGGTGATCATCGGGTCGCATCTTCCCGGGGCTGGGCCGTATGTGCGACGTGTCCCCAGGTGCCCTGCCGTCCGCGGGTGATGTCCACGATGCCCTTCACATAAATCACGTTGAGGAACATATCGAAGAGCAACTCCGGCACCACGGTGACGGCGAGCAGTCGGGCCGGCCAGCCGCCCTTCCAGACCGAGACCACGCGCTCGGCCGTGAAGACGATGCCGAGGCCGAGCCAGAACGGAAACCAGACCCACGCGCTGATCGACACGAGCGTCAGCACGATCAGGAACATGAAGCCGCTGAGGGCGATCACGCTGTACCCGATGCCGAGTTGTTGCGCCCAGTACCGGAAGGTGGGCGGGGTGATGCCGTAGGCCCCGAGGTTTTCGAGCGCACCGCGCTGCCAGCGCAGCCGCTGCGTCCAGAGGCTGCCGAGGCTGGGCATGACTTCGGTGACCACGGTGCACTCCGAGGGCGAGATGATGAGCGCGCCGAGGGACTTCAGCGCGATCGTCAGCTCGTTGTCTTCGGTCAGGGCCAGGGTGTCATAGACGTGGCCCGGGGTGCCGGGGATCGTGACCCCGCGATTGCGGGCGACTTCCCGCAGGGCGCGGGAGCGGAACATCGACGCGGTGCCGGTGAGCACGAAGACCTTGCCCCGGCGGCGGTGGATCTGAGCCGAGTAGCGCACGTATTCGTTGCGCTGCATCTGCCCGAGGAGCCCGGCACCGGGTTCTCCGTAGAACAGTCCGCCGATGGCCATGAGGGCCCGGTCGCTCGTGAAGCGCGCGACGCCGGCGGACAGAAAACCGGCATCCAGGGTCGTGTCCGCGTCGAGCACCATGATGATGTCGTTGTCGCCCTGGAGGGGCAGGATCTGTTCCAGCACCTGGTTGAGGGCGCCGGCCTTCTTCTCCCGGTTGTCGACGGTTGTGTGAACCTCGACGCCGTGGCGGCGGGCGATGCCGGCGGTGTTGTCGGTGCAGTTGTCCGCGACCACGATCACCCGGTCCGGAGGATGCGACTGGGACAACAGTGAGCTCAGGGTCGCCGACAGCGACGCCTCCTCGTTGTAGGCGGGGATCAAGACGGTGAGGCGCACGGGACCGGCGTAGACCCCCCGGGTGGCGGCCATCACGATTTTCGGGGCGAGCGGCGCAGTACGCGGATTGGTCGACCGTCTCGAGGTGTTGGTCACCTTCCGCTCGAGAAGGGCGACACCGGCGGCGAACAGCACGGCAAGCGCGACGGCCGCCCACAAGACCCGCGGCGGCGGCGCTTCGAGGGCGTAGAGGTACGTCCAGATGCCGAAGATCAACCCCTCGCTGGGTGCCTCACCCGCGGCGGGGGTGTCGGCGGCGACGGCGATCCAGAGAATTGTGGCGGCGACGATGACGGCCGCGCCCACGACAAGGCCCACCGTGCGTCCGAATAGTGTGGCCCCCATATGGGGGAGTCTAAATGGCGGTTATGTCGTTATCCTGTGCAAATCTCAGCATAATGATCGGGTGCTGGCGGCCTAGCCGTGCAGATGGTGAATGGGCCAGCCGGTGGTCGTCACGAGGGTGTCGAGCAGCGCCTGGGCCGCGCGCCGAGCTTCGGCCGAGCCACGCGGGTCGGAGACATCGATCGCGAGCGGCGGGGCTTCGCCGAATTTCGGAATGTCGACGACGACCCGGCCGCCGTGGGGCAGTGCCACGAAGGGATTGCGGGTGCCCGCTCCATGCACGGGGGAGTCCAGCGCCGCCGCAATCGCGTCGAGCGCGTCGAGTTTGGTGATGGCTGCGTCGACGATGATCGTTGCGGTGTTGTTGGTTGTCGTCGTGTTCGTCGCGGTGTCGGGTGGGGTCGTAGCCATGCGGGCTCCCTGCTGGTGGGTGTGTGACGACCTTAGCGGGGTCGGCTGTCCTACAGCGCCGGCGGGCGAGGCATCCGCTGCCCGCGCTGCCAGACCGCGATCGTGAGCGGCACGCCGGGTCGGTAGGCCAGATGGGCGACGGATGGCGCATCCAGCACCTGAAAGTCGGCCCGCCCGCCCGCGACCAGCGACCCGACGGCGTCTGCGCCCGTGTCGCGCTGCAGGGCCCGGGCACCGCCGCGGGTCGCCGCCCACACGGCCTCCTCGATGGTGAGGCCCATCTGCAGCACCGCCGTCGCCACAGCGAACTGCATCGAGGTCGTATACGAGGTGCCGGGGTTGCAGTTGGTGGCGAGGGCGACGGTGACCCCGGCGTCGAGCAGCCGCCGGGCGGGGGCGAGCGGTTGGCGCGTCGACAGGTCGCAGGCCGGCAGCACCGTGGCCACCGTCGTAGCGCCGGCGAGCGCGTCGAGATCGGCGGGCGAGACAGCATTGCAGTGGTCGACGCTCGCCGCGCCGAGCTCGACGGCGAGCGCGATGCCCCCGCCCGGTCCGAGCTGGTTGCCGTGCACCCGCAGGCCCAGGCCCGCTGCCCGCCCGGCGAGCAGCACCTCGTGGCTCTGCTCCACGTCGAAGGCGCCGCGCTCGCAGAAGACATCGATGAACGATACCCAGGGCAGAACGGCGGCGAGCATCGGCCCGGTCACCAGGTCGAGGTAGTCGCGAGTGTCGATCTCGTCGGGTACGACGTGGGCGCCGAGAAAGCTGACGACGTCGGCGTGGCGCGCACCGATCTGCGCCGCCCGCCGCTCGGAGTCGACGTCGAGCCCGTAGCCGGTCTTCGTTTCGAGAAAGGTCGTGCCCTGGGCGAGGGCCTCGGCGGCCAGGCGCTGCACGGTCGACTCGAGTTCGGCATCCGTGGCCGCCCGCGTCGCCGTCACCGTGTCACGGATGCCGCCCGCCGCGTAGGGCTGTCCCGCCATGCGCGCTTCGAATTCGGCGGAACGGTCGCCGGCGAAAAGCAGGTGGGTATGCGAGTCGACCCACCCCGGCAACACGGCCCGGCCGCCGACCGACACCCGGGTGTCGGCGGCGGGGGCGTGCGTGGCATCCCCGATCCAGCGGATGCGGCCGCCCTGCACCAGCATCGCCCGGTCGGCCCGGCGCGGCTCGCCATCGGCCTGGGTGGTGAGTTCGCCGATGTCGGTGATCAGCTGGGTCGTCTCGTTCGTCATCGGGAGACCTCGCTCGCCGGCCGCGGCACGGTCGTCGACGTGTCGAGTCGCGCGAGAGCCCGCTCGAGCAGCACGGCGGGGTCGGCTGCGGTACTCGGGGTCACCCCGGTCGGGGTGACCAGCAGCCCGTGTTGCGCCACCACCCGGCCGCCGACGATGACCGAGCGCACGTCCGCGGCGGTGCCGGCGAGCACAATCTGGCCCGGGTCGGCGCCCGCCGTGCGCACCGAGGCCGCATCGAGTTCGACGAGGTCGCACCACGCGCCGACCCGCAGCCCGCCCGCCGTCTCCTCCGGGCCGGCAGACAGGCCCAGCGCGCGGTATCCGTGGTCGGTGGCGATGCGCGCCAGCTCGGCCGGGGAGAAGCGGCCACGCCGCCCCGAGGCGAGGCGCTCGCCGTATTCGAGGCCGCGGATTTCGAGCAGCGGATCGACGACCGCATTCTGGTCGGAGCCGAGTGCCAGCCGGGCCCCGGCGTCGACCAGGCGGCGTGCCGGGCCGATGCCGTCGCCGAGGTCTGCCTCGGTCGTGGGGCAGAATACCGCGGTGACGCCGGCCGCTCCGAGCAGGGCCAGGTCGGTTTCGGTGAGGTGGGTGGCATGAACCACGCTCAGGCGCGGGGAGAGGGCGCCGAGTTCGGCCAGCAGCCCGGTCGGGGTGAGGCCGTACTCGCGCACGCAGTCCGCGTTCTCCTGCGGCTGCTCAGACAGGTGCATGTGCAGGGGAACGTCGGAGGGCAGCCCGGCGAGCAGGGTGGTGATCGCCGCGCGGGGCACACCGCGCACCGAGTGCAGGGCAGCGCCGAGGCGCACCGAATCGCCGTAGCCGGTCAGGCTGTCGCGCAGGGCATACCAGCGCTCCAGATAGCGTTCGGCCGTCTCGTCGCTGAAACCGGCTTGCTCGGGGGCGAGCGGTTGGCCGATTCCGCCGGCGAGATAGCAGGTATCCAGCAGGGTCAGGCGGATTCCGCACGCCCGTGCGGCCCGGGCCAGGGCATGCTCCATCGCGTGTGGCGCGTACTGATCGCACCACGGCGCGCCGCCGGGCCGATGATGCAGGTAATGGAATTCGCCCACGGCCGTGTAACCGCTCGTGAGCATCTCGGCGAAGACCGCGTGCGCCAATTGCTCATACAGCTCGGGATCCAGGGCGGTCGCGGCGGCATACATGCGCTGTCGCCACTGCCAGAAGTCCCCGCCCGCATCGTGGGTGCGCCCCCGCAGGGCCCGGTGAAAGGCGTGCGAGTGGGCATTGCCGAAACCGGGCAGCACCAGGCCCAGAGGCACATCCCCGGCGCTCGCCGCGACCTCGGTCTGCAGCCGACGGATGCGCCCGTCCGCATCCGCAGACACCCGCACCCCCTCGACGGGGTCGCCGTCGATCAGTGCCGTGTGGCACCAGAAAACGCTCACCGGCCCTCCCACATCGGCACCCGCAGGCCGCGCTCGCGGGCGACATCAGCGGCGTGTTCGTAGCCCGCGTCGACGTGCCGCATGACGCCGGTGCCGGGGTCGTTCACGAGCACCCGTTCGATCTTCTGAGCGGCCAAAGCGGTGCCGTCGGCGACCACGACCTGTCCGGCGTGAATGGACCGACCGATGCCGACCCCACCGCCGTGGTGGATCGACACCCAGGTCGCGCCCGACGCGGTGTTGAGCAGGGCGTTCAACAACGGCCAATCGGCGATCGCGTCGGAGCCGTCCTTCATTCCTTCGGTCTCCCGGTACGGGGAGGCGACCGAGCCGGAGTCGAGGTGGTCGCGGCCGATCACGATCGGAGCGCTGAGCTCGCCGCTGGCCACCATCTCATTGAACTTCAGGCCGGCGAGGTTGCGTTCCTGGTAGCCGAGCCAGCAGATGCGCGCCGGTAACCCCTCGAAGTGCACCTTCTCCTGCGCGCCGGCGATCCAGCGGGCGAGCTTGGCATCGTTCGGGAACAGCTCGAGAATCGCCCGGTCGGTCGCGGCAATATCGCCCGGATCGCCCGAGAGCGCCACCCAACGAAAGGGCCCCTTGCCCTCTTCGAACAGCGGGCGGATGTAGGCGGGCACGAACCCGGGAAAGTCGAACGCTCGCGCACACCCGCCGAGTAGCGCTTCGGCCCGGATCGAGTTGCCGTAGTCGAAGACCTCGGCGCCGGCATCCTGAAAGTCAACCATCGCCTGCACCTGCCGGGCCATCGAGGCTCGGGCGGCGAGGGTGAAGCCCTCCGGGTCCCGGGCCGCCTCGGCGTGCCAATCCGCCAGGGAGATGCTTTCGGGCAGGTAGCTGAGCGGATCGTGGGCGCTTGTCTGGTCGGTGACGATATCGATCGGCACGCCGAGCCTCAGCAACTCGGGGAACACCGTCGCGGCGTTACCAACGAGTCCGACAGAGAGGGCACGCTTCTCCGCTTTCGCCGCGAGCACCCGGGCGACGGCGTCGTCAAGGTCATCGGTCATCTCGTCGAGGTAGCCGTGGTCGACACGCCGCCGCAGCCGGTCCGGGTCGACGTCGACGATCAGCACGACCCCGCCGTTCATCGTGACGGCGAGCGGTTGCGCGCCGCCCATGCCGCCGGCGCCGCCGGTGAGGGTGAGGGTGCCGGCGAGGGACCCGCCGCTCCCATTAGCTGCGCCGAACTTCTTGTCGGCGACGGCCGCGAAGCACTCGAAGGTGCCCTGCAGAATGCCCTGGGTGCCGATGTAGATCCACGACCCGGCGGTCATCTGGCCGTACATGGTCAGGCCGAGGTGTTCCAGTCGGCGAAACTCGGGCCACGTCGCCCAGTCGCCGACGAGGTTGGAGTTGGCGATCAGCACCCGGGGAGCCCACTCGTGGGTGCGGAACACCCCGACCGGTTTGCCGGACTGCACCAGCAGGGTCTCATCGAGCTCGAGAGTTTCGAGGGTGCGCACGATCGCGTCGTAGGCCTCCCAGTTGCGGGCGGCCTTGCCGGTGCCGCCGTAGACGATCAGGTCGTCGGGGCGTTCGGCGACCTCCGGGTCGAGGTTGTTCATCAACATCCGCAGCGGCGCCTCGGTGGCCCAGCCCTTCGCGGTCAGCGCGGTGCCGCGGGCGGCGCGCACCGGGCGGGGCCCGTGTTCGGGCAGGATCTGTTCGGGCAGGATCTGTTCGGTCACAGCGAGTTCAGGCACGTCTTGTTCGAGCACAGCGGCATCCGTTTCTGTGATGGTGAGTCAGGCTAGGGTGGGCACAACGCGGCGGGCCGCGGCGAGAATGTCTCCGGACTGCACGGCGAACACGGCGCGTTCGATTTCGGGGGAGAGGAACCGGTCGCTGCCGGGACCTTCGACGGTCTCGCGCAGGCGGTCGCGCACGGCTCCGGTCGCGGCCCCGGGCACGAGGGGAGCGCGCAGGTCGAGGGCGCGGGCCGCGGCCATCACCTCGATCGCGAGCACCCGGCCGAGGCCGTCGATCGCGGTCTGCAGTTTGCGGGCGGCGGCCCAGCCCATCGAGACGTGGTCCTCCTGCATCGCCGACGACGGAATCGAATCGACCGACGCTGGCGCCGCCAGCCTTTTCAGCTCCGACACGATGCCGGCGGCGGTGTACTGGGCGATCATCAGGCCGGAATCGACGCCGGCATCGTGCGCGAGAAACGCCGGAAGTCCCTGGTTGCGGGCGGGGTCGAGCATGCGGTCGGTGCGTCGCTCGGACATGCTCGCCACGTCGGCGACGACGATCGCGAGAAAGTCGAGCACGTAACCGACCGGGGCGCCGTGGAAGTTGCCGTTCGATTCGACGCGGCCGTCGAGGGTGATGACGGGGTTGTCGACGGCGGAGGCGAGCTCGCGGTCGGCCACCAGGGCGGCGTGGTCGACGGTGTCGCGGGCGGCGCCGTGCACCTGGGGGGCGCAGCGCAGGGAGTAGGCGTCCTGCACCCGGGTGCACTCCGGGCCCTGGTGGCTCGCCACGATCGGCGATCCGGCCAGCAGTGCGCGCAGGTTCGTGGCGGAGACCTGCTGGCCCGCCTGCGGGCGCAGCGCGGACAGGTCGGCCGCGTAGACGGCATCCGTTCCGAGCAGGGCCTCCACGCTCATCGCGGCGGCGACATCCGCTGTCGTCAGCAGGGCGCCGAGGTCGTGGATGGCGAGCGCCAACATCGCGAGCATGCCGTCGGTGCCGTTGATGAGGGCCAGGCCTTCCTTCTCGGCGAGCACGACCGGGGTGAGCCCACACTCGGCGAGGGCCTCGGCGGCGGGTCGTTCTATTCCAGCGGCGTCGCGCACGGTGCCCTCGCCCATCACGGCGAGCGCGCAGTGCGCGAGCGGCGCGAGGTCGCCCGAGCAGCCGAGCGACCCGTATTCGCGCACGATCGGGGTGATGCCGGCGTTGAGCACACCGGCGTAGGCCTCCACGGTCGACAGGCGCACGCCGGTGCGGCCGGTCAGCAGGGTCGAGAGGCGCAGAAACATCAGGCCGCGCACGGTCTCGCGGTTCACCTCGCGGCCGGACCCGGCGGCGTGCGAGCGCACGAGGCTCTGCTGCAGCTGGGTGCGGCGGTCGGCGGCGATGAACGTCGTGGCGAGGGCACCGAACCCCGTTGAGATGCCGTAGTGCGGGGCGGTGTCGTTCGCGAGGGCTTCCACGATGGCGCGGCTCGCGGTGATCGCGGAGCGGGAGTCCTCGGCGATGACGACGGATGCCCCCTCCCGCGCGACAGCAACGACGTCCGCGATCGACACCGGACCGATGCCGACGATGATCGTTGCGGTGCTCGTTGCGGGGTCCGTGGTCGTGCTGGGGCTGGCTGTCATAGGACTATCTGATCGCACGGCAGGCGCCGACACGAGAGACACAGCGGCCCCACTGTCTCACCGGTGAGATAGTGGGGCATGACCCGACCCCGTTCGACCGCCCCCGCCGCACGCCAGACCCTGACGATTTTGCAGTTTCTGGCCCACCAGCGCGGTCCGGTCGCCGCCTCCGCGATCGCGACGGCGCTGGAGCTGCCCCGCTCCACGGTGTACCGGCTGCTCGGCGTGCTCGAGGAGCACGGTTTCGTGCTGCACTTTCCCGAGGTGCAGCGCTATGGCATCGGCATCGCCGCGTTCGAGATGAGCTCGGGCTTCTCCCGCCAGGAACCCCTGTCCCGGCTCGGTCGTCCGATCCTCGCGGCGCTCGTCGACCACCTCGGCGAGAGCGCGCACCTGGCGGTGCTGCACGGACGGGACGTGATCTACCTCGCGGAGGAACGCGCGCCGCGGCGTCCGGCCCTCGTGACGGATGTCGGCGTGCGCCTGCCCAGTCACCTCACCGCCAGTGGGCGCGCACTGCTCGCCACACTGCCCAAGGCCCAACTCCGGGCGCTTTTTCCGACCCCGGAGGCCTTTGCCACCCGGGCGTTCGTCGGTAATCCGGCGGATTCCACCCTTCCCGCCCCGGCGCAGCGCGGTGACGAGGTGTCACGCTACGGGCAACTGGCCCGTCTGCTCGACGGTGTGCGCGAGCGGGGGTATGCGGGGGAGGACGGTGAGGTGACGGAAGGGTTCGCATCCGTCGCCGTCGCCGTGCGGGACCACACCGGCTGGCCCGCCGCGGGCATCGCCGTCACCTTTCCCCGGCAGAACGTGCCGCCCGAACGGTGGCCCGCGCTCGCCGCGGAGATTGCGCACTCCGCCGCAGAACTGTCCCGCCGCATCCGTGGCCGCGATTCCTGAGCTCACAGCAGGAAGGTGACCGCCACGACCGCATAGCTCAAACGCAGGCTCCTGCCGGTCAGTAGATAGATGGCACCAAAGGCGACGCCGACGCCGACGCCGTACAGGCCGGCGCTGTGCCCCTGCAGCAGAATGTGCACAAGCCCCCAAGTTGCGGCGAGTAGCAGGCCGCCCCACGGCACCGACGCCGGTGCCGGTTCCGGTGCTGGTGCTGGTGGGGTGGTGCGGAAGGTTCGAACGAAGCGCAACTCGCCGGCGCGCTGGCCGAAAGCCACGATCAGAAGCATCACGGCGACCTCGGCCAGGTAGTAGAGGTTCTGCACGACGAGGGCGACGACGGCATTCGACCCGAAATCGCTCGCGAATCGCGCATAGTCGGCGACCGGCAGCAGCTGGCCGCCGCTGCCCACGAAACGCACCAGCACGCAGGCGGCAGCGAGGGCGCCGATGGCGATCCAGCGGGGCAGCGGATGCCGCAGCCCCGTTCCGCGCAGCCCCGACCCGCGGGTCCTGAAGTTGTAATGCAGCCTCGCCCAGCGCAGCAGTAGCACTGCGCCCATCAGCCAGCCGGCACCGGTCAGTCCCCAATGCACGAGGGCGACTCCGAGGACCCCGCCGGGAACGAACCCCACGAAGACCGGCTCGACGAGCAGCAACACGAGTTCCCACCCGACGATCGCGAAGGAGTAGAGCGCCAGGTTCAGGTACCCGCCCGCAGTTCCCGCGGGGATTCCCTCTACGCCGAGCCCATTGCCTGATCCGGCCCCGTTGCGTGATGTAGCCCCGTTGCGTGATGTAGCGGATGTTCCCGTGTTCCCCGTGGTGTCCACGGCCTCAGTCTAGGAGCGTCTCGCACCGTGTGACGGCCCGTTCGTCATGCCGATCTTGTGTCCGGCGGGACCTCATCCGGCGGGACCTCATCCGGCGGGACCTCATCCGGCGGGACCGTTCCGTCGACCAGGACGACGCGGCCCAGTGCTGACACGAACTAGTTGACACGAACTAGTTGACACGAACTAGTCGACACGGACTTGTCTACACAAATGAATAGACACGATGACCCCGCTGGATTCAAGCGGCGGATAAGCGGTGGGATCTAGAACGGTGGTGGTGCGTCCCGGTCGATGACTGGTACCTGGATCGGGGTGGCGGGGTCGGTGTAATACACGTGTCCGGTCGGGGCGGTCCACGCGAGCA
>NZ_QZVS01000062.1 GCF_003602235.1 Cryobacterium melibiosiphilum
TCGCCACCCGCTACGACAAGCTCGCACTGACCTACCGCGGCGGAGCTGTCCTCAGAGCCATAACTATTTGGTCGAAGGCATTAGGAGACACGCCCTAGGACTGTTGAGAGATCTCCTCGGAGTTGGTAGCAACGATCCGGGTCGTACTGCCCAGGATGAGCAGTGAGATAGTCGTGGGCGTCAGCGAGAGCATTCTTCGCAGACGCCTTCAAATCAGTCCACCCACGTTCGGCCGCAGTGTTGCCGAAGAAGATCTCATACGCGGTTCCCTTGATCGGTCGTGGAACCGGAACACTGCGCTTCCCCGCCATTTACGGACGATCGACGCGGACAGGGGCGGCCGGCAGCTCGAGGGGATCGACAGGTTTCATGCCCATCGCGTAAACCACGGCCGTTTCCTTCCACTCCTGCTGCGCACGCAGTAGCCGCTCAAACGTGCCCATCTCACTGGCAGCATAGACAAGCTGCTCAATCTCGGCAGCGTACGCGCGCAGCTCCCCCGGGCTGAACTCCCCCGTCCACGCGAAAAGATCACTCAGCGCAGCCGCCACGTCGCCCTTGTTCCGGCCAATCGCGCGAATCAGACGGCTCGACAGCGCAACACCCTTCTCGAGTACATCGAGATCATGACCACGCAGGATCACGAGATCGTCACCATCACGACGCGTGATCCGGACCTGGCCCTGGTCAATGTGGGCCAGAACCTCCTTGGGCTTTCGCAGAAGGTCGGTGAAAGTTGCGGTACTCATACCCAAACGCTACATCAGATAAACATTTGATTGCATGGCCAGGGCAATGTGCACGGTATCGACTCGATGTGCAATCGAAGATGCAGCAACCAGACGCGCAATCTGTCTCCTAAAAAACTTACGAACTTACAGAGTTACGAAGTTCGTCCTCTGTGCTCCCCGCGAGCCTGTCTGCCCTATCCAGCAACAGGTCGACGGCGATGCGAATGAGTGTGTTGTCTGTGAGGCGCTCCCCACCCTCTGCCTTGTTGCGGTTGATCTGGCGAGCCTTGGCTGCGAGGGCATCGAGTTGGTCCTCGCGTAGCCGGGTTTCTTTCCGAACGAAGGTCAGATAATGGGCACCTCCCCCGACCTCGGTCATCTCGATTGGCGCCTGCTCTTTGGCGACCACACGGACTGGCCGCGCAGCTGCAGGAGGAGCCTCGGGTACTGGTGTCGGAGCAGGTTCAGTCGGAATTGGTTCTTGGACGACTGCCTGTGCCGCTTCCGGCTTTGAATCGCCAAGCAGCTGGGTCAGTTTCGCTCTCGCCATCACTTGCCTCCCTTGGTGTTTGCCCAGTAAGAAACGAGCTCAAGGGCTACTCGTCGGTAGTCCTCGCGTGCTTTGCTTGCGATTCTGGAATCGCCGTCTGCGTATTGGGTTACGACGCGACCCTCAATAGGTGCCATCTTGTGGATCTTGTAGTCGCGAATTGCCGCTTCGAATCGGGCGAAGCCGGCCCCATCCAAGAGCCCCTGGGCATCAACCAGATCCGACGGAACTCGCGGGTCGACCCTATTTACCAGAACTCGATAGTTCACTCCGGCAGGAACGACGACCTCATTAATGGTTGCCATCAGTGGAGCGAAAGCGAGGGGGGAAGGCTCTGTGGGAAGGATTACGAAGTCGGACTCTCCGAGAACGGTGGAGAGCACATCTCGTCCTTCAAGCGAACCTGGGGTATCCACGAAGACAACGTCATAGGGCAGTTCCCGCAGCCGGGCGAGATTGCTCGGGTCAGTGTCGTCAGCGACATCGAATGGAAGGCTATCCCCCGCTCTGTCGGCCCACCAAGCTGATGATCCCTGCGGGTCCACGTCGACAACCAAGACTCGGGAGTTCTCGGAGCAAACGCTCGCGAGGTTCATCACTGTTGTTGTCTTGCCGGCGCCGCCCTTTTGGTTGGCAATTGAGACAATCCGCATTCCGCGCTCCAGTCTGTAACTCTGCAAGTTACGGACTTCGGAAGTTTTGAAGTCCGGTTGTTACTGAGTCTGTTAGTTCGAAAGTACCAGACTCCGGAACGTACAGGCTCATTCAACTTGGGAGTGTTGCATGATACTTCCGAAATAACAGACTTACGAAGTTACAAACATACAGGGTCACGAACTTACGAATTTACGAGCTTACGAACTTACAAACTCCAGAGCGTCACCCCGGGGACTCAACTCTGGAGTTGCGGCGGTCGGAGCATGCGCCGGAGTGCTAATGATGGCCAAGCCGCGCGGGACTGGTCCTGCGGGCGCCCGAGTATTGCCCCGGTTGGGGAGCGCGAGGGGATGCTCCCCTCGCCGCCGGCCCCGGAACCGGTGACGTGCACCCGAGGCCGCGTCGATGTGTCCGGGTGCTGCTCGACACTTCAGGGCTCCATTGGCTGGCCCGGCGGCGACCGGGGTACTGGGGTGCTTTCGCTACTCCCCTGAAGGATATTTCCCCTGGTTGCCGCGCCTGGTGGGGGACTCTTCTATGGGTTGGTGTCAAGCTGGGGGAGTGGTGTCGACAACTCGTTCCTGGAGGGCTTTGAAGAGTTCGCGTGCGATGTAGCGTTTCAGAATTCGTCTAATTTCGCGTGTTGTGCGACCTTCGGTGGTACGCCGTTGTACATAATCTTGAGTCCGGGCCTCGGAGACCATCCGGACTCGAGCGATGACATCGATTGCCCGGTTCAGTTGCCGGTTGAGTATTTGCGGGTTCGGGTGCCAGTGAATATTGCCTTCGGGGGCCACCGGTATTGCCTCTGGGTGCCACGCAGTCGCGCGGTCGGGGGCCAGTGACGCCCCACCGCGCGAGTGTCCGTGCCGCGACCTTGTGTGTGATCAACTCTTTGTAGGCCGTTTCGGCAGCGGAATCCGGCCAAGTTAGCGGCTGGTTTCCTGCCAAATGAGCGCTAAAAATCAGGCCAGCAGATTCCCGCTCCAAGACGTTGGATTTGGGGAATGCGCAGGGTGTGAGATCACCGGTGGCCGGAGCCCTTTCCAGTGTGGAGACATGGGCCCGCCACCCCCAGATAGGTTCCTTAAGGCGTAGCTACTGCCAAGCGGTCGCGCCGGAAGGAACCAGGAAGCAGATGACGGTACCCATGTCCGTGCAAGAAAATATCAGAACTCTCGACTCTCAAGGAATCGCGGGCCGTGAAATCGCCCGTCGGCTCGGTGTCAGCCGTGACGCGGTGGCGAAGTACACCGGGCAACAGAACTATTCACCGAGACCACCGAGCCCCGTCCCGAGGCCCGCCGGGTCGGCCTTGACCGGGTTTGAAGACATTATTGAAACATGGCTGGGCGAGGACCAGCGCCGGCCGCGGAAGCAACGCCACACTGCCAAGCGGGTTTTTGATCGCTTGGTCAACGAGGAGAACTACACCGGTAGTTACTCCCCGGTGCAACGCTTCGTGAAGAAGTGGAACAACCAGCACCGGCAGGCCGGGGAGGGCTTCACCGAACTGGTGTGGCCGGCCGGCACCGCGCAGGTCGATTTCGGCCAGGCCGAGGCTTTCATCGCCGGGGTCCGGCAGCTTCTGCACATCTTCGTCGTCACGTTCCCGTTCTCGAACATGCGCTTCGTGCAGGCCTACCGCGGTGAAACCGCCGAGTGCGTCTGCCACGGGCTGCGCACCGTGTTCGATCACATCGGCGCCGCGCCACGGCACCTGGTCTTTGACAACGCGACCGGCATCGGGCGCAGAGTCGGCACCAAGGTCGTCGAGTCCAAACTCTTTGGGGCGTTCAAACTGCACTACCGATCAGAGTCCAGGTTTTGCAATCCGTATGCCGGCAATGAGAAAGGCAACGTCGAAAACGCCGTTGGGTTCCTCCGCCGCAACCTGATGGTCCCCGAGCCGGAAGCGGCCACCCTGGAGGGCCTGAACGACATATTGCTGGGCCGGTGCCTGGCGTTGGGTGAGGCCGTCCACTACCGGAAAGGCCTGCCCGTGAGCGAGCTCTTCGCCCAGGACGTCGCCGCGTCGCTGGCACTGCCCGGCGTGGGGTTTGACCCGGTCCGTTACGAGAACCGCACGGCCGACAAGAAGGGGAACCTGCTCATCGAGGGCAACACCTACGCGGCCGGGTCCTCCTTCCATAGCCGCACCCTCACCGTCGGGTTACGCCACGATGTCGTCGAGATCCTCGATGAGCATTCCGCGCCGGTGCGGTCTTTCCCCCGCGCTTTCGGAGTGCAGGCCGAGACGATCTTCGAGCCGGCGGCGCTGCTGCCGTTGCTGGTGACTAAGCCCGGTGCCTGGAGCCATTCCCAGCTGCGGCCGTTGGTCCCCGAGCCGGTGCGGGACTGGCTCGACAAAGCTACCGCCACCAACCGGCGCCGCCTCCTCAGTGCTGTCGATGCCGCGTCGGGATCAGCTGGTTTCGATGCCGCCATCACTGCTGCTGACTTGCTCATCCAGCGCGGAGACATCCCCGAGATTGCCGCGTTGGGCATGCTCGCCCGGCGCTTGGCTGGCGGCACCAGCCCGGCCGTGGAGAACGTGGACCTGAGCGTTTATGACATCTTCACGACCGACGCTTTCACCACCGTCAACACGTTGACGGGAGAGATCGCATGACGCTCGTCACCGTGCAGGACATCATCGAGACCGGCCGGCAGGCGTCACTGACGAACACCGTGCTGGCAGAATGGGCCGAGAAAGGCACCCCGAAACAACGCGAATACCTCCACGGAGTACTCCTGGCCGAGCACGAATCTCGGCAAGCATCACGCCGCCAACGACTGTTAACGGCTGCCCGGCTGCCGGCGCTGAAATCACTCACGGGGTTCGACTACTCCAGCGTCAAGTTCCCCGACGACTACGGCCGGGAAGAGCTGACGTCGTTGGATTTCATCAACCGAGCCGAGGACCTGGTGCTCTATGGCGACGTCGGCACCGGCAAAACCCACCTCGCCAGTGCGCTGATCGCCGCCGCCTGCCAGCAAGGAATCCCGGCACGCTTCTACACAACGTCGTCGCTGGTGATGCAGCTGCGCCGCGCGAAAGACGAAGGCCGCCTCGACCGGGAGCTGGCCAACATCGCCAAAAACCGGCTGGTCGCAATTGATGAATTTGGCTACCTTCCGATCGACACCGAGGGCGCCCGCCTCCTGTTCCAAGTCATCGCCGACGGTTATGAAAAAAGAAGCCTGATCATCACGACAAACCTAGAATTTTCTCGCTGGGGAACGGTGTTCGGTGACGACAACATGGCTGCCGCCGTCATCGACCGGCTCGTCCACCACGGCCGCCTCCTCCAATTTCGGGGCGAGTCCTACCGCGTGAAGCACGCCCTCATGAAATGACACACCACCACGCCGGCCACCCGGAACGCGACCCCGACGGTCGTGCCAACCGCCTCACGCACCTCAGCAGTCAGGACCCCGACATGAACGATCCCACACGACCACAGCGCCCCCACGCACCAACCGACCCGGAGACAGGCTGGTGGGACGACCACGGACGACCAGCCCCCTGGCCTGACGACTTCGCCGATCCCGCAGCTGGATGGACCACCGGAAACAGCCACGGCCCCGACGCCGGCGGATACGGAAACGACCCCGAAAACCAGCCGTTCTGACCAACTGCTCAAATGGCCGGAAACCGCGCCACAATGGCCGGTTAATTAGCGCACAAATGGCCGGTTTCAAGTTGACAAAACACACGCGACCTGGGCGGCGGTGTGTTCTCTCACGTTGTGGCCGCCGGTCTCGACCCAGATGGTGTTGTGCACGATGCGGTCCATATTCGCGTCGGCGTGAACCCCGAAGCTGAGGCGCTGGTGCCAATCGCGTTGCGCGTCCTGGGCCCAAATCGCCGTTGTTGGTCGGTCGCAATGCCACTCGAGGAGTTCCAGCAGCATGATCCTGGGGCTTTGGTCGGGCTAGTCCAGGAGCTACTCATCGGCCACCAACAGCAAAACGCGGCGTACTCGTTCAAGGACTTCGTGGTCCCGGAGGGTTCGTCACGGGGCAGCTACCAGGCCGCTTCGAGCTCTGGCCGGAAGGAGCAAAGCAAATGGCCCCCAACAGCAAATATTCGGCGGCCCCCGAGCACGCTACTGGCGACACCGCCCGGTGGCCCCCAAAGTCAATATCGGTGGCCCCCAGAATCGCTAATACTCAGCCGGTTGCCGTGCCGGTTGAGCCGGTGCCGTGTCGTGTTTCCTGACGACGCAGGGATTGGATTGACCCCTGCGAGAGCGGCGAACGCCGCTTCGCTTCGCACCCGACCGCGGTGCGAGTACGCAGAAACGGCGACACCCGCTGTTATAGGACCAACACCATAGATCTCTTGAAGTCCCGGAGCCAGGATCTCGACAACCTCGCCAAGCTCTGTCCGGTTCTCCAGCATCTGCCCGCCAAGGTCAATCACGATGCTAGCCAGACGTATCGCTTCGCGCTGCACGATCTGAGTAGCCCGGTCCGCATGGGCCCGTTCCAAGCCAGCGAGCTGGCGAATTTTCTTATCCGTCAGAGCACGACGAGTATCGAGACCAAAATCCGTCGTTCGGACGAGCGCGTTGAGCTGGTTTCTGGCACTCGTACGGCGCAGCTCCATATCCATCCGCGCGTCCAGGAGCACCCGCAGCGCGTTACGCAGCCCATCCGCTTTCGGCATCGTCAGCGCATCCATGCCAATTCCCAGAGCCGATTTTGCAGCAGCTACAGCATCAATCTCGTCGTTCTTGCCCCGAGTTCGGCTGGCTCGCTCTGGTGGCCTCACATCACAGAACTCATGACCCCCGCGGCGAAGCGAACGAGCAAGTGACGCGCCGTAAGATCCTGGACCTTCCAACGCAAAGAGGACTTGTCCGTTTGTGTGGCTGGCTGTCCAGGCGATCGCCCTGTCAATCGCCGCGTCGGTCACCGCAAACGCTTTGGTCCCCAGCACCTCACCAGTTCGCGACGAAATAATCGCGTACGTATGCGCACGGGCGTGAGTATCAACCCCGACAACGAAAGCGTAGTCATTAGCGACAATGCTCATATGTTTTCCTTCTCGTTAGGGCCAGGACATGCGGGGGATTGCCGCGGAGGCAGCTCTCTAACGAGTCACATGATCTACATCATGGACAACCTTCTATCAAGCCATCGCAGCGTCACACCGGCACCAGCTCAACCAGATGCACAGGTCCCCTAGAAGACACCACGGTCATGAGTGTGAAGAGTCACACCCGATCAAGCCAGCACCAGCCTGACAGCCGGCACCAGGCCAGCTAAAACCATTAGAGAGTGTGAGGGGTCGCCCCTCACGGCCGGCCCTGATGGGCCGGCCGCTGCGGCGTGTTTACTCGGACCGCATGAGCTGCTGAATCTCTGCATACGGGGCGGTATCGGTCCACGTGTAGCCGGTGGTGACGCTGACCGTTTTGAGGTTGGCGCGCACCACTTCGCGCCACTGGCCGCGGATCTTCACCCGGTCGCCCTTCGTGACGGTGGCGCGGTCGTAGCCGGTGGCCTTACCGCTCTCGACCTGGGCGGCGCGCACGGCTTCCCAATAGGCGATCTGGTCGCGCTTCTCGTCGAGGTGCGGGGCGAGGCGGGTTGCGCGGGCCTGGATCTGCTCGGCGGTGGCGTCGAGGTAACCGCGGGTGTCGTCGTAGCACTGCGCGGTTATGCGGCGTTCGAGCTTGCGGAGCTCAGCGCCCAAAGTTTCGATGCGGTTAGCCACGGTAACCGGGTTGTAACGGGCGTCGGTGGTGTGGGTGGCGGCGTCGGCGCGGGCCTGGGCGGTGGTGGCGTCTGCGCTGGCTTCGACTGACTTGCGCATGGCGTTATCTGCTCTGGCGATCGCGTTGCGGTGTCGGCCTTCGGAGTGGTGGCCCACCTTGATCGGCTCGCCTCCCTCGGGCAGGCGGTCGTGCGCGGCCTGCGCGTTGGCCCAGGCGGCATCGTCGGCACGGGTCTTGCGCTCTGCCTTCACGGCCAGGGCGTCTACACGGTCGGCCTGACGCTCGATCTTTCCGGCCTCGACGTCGGCGGTCGTGCGGTGGCTGCTGTCGATTTCGGTTTCAACCTCGAACCCCGCGGCTTCAAGTGCCGACTTCGTGCCGGTGATGGTGTGCAGCTTGGGCAGGCGGTCGCGGGACTGCGGCAGAAACCACGCGCTGATGCTGCGGCCCCAGCGCCACCCGACAGTCTTCAGGACTTCGGCGGTTCCGTCGCCTCGACTGGTGCCGTTGATCATAGTTCCGGCTTCGTGGGTGTGGGTGATGGTAAGCATTAGCGGGTACCTCTCGGATTTGCGTAGTCGTTGAAGCGGGAGCCGTGCGGGGTCATGACGATGACGAACCGGCTTCGGGGGTTGGGGTAGCTCTGGCTGTTCCAATAGGTCGACATGTCGGCGCTGCTGAGCAGGTTGTCTGCTCCGAGCACGCCGAAGGTCTGGGGCGGAAGTTGAGTTGTGAGCATGAGTTTTTTCCTCGATCTAGGCGAAGCTGTCGGCGTAGCGGCTTGCGGTGCAGGTTTCGCCCGGCGCAGTG
Source organism: Cryobacterium melibiosiphilum (assembly GCF_003602235.1). GTDB lineage: Bacteria > Actinomycetota > Actinomycetes > Actinomycetales > Microbacteriaceae > Cryobacterium > Cryobacterium melibiosiphilum. Next base: position 8,478 of record NZ_QZVS01000062.1, read on the forward strand.
TCTGCGGCACCTGCGGACCGGCAACCACGGCAGGCGCACCCGCTGGCGTAGCGCTCCCGGGGGTACGTGTTCTCGTACGGGTAATCTGACTCAGCCATGGGTTCTCTCCTCGTGAACAACTGTTTTTTTGCCCTATCTGGCAAGAGAAATCGATAGCGACCGGGAGCGGCGCAGTGCACGGATTCTCGGGCGAAATAAGCCCGCAGGGCGCGTCCGAGAATGTGGGTAACGAAGGCACGAAAGGGAGCTACGGTGAAACGCCAGAAAGGACAAAAAGGCCCATTGGACAGTGCCGCAAAGCGGCCCCAATTCGCTTGTGACGGCATGGCCGTCTTGGTTTCAGAGTGATATCACTGTGATCTCCCGCTGTGGGGGAGCGCGAGGGGAAGCGCCCCTCGCCGGCCAGCCGTGAGGCTGACCGGCTATCCGACTAGAGTGCGGCGGCATCCTCGGCGTTGGTGACGAGCTGCGCCCCGTATTCGCGGATCAGGCGGTGGCAGCCTGCACTGGCTGGTGACGTGATCGGGCCAGGAACGGCGCCCACGGGGCGGTTGATTCCGAGGGCGTGCGCGGCGATATTCAGGGCACCTGAGCGCCAGCCGGCTTCCGTGACGACGGTCGCCCGGGCGGCGGCGGCGATCAACCGGTTACGCATCAGGAACCGGTATTTGGTGGGGCTCTGGCCGAAGCCGATTTCGGTTGCCACCGCGCCCGCTTCCGCGATCCTTGACAGGAGTTCGTGGTGGCCGCTGGGGTAGTAGCGGTCGAGTCCTCCGGCGAGGTAGGCGACCGTGCGCCCGTCGCTGGCGAGGGCTGCCCGGTGGGCCATTCCGTCGATCCCGTATGCTGCGCCACTGATGATGGTGTGGCCACGGCTGACGAGTCCGGCGGTTATTTCCATCGTGGCGTGTTCCCCGTAGCCGCTTGCAGCTCTCGCGCCCACTACGGCCGTGCTGAGGGAATCGGTCAGGATCTCGGTCGTCCCTCGTGCCCAGAGCGCGTACGGGGCAGCTGCGCCGAGGTCGTTGAATCCGGCGGGCCAGTGCGGGTGCTCGGGGGTGATGAGTTCCGCGCCCGAGGTGGTGGCATCGAATGTTGCGGCGATGCTGGCAGCTGTGGAGCGGGGCAGCGCGCGCGCTCGAAGGGGCGTGACGTCGATTCCTGCCGCGTCGCCGGTCCCGTGCAGGATTACGTCGAGCGCTTCTTCTGCTCCCAACGCTTTGATGAGTTCGCCGGTGCCGCTGTCGCCGGGTTCGCTAATGACGGTCCAGATTCCGCGCGCGGCCGCGTCGGGGCTGTACTGCTGGATGGTGGGGACCTGGTTGCTGATGCTGCCTAGCGTGCTCATGGGCTCTCTCCCTCGTGGACAACTGTTTTTTTGCCTGTCTGGCAAGAGAAATCGATAGCGACCGGGAGTGCCGAAGTGCGCTGTTCGATGGGCGAAATAAGGAAGCGTGCGACCGCGCCCGGCGAACTGGGTACGTAGGTGCGGAGGGAGCTACGGTGAAACGCCAGAAAGGCCAAAAAGTCATCAGGGCAGTGCCGCGCAGCGGCTCCGAACTGCTGTCGACGGCAGCGCCGTCATGGTTTCAGAGTGATATCACTTTGATATCTCCCCGGCCGCGCAGCGGCTCAAAATAGGGGGATGGGCACAGCGGCCGCGCCGCTGTTCGGTCACGGCCCGTCAGGGGCGTGTGCCTGGTGGCAGGCTCCGGCCTCCGTACCGGGGCCGGGTGAGGGAAGGACCCGGCGCGGCAGTGGGGGACTGCCGCGCCGGGTCTTGTGCTGAGGCTAGTCCGCGATCTTCGCGGCGGCTTGGGCTGCCTTGGTCGCAGCGTTCTCGGCAACCGTGTCGATCACGATTCGCTCAACGTCGCTGAGGCCGTAGCCCCATGCGGCCAGCTGCTCGAAGTAGCGGGCGCTGATCGCGTCCGGGTAGCGCCACGTTTCCTTGCTGGTGCTGTCCTCGATACCGGCCAGCACGATGGCGAGGCTGACGTGCTGCGCCTTGGTGGAGGTCTTTTCCACCAATGCGGAGAGCTTGTCGGCATCCCAGCAGTTCGCCCGCTTCATCCCGAGCAGAGTGTGCGCCAGCACGTTTCCGTTCTGGATGGCTTTGCCGACCATGCTGTGGTGCACGGTCAGGCCCACTGTGATGGCCTGGGTGGCATCCTTCGGGAGCGTCTTACGGCTCAGGAACTCTGCCAGCCATTCGCGGCGCACGACCTCAGCACTGCCCCACGCCTTGTTGTTGGCGATCAGGGTCTTACGTTCGGCCTTCTGCTCGTCGCTCATCGGCCCGCTGGTAGCCCCGCTGCCGCTGGACTTGCGAAATCCGGCAGCCTTGGGGTCTTTCAGGAAGTAACGCACGGTGGCGGTGTCACTGCTGCTGTACGCGTACACGTAGGCGGCGCGGCCCTCACTGTTGGCGATGTGCTCGACGGTGACAGTCTCGCCGTCGGCGGTGGTCAGGTAACTGATGCTCGTGTAGTCGTTCTCGTAGGATCCCCGGTCGCGGTCCAGCACCTCGAAGCCGCGCGAGATCAGGTCGGCGGTCGCGTCGGCCTTCATTGTCGCTACGCGCTTGTCGTCGCGTGCGCGCTGCGCTGCGTGAGCGAACTGCTCGGGGCTGGTGGTGGCAATGTCGATGAGCACGGACACGGTTTCAACGTCACCCTCGAATTCAATCAAGGCGGCAGCCTGGTCGAGAGTGAGCGAGTGACTGACGATGGCGGATGCCGCGACGGCGTTCTCTGCCACAGCGATTCCGGCCTTGACTGTGGCGGGCTTGCTGCCCAGTCGCTTAGCGATCACGGCGGGGGTCAGGCCCTCGAAAGCCAACTGCTGGAACGCGGCAACCCGGTCGGCGTCGGTGACGGCCTCACGGTGATCGTTCTCGGCCATCTGCTGCACGATCCGCTCGACGGTCGTTTCGTCGACGGCAACCACGTAGGCCGGCATCGTAGCCAAACCAGCCTCCCGAGCGGCCAAGGTGCGGCGCTGCCCGGCTCGCACGATCAGGTTGCCCTGATCGTCGCGGCGGGCGAGGATCGGCGTCAGGACGCCGTTTGCTTTGATGCTGGCCACGAACTCGCGGCCCAGCTGAGCTTCGGTGCGCACATTCGCTTCCACGACGATCAGGTGCGGGTCAATGTGCTCGATGGTGCCGACATTTACGGTGGTAGTAGTCATTGGGTTCTCTCTCCATCAACTGATTTTTTTTGCCTGTCTGGCAAGAGAAATCGATTGAGAGCGGGAGTGCCGTAGTGCACGGCTGGTCGGGGAAAATAAGGGAGCGTGCGACCGCGCCCGACCAGGTGGGCACGTAAGCACGGAAGCGAACTACGATGACCGGCCAGACAGACAAAAAAAGATGAAAAAGCCGCCGCGCAGCGGTCCCAGGACCCGCAGGGTCTCCCCACCGGGGTGCACCTAGACGACTGGTCAGACCCCGAGCCCTGGCGAGGATATGCCACGAAAGCCCGCAACGCAGGCACGAGCGCGAACTCTGATGACCGGCCGGAATGGTCAAAAAGCGCAACAAAACAGTGCTGCGAAGCGGCTCCGCTTGGGCAGATTGATGGCGACCGCGCCGCCGTTCCTGTGAGTGGGACAGGGACTCGAGGCAGCGCCGCAGCGTCCGTTGCTCTTGTTCCGGGCAGGGAAACCTCGGGTTGCCCCCAGTAGGGTGCCATGATGCCCGAGCTACCAACGTTCGGGATTTTCACCGTGGGCGTCGTACAGCTCTGCAGACCCCGGTCGGAAATAGTAGATACCGCCTCGTAAAATATAACTTCCCTGACAAATAGTGGCGTCCAGGAGGGTCACCCCCTCCAATGCGCTGTCCGCCTCTCAACGGGCTTGGGCAGTAATGAGCATTAGAACAATAGACGTTGGTGAGAAATCGACGACGGCTCGACCATTATTTCTATTAAGCATTGTTAGCTTTAGGACCTGATCTGTCGTATCGTTCGAGAAACTGCTGGTTCGGACACAGGGTGCCGTTCGGCAGCAATCGAAATTGGGGGGCATCTTATGAGGAAACGAAACAAGGCCGGGTTGGTCGGACTGCTGGTTGCCGGGGCAAGCATTCTCGGCATAGGCGCAGTTCCTGCTAACGCAGCACTGTCGGATTGCGGCAGCTCACGATTCTGTGTTTGGACCAACACTGAATACACCGGAACGCTCTGGCAATACAACACGACGACTGCTTCCGGCCAAAATATGGGAATTTCATCGCTCGCAAACAAGAAGTCGTACAGCATTCGCGTCTGGGATGCCGAAAATTTCAGTGGCAATTCTAAGGCGTTCGGGGCGTCGTACGCAACGAACAACTTAGGTATTCACAACAGGTATGGACCCCTTACTTGGAACGATGCGATTCGTAGCTTCCAACAGGGAGCTTGAGCGTGCGCGCACGGCGGGCAGATAGCCGTCCATCCCGAGTTTTGGCCATACTGCTGCCAGTGGTGATCCTCACGGTGACGGGCTGTTCGCCAAATCTGGATGTTGACAGTTACTCCTCCGTGCGCGCAGTTCTCTCAGAGCAATCGGAGGCGATCGGCCTTCCTCTCGACGACTACCTCATGACCTCGTCGGATGAATCTGCCGCGCAAGCGGCAAACTTCATTTTGATGAATGCTTGCATGGAAGAGTCTGGGCTCGAATACGAGCTGGGAAAAATTGATTGGTCCGACGTCGGCGGGCTCCCCGACCGGCGATACGGACTGTGGAGTGCAGATAACGCTGCGCGCTACGGATACAACATACCGACGGACGCTGCGGTCGCAGACGCCTACGCGACTGTCGACGAAAAATCCGAGGACGAGACGTACTACAACAGCAGTATGAATTGTGTGCAGAGTATTGATGCTGTTCCCATCATTCGCGCCGATTACGAAGGCGACGCAAATGTCACAAATCTCACCGAGGTCGCCACCAGGGGAGTGAGTGAAGCTCAGCAGTACGCCCGTGAACAATCGGAGTGGGACGCGGCCATCGACGAATGGCACCAATGCGCTACAGATGCCGGGCTGACCGTCGACGCAAGCGGCGACGAGGAAGTATGGACGCCGCGGCTGCCGGCTACCGATGAAGAGAGTCGGGTCAAGATTGCCGTCGTCGACGTAGCATGCAAGAGTCAAGTGCAATTGATCCAGCGGCTTAGCGATCTCGAGGCTCGCTATCAAGCTGCCTACATTGCTGAGAATGAGGCGAGACTCAAGACTCTCGCAGACGCCAAAGCAGCTGCCCTAGAAAGGATTCGGTCGATTGTCGCGCAGGGTGGGAGCTAGCCCAGGCCCGGAAATTCGCATAGAAGCCGTGTCCCATCCTCGGCGAATCGTCGTGTTCATTGGATCGGCGGTCGTCATCGCCGCCCTTGCCTTCGTGGTTGGGACGTGGGTCTCAACACCGGAATCCCTCGCGATTTCCGCAGCAGACACAATAGTGCCGGTCTATGTCTCCGCCGAGCAGCGGGAAGTTGGCAATTTTTCGACAACTCAGGGCGCTATCGTGCCCGGAAAAACGCTTGAGGTGCGAGCGAGCACTCCGGCGGGATCTGTTCGCCCTGTGGTAACCGCCGTCAATTATTCGGTCGGCAGCGAGGTTGTGTCAGGGAGCTCACTCGCATCAGTTTCGGATCGGCCACTAATTGTTCTAATGACGCCGATTCCGTTGCAACGCGACCTGTATTTCGGGGATATCGGCAACGACGTATCTCGTTTGCAGGATGCGCTCCGTGTCGCTGGAGTCCTTACTACAGCCTCGACCGGAGTGATGAACCGCGAGACACTAGCAGCTATCCGTTCTGTGTATGAGCCCACCGGAGCTTCTGCGCCCGGAGGGACTGGCACAAACACCTACCTCCGCCTCGAGGAAATCGTGGCAATTCCGGTGAAATCAGCCACAGTCATTTCGATAAGTACTGTCGGAGATATCCTGGCGGACAGTCCCGTTGCCACCGTGCAAACATCACCGAACACGTTGGTGGCGCACGCTAGCGTCCTGCAAATCGAATCCCTCGTCGTCGGCTCGACCGTTACCGTCGATTCATCTGCGCATAAGGGCAGCGGGACGATAGTCGGAACGGGACCGTTTAGTGCCACTGGAACGACTACCGACACGGGCGCCGGTTACGATATTTACGTCGATTTACCGGCCGAGGACCTGGCAAAGTTCAATGTGAACGATTTAGCCACCGTCACCGTCGCTCACGATGTCCGCGACAGCCTCGCTATTCCACTGATCGCAATCCGCCAAGACGACTCGGGGAGTTACGTCATGGTCGACGGGGAAACGACCTCCGCTGGCACCGACACCAACCCCGGGGACATGCGTATCCCAATCACAGTCACCCAACAATCCGGCGGGTGGGCGGCGATTGAGCCGACCGATGGCATTTCACCGAGCACCAGGATCCGTGCCAACTAGTGGATAGGCCCGTGCTCGCCCTCCGGGGGATATCCCGGCGATACGATGAATCTCGCTCGACAGCCGGCATTACGGATATTGACTTAGTCATTCACGAGGGTGAATTTGTAGCGATAACAGGGCCTTCAGGATCCGGAAAATCCACGCTACTCAACGTTCTTGGCTTACTCGACGTGCCCTCTGCTGGTTCTTATCTGATTGACGGTTTCGACACTTCCCAGCTCGAAGCGCATCAGATCGACAGTTTGCGCGCCAGTGAATTCGGTTTTATCTTCCAGAACTCGTACATCCTTCCCAACGAGAGTGTGGCGCGAAACGCTGCCTTGGCACTAAGAATCCAAGGAATGCTCCGCCGCTCCCAAGCTATTCGGGTCGGGGAGGTACTCAAGGATCTGGGAATGCTGCCGCAGGCCAACGCGCGAGCGGGGAATCTTTCCGGTGGTGAACGGCAGAGGCTCGCCATCGGCCGAGCGCTCACCTCTCAGCCACGCATCATCCTGGCAGATGAGCCGACGGGCAATCTAGATTCGGACAACAGCCAAAGCTTGGTCCGCCGCCTCAAAGAACTAAACGACACCGGAGTGACAATCGTTCTCGTCACACATGATGAAGACGTTGCCTCTGCGGCGGATCGACGTATCCGTCTCACGGACGGACGGATTGTCGGAGACACCGGATCACCTGTCCTCCGCCCGCACGGACGCGATTCGTCAATGGCGCAACCTGCGGGGAAAGGGCAACGCATAAGAAGGCTCACCGGAATCGTGCAAGATTCGTTGACTTCAATTTCGACCAGACCAACACGCAGCCTCCTTTTGGTAGCAGCGTTCGCACTTGGGGTAGCCGGCATGGTCTCCGCCGTGGGACTGGGCGAGACTGCGTCTCAACAAGTTTCCGATCGCCTCGCCCAAGCATCACTGGACCAAGTCGACGTGGCGCTGCCTTCAATCGACACGATCAATACCTACGACGTCTGGAAAGAACAGATCGGGATGTTGGACGGTGTCCTCGGTGTTGGAATACGGATCGATGTATCAGCACTGGACGCCCAAGTAGCACCGCTCTCGCGCGCGCAGGTGCCGGACCAGTCGGCCTACTCCATTGCTGTCGTCGGCGCGGATCGCGATCTACTGGACCTAACTTTTCCTGATAATGACGCATCCGCAAAATGGGGAATTCCTGGGGATCTCGCCGACGATGTTGCTCTACTCGGCGAGGAAGCAGCCAACAAATTAGGAATCAAATCAGCTGGCCCTGGAAGTCGTGTGTGGGTCCGTGGCAGCCCTCTTGAGGTCGTCGGCCTTATTGCAGATCCCGGGCGTGATGCGCTCCTGCTGAACGCCGTCATCGTTTCACCTCAGTTTGCCGCAGCCATAGGGCCAGCCAGTGCATCCCTAATCATGCGCACGGAACCTGGAATGCCAGCGCCACTTGCCGAATCCATCCCTTTAGCAATCAATCCCGCCTCACCGGGTGACGTCCAGGTTTCCACCGTGGCCGATTTACGTATACTTCGACTCGGCGTCCAGGACGACCTTTCGGTCTTAGTTGGCGGGATATCCGGCATCCTTTTGCTCGTCGCAGGCTTGAGCGCCGGAACAAGCATGTATCTATCGCTGCAAAGCCGAGTTGGTGAGATCGCTCTGCGACGGGCCGTTGGTGCCCGGCGCTCTGAGACGGCGTTACTATTTCTAGCCGAGGGAGCTCTCCTCGGACTCGCAGGCGGACTGGCCGGCGCGGCGCTCGGGCTGGTGGCCGTCATGACTACATCGATCGCTTTAGGGTGGAATCCGACCGCGTCGGCAACATCCGCAATCATAGGCATCGTTTGTGGCTTGGCTGTGGGATCAATTTCTTCGTTATTTCCCGCACTCCGTGCAGCTTCCGTCAGCCCCGCACAGGCAATCCGCGGGTAGAGAGCAAGAATTTATTCGTATTCAACAGAAGAATAGTGCTTTTGCGTCACACCGTTCGATGATCCGCCGAGTCACGCAGGAGCGCTTTAAGTTGCACTTGAGAATATGCACGTAAGCATGAAAGCGAACTACGTTGGCTGGCCAGACAGGGAAAAAAGATAAGACGGCCGCGCAGCGGCCCTCGGACCCAATGGGTGTACCCGTCTGTTAGGCGGCGTCGCCGAGGTACTGCCAACGGTTGTCGGGGTCGAGCACGCCCAGGTCCACGAGCTCCCGTGCAGAGCGGTGATCACCGCGTTGGGTACTCGAGCGCGGGTAACGGGGCCAGACCCGCTCACCCTGTGCATTCGTATCCCGAAACAGGGGCCGGCTCGACACGTACACCCGTTTGGGACGCCGCCGGGGACCGGCGTTCATGGTGGCAACCTCAGCTTGCCACCACTCCCACACCTCCCGTTCGGCCTGATACCGCCGGGCTCGATCCAACAGAAGACCAGCAACCCCGACGATGCGTGCAGCCCGGTCGCGAAGGTCCTGTTTCGCCCTAGCCCACCCGTTCACATGCTTCACGATCAAACGATGGGTGCGAAGGCGGCTCAGAATCGTGGAGGTATGGCGAGTACTCACTCCCAGCAACCGAGCGGCCGTATCAATCGTGAGTGAGTATTTGATGCTTTGAGAGCCACCCAATCGTGCGGTTCAGAACCACCGATCGTGCGGAAGAGAGCCAGTGGTGGTGGGGTTAAGACCCACTGGCCCTCTCCGTCTCGGTGTTAGGTGTGTTTCGTCACCGTCGAGCCGGCCATGTCAGCACGAAGAAACCTGCCAGACCGGCGCGGTTTCCAATCACAGGCAGGTCAGAACAGCGAGCTGACAGGGTCGGTTTCGGCCGGAGTGCCATTGCGGCCAGGAGCGTTGCCCACGCTCCATCTTGCGTCGGAATTGAGGAAGTCCTGGGCCAGGGCGCTGGATGCCTGGTGCCGTCCCAACATCCCGTTTCGCCGCCAGCGGCAAGGAGATCGAGGCCCTGGTCCGGGGTGCGTGCTCCAGGGCGCAGCGTCAGGTGGCTCCCGGCCACGCCAGCTGTGGCTCCGAACGAACACGATTAAAGGCAGAGGGGAGTGGCTCTGACCCGCACCACACGTGGCTCCTCTAGAAGCGAATATTCAGCACGACCGCACTCGGCACTCGGCACTCGGCTTACGAGCCGTATTCGTGCCCGTGAGTGAACGACCGGTAGGAGCTCTATGCCGCGGAGAGCTGCCAACGGCTCTGGGGGTTGAGTACCCCGTCGTCGACATACTCACGTGCCTGGCGATGGTCAGCCCGGCCATCCGGCGACCGCGGATAGCGCGGCCAGACACGCTCACCTGGTGTGCTCGCCTCAAACAGTGGTCGACTCGACACGTGGGGCCGGCGCGGCCGCTGCCGCGGGGTGCTAATCATCGTGGCGTATTCGGCTTGCCACCACGCCCACACCTCACGCTCCGCCCCATACGCATCACGCCTGACCTCGAGCAGTCCCTCAACACCCAAAACGCGGGCCGCCACGGTGCGCAAATCCCGCCGTGATCGAGCCCAACCCTCCGAGTGCTTGACGATGAGTCGGTATTGGCGGAGCCGACTCAAGATCATAGCCGTGTGCCGGGAGGACACCCCCAAGAGCCGTGCAGCAGAGTCGATCGTCAGCGCCGCGTGCTCACGAAAAAGTGCGTAGATCCTCCCCGCGAGGTGACCCAATCCCTTACGCGTGAAGAGATCGTGAAGCTGGTCGGTCAGTTGGTGCTCGATCGTCCGTACCAGTTCGGCCCTTAACGCGAAGAGTTCAGTGGGGGGGCGGGGGTTATTAAATGGTTGTGACCGGACTGTGCCAGGGATTGTGGAAAACTTGCGAATTAGCTCCCATTCGGCAGCATTTCCACCGTCAGCACCGCGCACCCGCTGAATAAATCCGGCCTCCGCGAGGACGTGGAGTGCGGTTGCGGCGGTCGTACGGCCTAAGCCGGACATCAGGGCCAGGTCGCGGATGGAGGCCGCGACAGCGTGCTTCCCGGTCTGCAAGGTGAGGTAGGCCAGCGCGATCAGGATCGTGCGCTGGGAAATGGCCGCTTCGGTGCGTCCCCACCGGCCAGCATTGACTCGGAGGCGTGTCAGGAGGTCGTCGACGTCGGTGACGATCGCGCTCAGCTCGGTGAGGTCTTGGGGTTCCTGTGCGGCGGGGAGCGGGCGCTGGAGCGCCGCGTACTGCTGCGCCTTCGCCCACTGGCGGGCCAAGCGATCGCGGGCTTCGCCTGCGCTGCGGGGCCGGCGCGAGCCGCGGCCCGTGTTCTTCGTGCGGAAGTGCTCCATGCCGGGGGCGGTTTTCGCGGCGTGGGCGACGTCACCGAGCGTCCACCCTGCGCTGGCGGCCGTCAACAGGCACATGAAAGCTGTCCACGACGGGTTGCTACCCCCATCGATGGTGGACATGTGGCCTTCCCCCGTCTTGCTGAGGTCCCGGTGGGTGCGGTGCGAGCCATCGACCGGGCCAGAGGGCCGCGTATCGACGTGCCGGAGAGCAGGTTTACGCTCTCCAAGCACCACGGCAAGCCGTTCCAGTTCTCCAGGCGTCGTTGTCAGCGCTGCGAGGACGTCGGCGCGACCACGGAGCACGGTTGAGGTGCTGCCATCCCGGTGCGGAGCCCCGGGCGGACGCGCGGCCCCCTCGGCCGGGTTCAGCAACATGCCATGGTCGAGAGTTTCGTAGGTCGCGTGCGCCTCCCGCGCCACAGCAGCGACAATCGCCGCAGAAGCCCCACCCGCCACACCGATCCAGACATGCCGGCCGCCACCAGCCGACGACTGACAGACCACGTGAGCGATCAAGAGCTCATCCAAAACACCAGAAAGAGCGTCACAATCATCGACGGCGTTCTCCACCGCGTCCGGGGTCTTCGCGTCGAAGTCGAAGCACAGCAACCGGAAGTTATGCGCAGCATCGGCCAAACGGATACACCACGGCGTCGTCGGTGCGTCCGGCCCGACCCGGAACAACCGAGGGTATTGGTTGATGTGTAGCTGACCGTCGGCCTCACGCACCATGACACGCACCTGATCGCGCGGACTAATACGGCGCGTCAAATCCCAGGCTGTCCACCGGTCGGAAGACACGCCCAACGAAGTTTCCTCAACGGAAGCGTCGCCAAAACGATATGCATCGGTTACAATAGTTTTATCTCCTTCGGTTCAAATCTTGGGGGCGCAAAAGAACCTCCCGTGAGGGCTGGTGATCTGAATTAGCTCGAACCTCGGTGCCGGGAAGCGATGAGGGTTCGAGCTACGAAACTTACAAGAGCCCGTCGCGAAAGCGACGGGCTCTTTCGTTTAAGCGGCCGGAATGGGCAACTCCTCTAGTTGGGGACGACCGACGTCGAGGACAGGCAGGTGCCCACCCACACCGGCAAGAGTGCGAAGCAACGTCTGCATGTAGAGAGCTTTGGCTGCTCCACTGGCAGCGGCAGCCTCGTTGACGAGCATGAATATCTCGGGGTCAACTCTCACCTGCAGCAGAACGGTAGGAGAGTTGTCCTGTCGCCGTCTACGTCCTGGTTCCATCGCCATGTCATTAAGATTGGCAGACGCGGGTGCTATTAATACATATCTCCCGCGGCGTGTCGGCCTAATTTTCGAGAAGATAATCCTCGTAGCCGGCCAAGGCCGCTCGCACAGCATCGCTGTCGACGACGTAGATAACACGTTGTCCCTGCCTTTTCTCGCCTGCATCCGAGCTGACCGCACCAGCAGCCTCAAGCTCTTGCAAATGGCGAAAGACGGTTTGATAGGTGGCGTTGAGCTCTCGGTGAATTGCACCTGAGGTCATCCCTTCAGAGTGGCGCGAGAGAAGACGAACGATGGCTCCCCGCATAGGGTTTACACCAAAAATCATCATCGCTCTCGTCGCCGTGTGCGGCAGAGGTCCCGCAGGGGACGCATATCGGGGCATCCCCTTATTCTGCCGCAATGATTTACAGCGATAACCTACACTAACACTTAATGTTAGGGTTGCGCCAGGGCGAAGAGGGGAAAAGCGTAATTCAACTGGGCATCGTTTCCCCGCTGGCGCCAGACGTGTCGGTGGCAGCGGCTAGGGTACCCCTGAACGGGTTACATGAATCCGCGTGCGTGAATACAAGAGCGGGAGAGGCCAGGGGGAACGGGGTTATCTCCGGTCGTCGTTTGGTACTGCCTGCTCCTATTGAGAGGCGATAACATGGCCCGGCGAGAACGTGTGACACTCACTGAAAGTCAACGTAGAACGCGCAAGATTGTCTGGACGAGTGCTGCTGGCGTCGTTGTATTGGCCAGCGTCGTTGGGCTCGTAGGAGCTTTCCTGTCACCGCGTGCAGACGGTAACCAGTCACAGCCGGCCCCGGACACGGGCACCACAACACCCGGCGCGAAGCCGACGGCGCAGCCCGGGTCCGTCGTGGACGCAGCGGTGGCCGAGTTTGGCTGGTCGCCTGAGCCGATCACTGCCAATGCGAAAGCCTACGGAATTGCGGCCGCGATCGCCGGGTCAACGTATGACACCAACCTGGCTACCCGTAAGCAATTCCTCGGCAGTCTCGGCAGCTGGCACACGCTCGACCCCGGCTATGACCTCGAATCGGACCAACAGGACGCGCTTGAGGGAAAACTTAACGAGCTGAACCGTCGCGTGGTCGTGCCGAAAAGTGACTGGGACGCGCAGGCTATCAACGACATGACGGTGACCGCAAAGGTCGACGGCGACGTGCTTGTCGATTACGACCATCTAAGCCCGCAACCAGGCTCTCTAGACGAGCTGATCACCGATGGATACCACCTCGTCACGACCAATGTTCTGGCGACTTACGTGGGCCGCGATAATGCCAGCTATCAGGAGCGATACGCGGTCAGTGTGCAGGTTCTGTGCGGCGGCACCACCCCTACGGCAGGGTCAAGTCAGACGCCGGCCGACTGCAAACTTATCCGGTTCTTCCCCGAAACGAGGAAGTAACTATGGCCGCGCCCTTGGTTGCCACCGCCGTCAAGGTGTTTGGGCCGCAGCGCCTCGGTCAATGGGCGCTCATGCTCATCCTCGTGCTGATTGCATCACTGGTGACGATGCTCTCCCTGCCCGTGGTGTTCGCAGTGGCCCTGGGGTCGGGGGAGACCGCCCCGTCAAATCGTGTTGCGCAGAGCCCGATCGTGAGCGGCGACTGGACGCTGCCCGTCGCCGGCTACCAGGTCACGGACGATTTCGGTCCCCGTGCGGCCCCCTGCACCTACTGCTCCAGCCTGCACTGGGGCATGGACATGGCAAGCGGCTGCAACGAACCCATCTACGCCGCCAGTTCCGGAACGATCGCACAAGTCGGCGAGGAAGGCAGCTACGGGTTCCGCATCATGATCGATCACCCCGACACCGTCCAGACCCTCTACGCGCATCTGGCCTGGGACAGCGCACTGTTTTCACCCGGCGACACTGTTGAGGCGGGCGCTGTCATTGCCAGGGAGGGCACGACAGGTCAATCCACTGGTTGCCACCTGCACTTCGAAACTCGGGTGGGTGGGCAACGGGTAAACCCCGTTCCCTTCCTGCAGGTCCGCGGGACCACCCTCTAATCGCACCAACCGAAAGGCACACCTTGCACCTCCCTCTCTGGACCGCGTTCAGCGGAGTCCCCTCTACGGTAGATGTCCCCGACATCACCCCGGACTGGAACGCCCCCTTCATCTCCGGCCTGACCAACATCGGCTCCTTCATCCTGGCGGGGGCGCTCATCTTCGTCCTGATCATGCTGATCATCGCCTTCGTCGGGGTTATCTCCAAAGGCGGCGGTTCCGAACGCTTCCAGTCCTGGTCCGGCGAATGGATCCTGAAGATCCTCGCCGTCGCGGCCGGCCTCGGCGCGGTCAACGCGATCTTCGCCTTCGCCGTCGGTTTCGACTTCGGTTTCTAAGATGCGCTGGCTCCTCGGCGTTGCCGCCATCCTCGTGCTCACCGCAACGCTGGGCGGAGTCGGTGCGACCGCCGCTCAGGCAAACACACCCCTTCCCGCAACGGCGGCTTCGGCCGGGGCAATCGAGGACGAGCCGTGGAGCGCACCCGCATTCCCCCTCGAATGCACCGGCAGCGCCGCACGCATTTCCTGCACCCCGGAAGACGTCTACGACCGCACACCCGAACGCTGTTTCAAAGGAGTGAAATACAGCGGCACCACGGTGACTGTGTGCACACGGTCCGAGGACAATGTTGGAGCCCTCACGGACACAGGCGGTAAGGAGCTAAAGCTGGAGTATGGCTGCGGCGCGATCGACGCGATATGCACCGTCACGGAATCCATGGCCCGCGGAATCGCCTCCGTGATCACCGGTGGTACCGCGTGGGTGATCGAAAACACATCGTTCAATACGGACTCATACTTGTGGACGGCGGCCATCAGTGAATGGGCGTGGTGGAGCTGGGTAGTCCTGATTGTCATCCTGATCGCCGGCGTCGTGGCCATCACCACGGCACTGTGGTCGCGCGATAGCGGCGAACTCACGGCGGCCACCATCCGGTTCTTCCTGGCCGTTCCGCTCTCCGCGGGCTCGCTGTGGCTGGTGGGTAACATCGTGAACGTGGTCGATCAGCTCGTCGACCCCCTGCTCGCGCGCGGTGGCAACGGAGAAGGTCTCTACCGGACAGTGGAGAACATTATCTTCGGCGGCGGCCTCGGGAACATTTGGTTGGCCCAGGCCGTGCTGACATTGCTCGTGATTGGCGTGGTGGTGCTGGTCTTCGTGTTCAGCTTCCGCAACCTCGCCCTCGCCGCGCTGGTCGCGCTCGGCCCGGTCGCATTCATGCTGTTTCCGATGAAAATCGGTGTGCAGTGGGTGGTGCGCTGGTTTTCCGCGGTGATCGCACTCATCCTGACCACCCCGCTCACCCTCGGATTTCTGATGCTTGTGCTCCGCGGTTTCGCCGAGGTCGACAGCATGTGGAGTATCCAAGCCATCCCGCTGGCTCTCGGAATGATCATGATCGCTTTCGCGCCGATCGCCGTGTTTGGCCTGTTCTCCTTCATCGGTGCGGGAGCGACCTCCGCGATCGACAACATCGCCTCTCGGGGTGGAGCCACGGCCAAGCAGAGTGGTGGTCGCGCGGCCAAGAGCCTGAGCTCCGCCGTCGCCAGCCGCACTGCCGCGGTACGCAGGCGTGCTCCCTCGGCACCGGGCGGGAGCGGTCCAACTCCGCGCACGTCGCCAGGACAGAGCCCATCCGCGACCAAACCGACGCCCTCAGCCAGTAAGCCCACCGGGCAACCGGCCGCGTCGTCCGGACCGTCTCCGACGCCGGCACCCTCCAAGTCCGCTGCACCGTCTTCCGCCCGATAGGCACGAAAGGATCTCGCATGAGCACCCCTTCCTCGACGACTGATCGCCCCATCCGCTTGGCCCGAAAAAACACCCAGGGCATCATCGCCGGCCTGGACATGTGGAACCTCGTCACCCTCGCGGCGGCGGCGGGAATCGCAATCGTCTCGATCAACCGGTGGGGATTCCCTGCTTTCTTCGTCTCGATGCCGATCTGGTTGACCCTGGCCATCGCGGGCCTGGCCCAGTATCACGGGGTCGCGTTCCCACGCATTGCCGCGCAGTGGGTCTCCCTGCATGTGCGCCGGGTGCTCGGCGGCACGACGACCCGGTTCCGTCCCGAACGCCCGCAGATCGCCGGCACCCTGAACCTGCCCGGTCGGCTCGCGAGCATCCAGGTGTGGGATGCGGACGGGCAGGCCGTTGCGTACAACCCGTTCTCCAAGACGATCTCGATCACCGCGGAGCTTGAGGTGCAGGGGTTCCTGATGCTCGAAATGCCCGAACGCAACGAGCTCGCCCGGAACTGGGGCCAGGTGCTGGCCGGGTTCACCCAGCGCGACGGCATCACCCGCGTCTCACTGCAGGAACGCACGGTTCCCACCACGATCCTGCCGGCCCGCCAGTTCTACGCCGAGACCGTCACCCGTCGCGGTCTAGACCCCGAGTCGGCGGTCGCCCGTAACTACGACGATGTCCTCGACCAGTCCGAATCCTTCGCGGTCTCGCACAAGAACTACGTCACCCTGACCTTCGATCTGGTCAAGCTGCAAGGCCAGATCAAGAACCTCGGCGGCGGCAAGTCGGGCATCCTCGCGCTGGCCCGCATCGAGACCGCCAACGTGACGGACGCCCTCCGCTCGGCCCGGTTCGACGTGCGTAAGTGGCTTAGCGTGCGCGAGTGGGCGGCGCTGGGACGCACCGCGTTTGACCCCGAATACCTTTCCGCCACGCAAAGCCGGCTGCAGGACGATGCCGGCGTCGACCTGGCGGCGATCGGGCCGATGGCCCTCGACGAACCCGCCGGGAAGAACGGCATCGTTCGCTCCGATTCCGGATGGCACTCCACCATGTGGATCCATGAATGGCCGCGTACCGAAACCCACGTCGGGTTCATCGAACCGTTGGTCTTCGCCCGGCATCCGAACTCCGGCGAGGCCGTCACCCACATCTTTTCCCTGGTCCTCACCCCGGTGAAGACCCGTTCCGCGCTCAAGCGCATCGACGATGAAAAACGCACCTGGCGCACTAACCAACGGGTGAAGGCCAAACGCAACCAGCAAGACAGTGCGGCTGACAATGCCGACTGGGATGCCCTGATCGATCAGGAACAGAGCATCGTCGCGGGTGAGGGCGAGTACCGGTATGGTGCCTACCTGACCGTGTCGGCAACCAGCGAGGAGAGGCTGAACTCGTCTCTCGCTGGCATGCGCAACGCGCTCACCCGCGCGGGCATGGAACCGCAGATTCTGTATTGCCAGCAGGCCGAAGCGCTCATGGTCAGTGCTCTCCCGCTCGGACAGGGGATGAAGTAATGGCCCGTCAAGTCTTTAACGTCACCCCGCCCGGGAACCTGACCCGTCGCCAGCGCAAGGAGCTGCGTCAGCGGGTCGCCCGGCTCCGGCAAGCCCAAGACGGGCAGGACACCGCTGACCGGGATGCCCGCTTCCCCGCGGCCGCCGCCGGGCCGCTCGGCCCGGGCATCTCCACCGGCGAATACTGGAACTGGATGCAACTGGCCCAGCCGCCACACCAAGCCACAAGCCATAACCTCGCCGGCATCTATCCGTTCGTCGCCGACGACGGCCTCGGGCATGAAGGTCCCTTGCTCGGCGTCGATCTGAACGCCGACGTACTGTGGCATTTCTCACCCTGGGATCTGTACATGAACACCACCGCGAAAGCGGCCCTGTCGACGAACATTCTCGTCATTGGCGCGTACCGTTCCGGCAAATCCGGCACGATCAAGCAGCTGTGCACCCGCTCTCTCGCGTTCGGCCACCAGGTGGTGGTCCCCTCAGATTCCAAAGGGGAGTGGGTGATCGTGGCCGAAGCCGTCGGCGGCCAGGTCATCGCGATCGGCGGAGAGAACACCACCGCACGGTTGAACCCGCTCGATCGAGGTCCTCGCCAGACGGGGGTGTCCGACGACGTCGACGAGATCATGGTCCGCGACCGCCGCCGGGCGACCCTCACCAGCGTCATTGAGGCCACCATCCAGGGGCAAGCGAAACTGTCCCCGATGGAACACACCTCCATCAACTGGGCCCTCGAGCACGCGATCACCGTCACCCACGACCGGCCCACCATCACCCACGTGTGGCAGGCGCTGGTATCCCCAGACCAGAGCGCCTCCGGCTACCGGCCGGAGATGGCCAGCAACGGCGAACGAGCCCGACATGTTCTGGAACGGTTCGTCGCCGGCGACTTGCAGGGTTTGTTCGAAGGGGAGAGCACGGTCGCGTTCGACCCGGATGCGCCGATGGTCGTCGTGGACACCTCGGCGTTGTTTGACCGCAGCGAGTTGGCAGCACAACTCACCCAGATCTGCACGTCCTCCTGGATTCAGGCCGTCATCTCGGACCGCTCCGCCAAACGCACCCGCTACCTCGTCCGCGAGGAAGGATGGCGCGACATGGCCACGGAACAGGCTCTGCGCACCTACCAGCAGTGGCTGAAACTGTCCCGGCACTACGGGGTGTCCAACATCGTCATCCTGCACAAGATGAGCGACTTCGACGCCGTCGGAGAAGAGGGTTCCAAGGAACGCACCCTCGCGTATTCGATCGCCGGGGACATGGAAAACAAGTTCATCTTCCGTCAGAACACCCAGGAAGAGCACAACCTCACCGCAAGGCTCAAGCTCTCGACCGCACACGCCCGTCTCGCGCTCACGCTGCAGTCGGGCGTGTTCCTCGCCTACGTCGGCCGGTTCTCCTACATCGTCGACGCCTTCGCCACCTCGACCCAGTGGGAGCGCGACCTCTTCAGCACCGACGAAGCCGTCGAGGCCGGCTCCGCGATGGACCAGCCGGCCCCCACCCTCGTCCCGGATAGCGACGGGCCCCTTTTCGATGAATCGGCGCTGAACAGGCTCTGGCCCACCGGCGACCACCAGTTGGTACAACAGATAGGACACCGCGAATGAGCA
The DNA here is from genome assembly GCF_003602235.1 of Cryobacterium melibiosiphilum. Classification (GTDB taxonomy): domain Bacteria; phylum Actinomycetota; class Actinomycetes; order Actinomycetales; family Microbacteriaceae; genus Cryobacterium; species Cryobacterium melibiosiphilum. The sequence goes on from NZ_QZVS01000062.1 coordinate 27,336, forward strand.
TCACCACCACCGTTCCTCTTCCCGAGGTGCGCGCCGTCGTCACCGACACGACCGTGGAGCTGAACGTTCTCGGCAACGCCGAGACACTCACCGCGTCGACCTCCGCCGAGCTGCGCACCAAGATCATGAGCCGCGTCGTGAAACTCGCCAGCGGCCTCGGCACCGACGTGCGCCTTGAGGTGCACGACCACACCGGCCAGTGGCGTCTCGTGGCGAGCCCCGACGGCCATCTCCGCGAAGACGAAGCGCTTCCGCCGGCGGAAGAGGAACCTGCACCGGTCGCCCAAAAGATCCAGCCGCCCTCCCTCCCGGCGGCGCAGCTGTCCGCCCACATCTCCGAGCCGACAGCAGCTGCGGCTGCGGCCGTTTCGCCTCTCCATGACGCTTCTACCGCGGACCCGAGTGAGACCGCGGAAGTCTCGGGGGACGAGTTGCCGACCCGCAAGGCGGCACGCGCATCCTTCATCATCGATGAGAGTCGCGAGCCGGCGGCGACGAACGGCTGGCGTGGGTTGCTTGCCCGCACGACCGGGCTGCAGGTCCCGGCATCCGTTCTGGAACGCGAACGCCGTAGGCACGTGCAGTCCGTCAGCCAGCATTGGCCCGGGCCGCGCAAGATCTCCGTGGTCAACGGTAAGGGCGGTGTCGGGAAGACGCTCACGACGGCCATGCTCACGGCGGTCTTCGCCCGGATCGGCGGTGCCGGTGTGCTGGCGTGGGACAACAACGACACCCGTGGAACCCTCGGGTGGCGCACCGAGAAGGGCCCCCACGACGCCACCGTGCAGGATCTCCTCCCGGACACCGTGAGGTTGCTGTCGCCCTCCGCGCAGATTTCCGATCTGGCACGGTTCGTGCACCACCAGACCAGCGACAAGTACGACGTGCTGCGCTCGAACCCTGAGCTGCTGGCGACAAAGCAGCGCATCACCCAGAACGACTTCGATGCTCTGCACGAGGTGGCCGCGAAGTATTTTCGTCTGGTGTTCTTCGACTCCGGCAACGATGAGTCCGCGCCTCGGTGGCTACGGATGATCGACCACACCGACCAGCTCGTCGTGGCGACCACCGCCCTGGGGGAGTCCGCCGAATCCGGTGCGCTCCTGCTGGAGGCGCTGTCGGAGCGCGATGAGCATTCGGCCGCCTTGGCCCGCAATGCCGTCGTGGTCGTGCTGCAATCGGAACGCAACAGCACACTTGCCGATGCGAAACGGGTCGCCGACGGATTCACCGGGCTGGCCCGAATGGCGGTGACGATCCCGTTCGACCGGGCGTTACACGGGGGAGCGCTCCGGTACGACGCGGTGCGGCCATCGACGCGCGCCGCATGGCTTCGCGCCGGCGCGGCCGTCGCCGACGGGCTCTAAAGATGGCCCGCTCCGTCCAGCAGAACCAGCCGCCGTGGCCGTTGCTCGGCATCATCCTGGCGATGGTCCTCATCGTGCACCTCGCTTTTCTCAGCGCGGGAACCGGGATCGGAGCCCTGCGCCTCGACCAGACCCTGCAGGCCTTGGTCATGACCACGACCGGAAACGACGATGGCTTCCGTCAGCGCGGGCTGACCGCGCCCGACCTGAAGCTGCTCGGCATCTGGGTGGGCGCCTGGACGGTAATCATCGGCGTAGTTCTCGGCGGCTCCTTCATCCTGTGGGACCGCCGGAAGACCGTTCAGAAGGCCGAGCTCTCGACCGGCGCCGAGCTGCGCAAGCGCGTCACCGGTCACGGCGTTCCCGAGGTCGCCCCGTTCGCGCACCTCGACGAGAGGCCCGTGACGATCCGCGAGGAAGACACGTCCTGCACGATCGCCCCTCCGCGCGCCGGCAAGAGCGCGTACCTCGCGACCGGGCGCATCGTCGACGCGGCCGGTGCGGTCGTGGCTACCTCGACGAAGGCGGATGTCTTCCGGGTCACCGTGAAGAAGCGCAGCGAGCTTGGGCGTGTGTTCGTGTTTGACTTCGACGGAATCACCCGCTGGCCCGACAAGGCTCGCTGGGATATGGTCGCGGGCTGCGATCGCCCCGATGCCGCTCAGTCCCGGGCAGCCGCGATCGTCAACGCCCGGCCCGCCGGATCCGCTGGGATGAAGGACTCCGCTCACTTCGTCGAAGGGGTGAAGATCATCCTCCGGTCACTCCTGCACGCCGCCGCACTGATCCCTGGCGGAGACATGCGCGACGTCGTGCGGTGGGCACAGGATTTCAACGATCACGAACCCTCCGCGATTCTCCGCGACCTCTCGCCCAACGGGGCAATCTGGGCCCGCGAACTAGATCAGTGGTGCCGAGAAGATGCCCCCGAAACCATCGGCAACACCAAAACCACCCTCTCGCGCATCACCGCATCGTTGACGGATGCCCGCGTCCTCGATCTGCTCTGCCCGGCCCGTCCCACGGACGACGGCGACGACACGGAGCCCGCGGCCTCGTTCCGGGCGCAGGACTTCGTGCTCTCCACCGACACCGTCTACTGCCTGGTCGATGATTCCCGCGAATCCTCGACCGCGCCGATCATCACCGCGCTGGTCTCCGCGATCATCGAGGAGGCCAAGACCGTGTCCCAGCACACAACAAGCGGCCGTCTGCCCACGACCATGACCCTCGTGCTCGATGAGGTCGCCAACGTGTCGCCGTTGCCGCAGCTACCGAACCTGATGAGCGACGGCGGCGGCCGCGGCCTGCACACCTGGATCTTCGCCCAGTCGATGTCCCAGCTCGTCGGCAAGTGGGGCCCCGAAGCGGCCACCACGATCTTCGAGTCATCGGCCGCGAAAATCATCTTCGGAGGCCTCGCCGACGAGTCATTCCTGGAGAAAATCTCCCGGCTGATCGGCACCCACCACACCACCCAAACCAGCACATCCGTGCAGCGCGGCACCGGGCGGGATACGTCTTCCACATCTACCAGCGAACGTGAGGAACGACGGATGAAGGTGGAAGACATCCGCAAAATACCCGAGGGAAAAGCACTCCTTCTATATAGGGAGAAGGAAGCCGTCGTGCAGCTCACCCCCTGGTGGACCCGCCCGGATGCCGACGAGCTGCGCGAGTCGCAGAACTGGTCGCTGCGCCTTGAGGGGATTACCGCATGAGCGAGGATGAGCTCGACCCGATGAGCATCGAGGGTCTCGACGCCCGGTTGGTGAACGTCGAGACGATCCTGCCCGACCTCTTCGACATGTACGAGCTCCGCGCCGCCGGTGGTCCCTACTATTGGGCGACGCTACCTCACGACCAAGCCGTGAAGCTCTGGGAGGAGCTCGGGAAGTTCGTGACCTGGCTCGATGGCCGGTATCTCACCAATCTGGCCGACCCCAGCTACAGGCTCCCGGCCTGCTGGTTTCGGCATCCAATCGCCGTCGAGGAGCTCACCGCCCTCATGGTCGCGCACCGCGCGGTCTACGACACCCGGTCGGCCAAGGCATCCTCAGCCCTGGTCGACTGGCACCAGCGCGCCCTCTGGCCCACCCTCGATTCCCTCAAGCTCCGCGCCGGCCTCGCCGGATGCCGCGACCGCAGCGAACACCGCGAACCCCATGCCGGGCCAGTGGCGTTCAGTGTGTCCGACGAGTACCGCCTCCAACTGTCACGCGGTAGTCGTGGGCTACTTTAAAGCACTTTGTTCACGGCGCTGACCAGTCGTCCCCAGGCGATCTGTTCTTCCGTCGGAAGGGATTTAAAGCCGTGGGACCCCAGCCATGCCGTAAATGCCTTCGCGAGTTTCCATTTGGAGACTCCCTTGCCATGCTCTTGAACAAGAATCTCCACAATGGGACGCTGAGGTTGTGCAGTGATCGTGGCCACGCTGTCCCACCCCAAGCCCTTGGCCAGACTGCCGATGGTCTCTCGGAACAGGTCCTCTATCTCTGCACCGCTGTAACCAACGGCCAGAAAATCCTTGATCCGCAGTACGGCCTTCTTCGGAAGGAGCGCAACGAGGGCGTCCTGCTGCGCTGCCTGATCTCCGGCGTTGTCCGAGTCGAGGAGAGCCGCGACCTGCAAGTTCTGCCCCGCGTAAATGGTGCAGAAATAGGCAACCTTACTGGCCGTGCCGGCAGGGATCACGGCGAGGGAATTTCTGAACGAGGCTCCTCCGTCACTTTTGGCGGATTCATTTGTGGCGTTCAAATAGAACATGTCAGTGACGCCTTCGCATACGAGGTTCCTTTTTTGAGAGAACATGCTCTGCGCCAGTTCGTACCCAAGAGCTGCTTGTAGTGGAAAAATCGAACGCGGATCATCGACTTGCAAGCGAGTGTGCACCTTTGTGCCTTGGAGCCGACTCTTCATCTCGACGATGCGCACGAGATCCAGCTCGTCTGAGCCAACCATAAAAGGCGAGTGCGTCGAGTAGATGATCTGGTTGTCTTCACCAAGCAGGGAGATCGTCTTTCGGAACTCCTGCTGTTTAAGGGCGTGAAGACTGAGGCCTGGCTCGTCCACCAGGAGAACTGCCCCTTCGAGCGCTCCCTCTGCTTGGGACCGAAATACAACGAAGAATGACACTAGCCAGCGGAATCCTTCGCTGCGTTGGTCAAGTTCCACCTCCACGCCGAGGTCATCGACGACCATCACCTTGAGATATTGGCCGTCTGCAAAGATGCGCAGGGTCAGGGCGTCGTCGCCCCAAACTCGCCGGAGGTCTTGCGTAAGTGTGACACTGGCAGCATTGAGCTGGTATTGGCGATTGTCCAAGTTGCGCTGGTGAGCGATGACGGCCTTGTCGTGCTCAGCACGGACGGATGCGTCACTTTCATAGGAAGTCGGCCTGATTGGAGCGCCGGTGGCGAGGGTAGAGAGTTCTTTGGAGGTGAAACCAAGCAACTTCAGAAGGCAGAGGTTTCCAAAATCATACTCGTTGTCGATATCTCCCCGTTCTTGCCTTGCTGCAAGCGATTCGAGGTCTATCCGAGGGCGAACAGTGAAGTACGTCGAGTAATAGACCAGCAGCGGCAGTCGTTCGAGAAGCGTTCCCTTGGCCTTTACGTTATGGGCATCGATTTTGGATATGGCGTCGAGCTTCGCCAATCGGCTCATCTCTTTGTCGTTGTCCTCATCCACGAGGGGAACGGCTGCAGTGAGGATCTTCTGCAGCATTGCGGCACCCTTACCGCCCACAGGATCTCGATCGTTTTGATTGTGCAGTTCGTCGATTTCGCTCAGAAAGGATTCAAGGGCGCCTTGCGCTCTGGCCGTGCTCGGGGTTTCGGCAGCACTAGGGACTAATACTGCGCCCTGAATGACGAGATGTGCTCTCAGTCTCAGGAGATCCTGCTTGATGGTCGCGAGAGCTGGCACAGAGGGAAACCCCCTCAAGCTGTACTTCAAAGTGTTGTCGAGGTAGCGATGCCAGGTGATTGTGGCGTCCTCAGGTAGCGTCACCTCGTTGGCGACGGCGGCACGGTCTGCGGCGTCGAGGCTGAACGTAGCTTCAGCGATCTGGATTTCAGCAGGGGACCGATGGCCACGCTGGATATCGTTCAACTTCGAACGCGGATAGTCCGCCAAGAAGTCGAGTAAGGGGGCATCTTTGGGTGGATTGATTGACTGAAGAGCCTTGAGGATCGCCGTCTTGCCCGCCTCGTTCACTCCCACGAGGATGGTTTTACCCTCCTCCACCTCGAATGCCTCAGAGTCGATAACCGAACGATAGTTTGTGACGTGCGCGCCGATGATTCGCATACTTATTTCCCACCTAGAGTCACGTTGAAGCCTAGGCGCAACATCAGACACTGAAGCGCCCGGCAGGGGCCGCGGTCGATGCTGCCGACCGCAAAAATCGGGGCAAGGCCGGATTCCCGAGTGATGGCCCCGCACCCAGGCGTCGTTTTCAAATCCGACGACGGGAAATCTCTTCTCAATCGAGTCGAATGCGACGGCCTGAATCCACTCAACAAGCGTTTCGCTCAACGCGTCGATCGCGTCACATGATTCAGCTGATCAGTTTCAATTCAGCGTCCGAGGGGCGCTGACGCGCCGTGGTGGTAGAAAGTTAGGCTCCAGCCTTAACCCTGACCGCAATTTGGCTACTTTCGTATTAGTGGACAGACCCGGAAGCCAGAGTGCTTTCGCCAAAACTATACCGAACATGGTATAGTTTTGACATTTCGGGGAAGGGTGTGAGATGAGCGTCCAGGACCGGCTGTGGGACATCGCCATCGAGCAATACGGCTACGTCACCACGCGCGATGCAAAAACCATCGGGGCTGGCGCAATCGACTTGACAAAGTTGGCCCATCGCGGGCAACTCTCCCGTGCAGCGCACGGCGTCTACCGATTTGATCAACTCCCGGTCACCGCTCGTGATGAATTCATGCTCGCGATTCTCTGGACCGGGTCCCCGCAGGCCGCGTTGAGTCACGACACAGCTCTCGCCGTCTATGATCTGTGCGACATCAATCCGAACACGATTCACCTGGTTGTCCCCAAAGAAAACCGGATACGGCGCTCAGGCGGGGAATACTACGTTCTGCATCACGACGACCTCGCTGCGGAGCAAATCGGCTGGTGGGAGGGGATCCGCACGGTCACCGTTCCCACGGCTATCGACCAGGGGATTCACAGCGGCGTTCCCAGCGGGCTCCTGGACCAAGCCATCAGCAACGCCCGGACTCTCGGCCGCGTCACCGACGAACAGCACTCCCGGCTGGTCCGGGCATTAAGGGAGCGAGCATGACCGTGATTCCATTGAATGATCTCCCGGACAAGGACAGACGACCCTCAAGCGCGGCGATGCTCAATCGGTGGGTTCAGGACGCCCAGAAACTTGCCGGTGGAACCGGCGCAAGGACTGGATGGATTCTCGCATCGACGATCGTGGTCGCCGCACTCCAACGAGCGCTGGGCCCTGATGGTGATCCGCTGTTCCTGCTCAAGGGAGGCGTGTATCTGGAACACAAGCTTGGGCTGGCCAGCCGTGCAACGAAGGACGTGGACACCCTCTTCCGTGGGGAACTCGACCAATTTCTCCACGCGCTCGATAGCGCCTTGGCCGAGCCGTGGGGCGACATCACACTCACCCGCTCCGACGTGTCAGTCATCGAGATCACCTCGCGCCGTGTCAAGCCCCGGAGATTCTACATTGTTCTCAGCCTCAAGGGCGTGACGTGGCGCCGCATCCAAGTCGAAGTGGCCTTCCCCGAGGGCGCCATCGCGGGTGCCGCTGAGCGCTTCCCTGCTCCGCGGCTGGGGTATTTTGGTGTCCATCCCGCGGCGGAGCTGGCCGGCATCACTCTCGCCTACCAAGTTGCACAGAAGTTGCATGCCTGCTCTGACCCGCATCAGCCCCCTACATTTAGCAATAGTCGAGTGCGCGACATCGTGGATCTACTCCTGATCCGCGACACGTTTTATTCTCAGCCGACAGACCTTAGCCCGCTGCGAGTTGCAGCAGAGGACGTCTTTGCGGCCAGAGCTGCCGAAGCCACGGGCCTCGGACTTCTTCCACGGATGTGGCCGCCTCTCGTGGTGAGCAATCCGCTCTGGGAGGACGAGTACGAACGCCCCGCCACGGAGGTCAGAATCCGCTACTCACTGGACGACGCCATCCGTCAGGTGAATCAGTGGGTAGAACAAATCAGGACGAGCTGACCTCTCGCCAGCAGCGGAAGAAGAAGAGTCATCTCGGGGCTCGATCCGGTCAGGCCCCGTGGAGTTGTGACGATTCCGGACGCCACGCGTGCACCAGCATTTACACCGTCGGGCGATGAACGGGGCCCCGCTGAGTAGGCTCATCTTCCCAGCGCCGCTGTTCCGAATCGAGTTCACGCTCGCGTAGCCGACGCATGCGTCCAGCGACATCGACAGCGCCAGCCGCGCCGGTGTTGCCGTCCAGGCGCTGCCGGAGTCCGGCGACGCGACGTCGCGCCTCTGCTGCCGTGGCGTCTTCGACGACACGGAGACGCTCCAGCGAGGCGGCGGCCGTTGCATAGGCGGGGTCGTCCGGACGGACGGCACCAAGCGGTGACTCGGCATCCGCGATCTGGTTCAGGTCGCGGAAGGCGAGCACGTTGCCGAGGTCACGCCGCCACGCTCTCTGCAAGGAGGAGGCATCATCGGGCTGAGGTCGAAGGGGCACACTCCACGGTTCCGGCGCCGCTGCTGCTGCATCTACCAGCGCCGTCGTTCGATCCCGGACGAGGCGGGCCTGGGCGTGCAACCATTCGCGGACCGCGCGGTTGTCCCCGTCAGTGCCAGCCGGCGGAGGGGCGACCCAGGTCGGCAGCGCGCTGTCGACTGTCGTGTCCACGGGCACTCCGATGCGGTGATGGTAGATCTTCGCAAACGATTCGACGGTCGAGTCGGGCCAGGTGTCCTCAGCCCGCACGGCCGCAGCCAGCTGTGTGCGCACGTCGGCACCGCGGGCCTCGTGTGCCGCGAGCCGACTCGCGAGATGCGTCCACGCTTCGTCGTTGACGACCCGGTCGGCGATGCGCGCATCGAGCACATCGCGGACGGCCGCTTCCATACGCCCGATCTGGGTTGGGTCGTAGACCCGTGCGAGGGCATCCTCGTAGGCCGGCAATAACGTCGAGAGGCTCGCCGCGGCATCCTGCTCGCGTTGGATTTCCTCGGTCGCAGACCGCTCAGCGCCCTCGCGGGCGAGCACCGCGGTGAGCGCATCAATGGTCGAGGTGCGCAGGTGATCGGGAACGTGCGCGTCCACCTCGAGGGTCTCTTCGACAACCGCATACATGCGGTTGGACTCACGGCCGCGGGTGGCCGCCACATACAGCTGCTCGCGAGAGGTCGACTGCGGGTCAACAAGAATGTGGGAGGTGTCCACGGTCATGCCCTGCACCCGATTGATCGTCGCCGCGTAACCGAGCTCTACGTGCGCGGCCACGTATTCGGCCGGCAGGGTCAGCACTCCCCCGTGCCGGAGGCTCTTTACCTTCAGGTCGCCGCCCTCGTCGCTCATGATCGTCCAGAGATCACCGTTCGCGACGAAATCCTTGCCCTGGTTGGAACGCAGCTTCCGGTCGTTCTGCCGCGTCACGATCACATCGTTCACGCCGGCCTTGTTCCCGTCGTGCAGCAACGCCCCGCTCTTGCCGACAGCGCCCTGGCCGATCAGGTCCAGGCGGGCACGCGCGTTCAGCGCGGCAACCTCTTCGTTGGTTCCGGCGACCATGATCGAGTGCCGGTCGTCGGCACGATCCGCGGCCCACGCCACGTAAATCTCCTCCAGCATGCTCTGACGGATGCCGCCCCGCGTGCGATCCGCCGTGACATAGAAGTCCAGTGAACTGCTGGCTCCATCACGCAACAGCAGGGACGCCGCCGCTTCCTCAACGTCAACGAAGCGGTGCACCTGGTCGAGGTAGCTGGCGCCCACGCGCTGCTCGATCAGGCGCAGGGCTCCCCCGGACTCGACCGCGGCCAGCTGCGCAGGATCCCCGAGGAGCCGAATCGCGGCCCCGTGCATCTGAGCGAGCTCCAACACGTCCGCCAGCAACGGAGTCGAGGCCATACCGGCCTCATCGATGAGAAGCACCGTGCTGCTGTCGATCCGGTACTGATCCGACTCCTGCTGCTCCGGCGACCCATTGCGGTGCACGTCGACGAGCTTGTGCGCCGTCTCCGCCTCCACCTTGATCTCCTCGGCCAGTACCGTCGACGCAGCCGCCGTCGGTGCCAACGCCAAAACTCGGCCCCCGCCCGCTTCCACGGCACGCGCGAACGCACGCATCGCGGTGGTCTTCCCGGTTCCAGCCGGCCCGATCCCGACCTCGAGGAGACGGCCACCGGATGCGAAACGGCGGGCAAGCTCCACCTGCGAAGCATCCAACGGGTACGAGCTCGCGGCGTTCAGCGCCTGAACCGTGGTGCTGAAGATGGCCGGCTCGACGGCGAAGCCAGCGACGGTGCGTGCCGCGTCGATAAGGCTGTCCTCAATCGCGAGGATCCGCTCCGAGGTGAACCGTTCCGTCCCGTGCACACGGTAAACGGACTCGCCGTCTTGGCGCTGCAAAGCCTCGGGGACCGGGTTGAGTGTCGGCGCGGTGACGGCAATCACGCGCGCCATAACGGCCTGCGCGACACCCTCGGCGATCTGCTGCGCGTCGACGCCAGGGCTCACGTTCGCGAAGGTCCGGGCGATGCGTTGCGCCTCCGCTGCAACATGCGACCGCCGCCAGGTTGCCCGGCTGTCTTCGACCGTGTGCAGCACCCGATCGGCGAGCTCGTCGATACTCAACGCTGCAAGGGTCTGGTCCTGCGCCGACAGCTGCTGTCGTTGCCGGACCGTAGTTCCGATCGTGTCTACGGCGACCTCGCCGATGATCCTGACCGCGGCCAGCCGCCACTCCGCGCGCTGCCGCGTCAGGCTCTTCGGAGCGCTCTTGCCCTCGCGGGTTTCCAAGGTTGCACGCTGCGCGAGGCTCAACTGCACCGACTTCGGCGGGGTGCGGCCATGCTTGGCCACGTACTCCTGCACCAGGGCTTCGTAGGCATCTTCAATGGCCGCGCGACGGGAGGAGAACGAGTCACGCAGCTCCCGGCTGATGCCGGCGATCTCGCGCACGCTGCGCTTGTTCCGGCCGCGCGTCTCGTCCACGAAAGTCACTCCGAGGCGGTTCCGGACCTCCTGCTCGACGAGGGTGTTGTAGCGTTCGGATGCCGCAACGCCGAGCGCGTGCAGCACCCGTCCGTCCAACGAACGCCACTTCCCGTCGAGGCCCTGCACCTTCGTCGACACGGCAACGTGGGTGTGCAGGTTGGGGTCACCAGTGCGGGAATCGCGGTGTTCGAACGCGGTGGCAACGAACCCGTGGGTGTCGACCTGCGCGACCCCGCCGGCACCAACGCGCGTAACACCGGCCTCGGTTTCGAGCCAGGAAACGGTGGCCTGCCAGGCGGCGTTGTGGGCCTCGCGCACCTGCTCCGAGGTGTCCAGATCGCCGAGCGCCCAGAGCACAGACACGCTTTTCACCGGCGTGAACACCAGGTCGTATCCGGCGACGGGCTGCCTGGGCGCCTTGCCCATTTGTGAGAGATGGGTGGCCACTTCGGCATCCGTTGCCGCCCGCTTCAACGTGGCTGCTACCCGGTCGGCAGCGATGTTCCAGCGGATCAGATCCCGCTCGACGCCGGGTTCGGGACTGCGCCCGTTCGTGGCCGTGAACTCGGTGTACGCGTCGGCGACGGCGTCATCCCAGCCGTCCGCTATCGCTTGGATGCGCGGGAACCGGCGGCCCAGCCGGGATGCCTGCACGGCGTCTTCCGGGGTCGCTCCCCCGGCGACGGCGGCCCGAATGGCGACCTCCGCATCGGGGTGTAACCCGTCACCGAACAGGGCCTGCATCTGCGCTTCAGAGACCGGACCGGAGACGCCGAGGTTGGCGAGGCCCGAACCGAGCCATTGCCCGACCGGGTTGCCCTCGGCGGTGTAGTACTCGGTGAGATCCTCGCCACGGCGAACAGCATGATCCCCCGCTGCGACTTGGCGGGTCAGGTAGGTATAGCCATCGCCGGCGTGAAGAACGTGCACGGTCATCATGACGAAACCACCCCCTCTCAACACAGGTTAACGGGTGAATCCTCTCCAGACACTATTAGTGCAAGAGGTGTGTCTACTTGCTTTGGTTGTGGCGTGTCGTTTTGGAGCTGGTGAGATCTGTGAAAAGTTTGATCTACGTGACGTTCGATGGGAGTGTTTGGCATGGCAACTGGACAGACTGGTAAGAAAATTGATTCTCGTGAGCGGGCACGCCTCGCACGTACCCGGGTTGACCAGGTGCGCGCGGAGCGCGACAACAAGATCGAAGCCACGCTCGCGGAGTTCTTCACCGCCGGCGATGAGCGCGACACTCTGATCGCACAACTGGCCGCTCTGGAAAACACCATGGGCGCCCGCGTGACGAGCCTTTTCGAGCTCGGTGAGACTGCGACGCGCATCGCGGATCTGGTTGATCTCACCCCCAAGGAGCTCAAACGATTGCGGGGGCTTGTCGTTCCCGTGCCGGCGGTAAATTCCGTTCCTGACGTTGGCTGAATTCAAGGGCTCACGGGCCGCCAGGAAAGGCGCGGCCATCGGCAGCGAGGAACTGCACGCCGGTGCGAGCATCCGCTAAAAAGCCGTTACTCACGAATCAGTGACGCCGACCCAGTGCTGGTACGTGGGGTCCCATTGCCCTTCCATAAGGTCCCCGCTGAGGGCGGGCTGCAGCATCGCATTGACCACAGAAATTGCGTCGTCCGGGTTCAGCAGGTCGCTAAGCAGTGGGACTGTTCGGGCGACTTTGCTGTACCCATCGGTCATCGATCGCGGCACCACGATCGAGATGAATGTTGGCAGGTGCCGGTACAGCGCTTCGGTATGAACGCTGATGCGGAGTTGCTTAGCGCTGATGGGCATAGTTCGGGTGAGGATTGCCAGATCGACGAGATCTTTCGATCGGGTCGAGGGCTGACCGCCGAACATCGAGACGGTCGCGCAGACCTTGTCAGCGATCTGGTCCTCCACAGCGATTGCTTGATAGTCGACTACGTGGCCTAGGCGAGACAGGGCGAGCCGGAACGCCGGGGTGATTTTTTCCAGCGGGGCCGCGGGCGTGCGTTTGTGAATCGCCAGGTCAACGTTGATGGAGTTTTGGGTTCCGGCGCCACGCACTGTGACGCTGAAGCTGACTGCGGCCGCCTGCAATTCGGGCTGATTGCGCCCGCCGGTGTCACGATGGCGAAGATATCGAAACTCCAGATGATCCCCCAGGTCGACACTGACCGCCGCACGAAGTTGGGTGATGGCCTCGTCAATGGTCATCTCTGGCGTCTCCAGATCAACGTCCGTTGTCCGCCGAGCTCCCGGAAGCCGTGCAAGCATGTTTGTGCCACCTTTTAAGGCAAACGGGCAGTCTGGGGCGGAGAATACCCGGCAGAGAAAGCGGTCGAAAATTGCCAGTTCGATGAGGCTCTGAACGGATGTTCCCAGCCCGCTGCGATGCGCAGCGACCGCCTTCTCTTTAATGGCGGAGAGTACGGCTCGTCCGTTCGGGTACGGCTGGTCGTTACTCATCGGTCTCCCCTGCTTCGCTGGATCGTTCGTGGTCGCTCATCGGTTCAACCCCGTCAGAATCTGCGCGCCCATCAGGCCGCGATGGTTTAGGCGCGGGCACGGCAGGTGACGCGGACGACAGTTTCCAGGTATCCGCGGGGAAATTTATGACTGGCATTGTGGGCCTCGGAACCGTGATGGTTGGTAGCTGCGATGCGATGGTCTTCGCTATCTGATTCATCTGCTCTCGATACTGTCGAAGGACGGGCTCCAGCACCGCGTCCGCCATCTCGGAAATGAGACGACTCTGCTCCTGCATGGGCGCGAGCATCAGCCTCATCTGTTCGCCAAGCTGCGCATACCCGCCCAGCTGGAATTGAGCTTGCTCGGCGATGACCCGAAGCTGTCCAGCAACTTCTTGGCTTATGACGTTGGCAAAGGCAGCGCCCACCGCGGGACGCTGCACCAGTGCCCGAGCAACAGCAACATCGTCGATGCCCGCACTCCGGCGGAGCTGCTCGACAAGTGCCGACCCATCCCCTCGAGCATGCCCGTACCGGGCTGCGTATGGTGCCAGCAGCCGGGCCAGACTCTGCAGGTCAACGACGCGATCCCCCCGGGTCGCGTCGGCGAGCACGTCACCAACTAGGGAGAGATCCCCGACGTCATCGACGAGATCAGCGACGGTGCGCTCGATGCTCGTCACCGGAAGTCCCTCCACAACGACAACATCGTCCGGATCCAGCAGACGCTGCCAGTACCCAATATCCGGCCGTTGAGTTTGCCTGCGGTCGCGAGAAATCAGTCGGTACGGTGCCGGTTCAATATCGCCGCACCCATGCACGAGTGCCGCCGCTGCGCCGCCAACGACGATCTCCGGAGCGTCGACCCGTTCCCAGGCCAGCTTCTCTGGCACCGTCGACATCCATGCCGCTCGAAGCTCGTCCAGGGGTGCCGCCGGCACCCCGCCCAGCCGGTACACGCCGTGTGCGAGACGCACGAGACGCCCATCTCGTTCCCGATGGGACAGATTCGCACGGCTCACAAGCCGCACTCGCGCCTGAGCAGCCGTGAACAGGCCCCACTGCCCGGAAGCTAGATCCTCAAGGATCGGCTCAACAACCACACTCATACTTGAAAAGTATAGTCTGGATATCCTTTTCAAGCAATCTTTGTACCTGTGCCGTTAGGAAACGACCAACCCACACTGTCGGTACGGTGGAGTCTCAAACACGCAGGCCCTCAGCGTGCAACGGGAACAACCCACGGAGAGACAGGTCGCTACACCCGTGGCTGGTGCGATATTGGCCTGACGCTCGGCGCCGGATCCACATCGCCGTGATGCTCGTCGGCTCTTGCACGGGTGCGCGCGGCGAGCTCCTTGACCCGATCGCGCGCAGCCACGGCGGCACCGTCAGCACCCGGCGCATCCGTCGTCTCAGCAGCCGGCTTCTGCTCGCTGGCCATGGCCGCGAGACCGGCCACCACCCTCGCCTGCCGCTCCTGCGCTTCGCGTAGCTCATCACCATGCTTGAACGGGTCACCAACACGCGCGTCCACCTCGGTGATCGTCGTCTCGGTGTCGACGCGTTTCTGCTGGGTCTCAGTGATCAGCTTGGGCAACGACGAGGCCCGGTTCTCGAGCTGCCGCACTAGACCCACCCCCGCCTCGGCGAACTGGTTCCGCGGCACGGTCACGCTCGCCCCGGGCACCCCGCGCAGCTCCGCCACAATGTGCACCTGGCCGAGCGACGTGCGTGAAGCCACGTCGATCGGGAACCCACCAACCTGGCCCAGCTCCCCCAACTTCCGATCGGCATTCGTGGGCAGATACCGCACGCCGTTGCGCGCCGCCCATTCCCCCATGGCGACGCCGGCATCCGCTCGCTTGTCGTACTGCCGGCCGGCCACCATCATCCGGAACCGGTCATCGCTCGTGTCCACGACGCGCGTAAGCGCAGCCGTCAACAGATCAATATCGCGGTCCAGCACTCCAACCTGACTGCTCGCGTTCACGCGCATGCTCGCCAGGTTGGTCTGGTTGCGCTGCCAGGCCCGCTCGAGCCGTTGCAGCCTCGACACGTCATTGTTCACGACGGACTGTTCCATCAGAAGCGGGTTTCCCGACGACAGGGCCTTCGTCTCCGCGGCGCCGAGGGCGACATCGCCGATGTCCTCGATCTCGCGCATGTCGAGCCGGCCGCGCATGATCTGGGAGATGAACTTCGCCTTCCGCTCCACGGTCTGCCACATGTAGCTGTCGAAACTGCGCTCGACGACGTACCGGTACAGCCCGACCTCGGCATTCTGGTTGCCCTGCCGCACGATGCGCCCGTCGCGCTGCTCAATGTCGGCCGGCCGCCACGGGCAGTCCATATGGTGCAGCGCAATCGCGCGCGCCTGCACGTTCGTCCCAACGCCCATCTTCGCCGTCGACCCAACCAGCACGGCCACGTGGCCGGCGCGCGCCGCGGCGAACAGTCGTGCCTTGTCGGGGTCCGTTTTCGCTTCGTGAATATAGCGGATGGCTTCGGCCGGCATCCCGCTATCGACCAGCTTCAGGCGCAGCTCGTCATACGCATTCCAGCGATCAGGTTTCGGTGTGCCCAGGTCGCTGAACACGAGCTGGAGCGCGCCCGGTGTCGGCGACGGCTCCTTCGTCACGTCGTCAAGGTAGGTGAGGTCTTTCGTCTCGTTCCAGATGCGCAGCACTTGGTGCGCGACGGCGTCAATCTTCGTTGGCCCGTTCGGGCGGTCGCCGCCGACCATCCGCACGTCCAGGGCGGCCTTCCGGCCATCCGTGGAGATCTTGAGCATGTTGTCTTCTTCGGGACGTACCGACTTGTTGGCCACCCGTTCGGCACGCTCGCCGATGTCGGCGATGTAGGCCTCGAGCTCCGGCCCCGGCTGCAGAACGAGGTTCTCGGGCACCCGCTGCCCGTCGGAGCGTTCCCGCAGCAACGGCGTGGGTAGTTTGAGGTCCTCGGCGGTTTTCACATCGGCGAAGACGTGCCACATCCGCAGCATCTCCGGCACGTTCTGGAACTTCGCAAACCGCGTCTTCAACCGGAAGTTACCACCGCCGGTCGGTGCCATCTCCATCTCGGTGACCGTCTGCCCGAACGTTGCCGCCCAAGCGTCGAAGTGGCCGATACCGGCATTCTCGAGCAGATCCGGACGTAGGTAGCGCTGCATCACGTAGGCCTCGGTGATGCTGTTGGCCAGGGGCGTGGCGGTGGCCACGGTGACCACTCGGTCGCCGTGCTGGGACCGCAGGTATTCGAGCTTCATGTGCAGGTCCGTGGCCCGGCCAGCCCCGGCGATGCGGGCATCCTGAATGCTGGACTCGGTGGCGAGGTTCTTATAGTCGTGCATCTCGTCGACGACGACGTAGTCAATGCCGGTCGACTCGAAGGTGATGCCGGCATCGCGGGGCTTGTCCGTGAGCTCCTTGTAGGTCTGCTCCAGGGACAGGAGCTTTTTTTCAATGCGCTTGACGCTCATCGCGTCTTCACCCGTTGCCTCTTCGAACACCGCTCGCAGGGTATCGAGTTCCCGGCTGATGTAGCCGGCTTCGGCGACCGGCGACAGCGGGATGCGTTGAAACGCGGTGCGCGTCATGATGATGGCGTCCCAGTCGTTCGCGGCCGCGCGGGCGACGAACAGGCGGCGCTTGTCACCGGCGAGGTCGTCACTCGACGAGGCCAGGATGCGTGCCTGCGGGTAGATCTGCAGCCACTCGCGGGCGAACTGCTCGAGCATATGGTTAGGCACCACGACCACCGGCTTGGTGACCAGGCCCATCCGGCCCAGCTCCATGGTGCCCATCACCATTTCCGCGGTCTTGCCCGCTCCGACCTGGTGGAACAACCCCACGGCAGGCTCGGAGAGCATCCGCGCCACCGCGGCACGCTGGTGCGGTCGCGGCACGAAGTTCAACGCCACCCCGGGCAACGTCAGGTAGTCGCCTTCATGGCTGTAGTCGCGGAGCGCGATGGAGTTGAAACGGCGGTTGTACTCATCCGTGAGGCGTTCCGCCCGTTCCGGGTTCTCCCAGACCCACTCGCCGAAGCGTTCCTGCAGCTGGTCGGCTTTCTCCTGCGCCGCCGTGGTCTCCAGGGCGTTCACGACCCGTTTCTTCGTTCCCATCGCTTCGTACTCGTCGAAGACGGTGATCGGCTTCTGCTCCATCAGCGCCTGAGTGAGCATGGTCGCCGGGCGTCGCACGGTGCCCCACTCGCTGGTGGCGCGCAATGTCTGCCGGTTGCCGCGCACCTCCCACATGCCCGGCATCGGGTTTTCTACTCGGATGCTGCGATCACGCAGGAGCTCCTGGAGGAACTGCTGGTGGGTCTCGGCATCAACCCACACCGCGCCAAGCCTTGCCTGGATCTGCTCCATGGTGAGCTTCTCCGGCATGGCCGCCTGCAGTGCAGCCACATTAAGGGGTCAGCTCACGATACGGAATAAATAACACGCTAAGGGTTTCCGGCCCTGCTAAATGGTCTCTGTTTCACGAAACGGGATAAATATCACGGTAAGA